>DASZXD010000095.1:0-14419 GCA_035546015.1 Occallatibacter sp.
GCGATGTCGAGGCCGTAGTCGTGTTTGGCGGTGCGGATGAAGTCGACCATGTACGAGGCCATCTTCGGCGTGTAGAGCGTCCGCTTGCCGTCTACGGTTGCACCTGCCCAGGCAGGCGCACCCCAGGGCAGGATTTCAAGCACGATGTTTGGATTGCGTTTGTGCGCCTCGGCCATCAGCCACCACTCGTAGCCGCGCGTGGAATCGTGGTCAGTGGGCGTACGCATGTGACTCGGCTCAGAGCCGTCGGTGGAGTTGACGTCGGCGCCGACCTCCACCTTGAGATGCTGGAGCGCTGCACCGTAGCCGGGTTTGAAGAGGTAGTCGAGGATCTGGCTGCGCTGCGGCTCGGGATAGTCGTAGAGCAGGCGTGACGATGCGCCGGCGCTGGCCGCGCCCAGACCGTCGAAGATGCGGCCGGTGTCGGCGCCGTCGAGCACAATGCGGGTTTGCTGTGCGCGCGATGTAGCCGGCGCAAGGAGCAACAGAGCGGCAAGCAGAACAAGATGAGTACAGTTGCGGAGGGCGTTGTTCATCGATTGATCAGCTTATAACAGCCGCCGCTGCCTCGACTTGACGTCTCCTTTAGCCGCTCCGCCCTGCTTGTTGACTGAGCTCGCCATGTCGACGTTCTAGGGATGGCGATGCAGTACGTGGACGGCGATATCGGGCCAGAATTCGCGGAAGGTGTTGGTCGCGGCGTCGCGCACGATGGCGTATCCATATTTTTGCGCGAGTGCGCCGGCGGTGCGATCGGAACTGGGGTAGTATGCGAGAGAAATTCCCTGCGAGATGCCGCGGCCCAGCAGTTCAGCGCCGTTGATGGTGTTGTGGTGGTTGTAGTCGGGCGTGATAAGCACGCGGGAGGTGGAGTAGAGAGCGCGTTTCATGATGCCGCCCTCGCCGCGGGCGTAGTAGCGCTCATCCTCGTGCAGCACGGTGGGTAGCGCAAAGATCACCCAGTAGTTGCCATCGGTTTTGTCGACGAATCCGCGCCAATAGTAGGCCCAGAAACCGGGAACGCCCTTGCCGAGCTGTTTGTGCGCGTCGCCTCCCTCGGCGATGAGCGAGGTGATGCCGACGAAAACATAGGAAGAGTAGTCGAAGCTGTTTTGCGTGGCGATCTTGAAAGCCTGTCTGGCAGTGGGCGGCGGCGGAATGGCTCCGGCGCTCACCGCACGGTAGTTGGGCATGAGGCCGAGGATGCGCTTGGGCTGCTGTCTTGAGAGCGGAATCTCTTTCTGGCCGGACTGTGCCTGGGCCGTCGTGTCTTGCTGAGACAATGAACTGGAATTTTGCGGTTCGGGTGCATCGGGAAGCGCGGCTGAAGCAACTTCTACGCCGGGCTGCTGAGGAAGAGTCGATGAGGGCTGGATTGAGGTTTGGGCAGGCAGGAGTGTAGAGACAATCCCGCAGGTAAGCGTCACCGCAAAAAGCCGGAAAACAGAGGTCACTAGTCTCACCAGGTTTCAAAGTTGGCATGCCTGCCCGCACAGTTGATCAGGGGGAGTGCAGAGCTGGAAGATGCCGTTCGGATACGCCCCTCATGGTGGGGCTCTTGTTCGAGACGCACGCTTTCTACGGCTGTAATTCGCTGCGTATCGATGTCTGCACTATTAGACGCAGCTTTCCGGGTTTCGGACTGATAAATCAGCGCGGAGGCGTCTTATACCGAAAGACCCGTGGAAGGCCATCGGCAAGTTCATCAAGAATAATTATTTCAATAACTTAGATTGCAAAATCAATATGGCCGCGCTCGGGATCGGTATTTACGAGACGAACCGTAACTTTATCGCCAACATCCAGGCCCTTGCCGCCCTGGACGAGCATGCCTTCTACGTGCGGATTCAGGGCTCTGACGAAGGTTCCGTACTGGTTCACGCCGGTGACGATGGCAGGGTAGCTCTGGCCGATATGCGGGTGAAGGACGACAGCGGCGATGCGCTTTTGCATGTCGCGCTCCACATGCCGGGCGGCGTCCTCCATCTCAGTGCAGCGATTGGCGATAGCGTCAAGCTGACTCTCTGAGTAGGGCTGTTGCGCTCCGGCCAGCCAGGCCTTGAGCAGCCGTTGGGTCACGATGTCAGGAAAGCGGCGGTTGGGGGCAGTCGAGTGCGTGTAGTCCTGTACGGCAAGGCCGAAGTGGCCGGGCGATGCGTCGTTGGGTTTTACCAGAACGTATTCGCCGGGACCCATAAGCTTGACGACAGCCAGCGAGAGGTCGGGGAAGTGGTCAGGGTCCTTCTGGCGCTGGGCGAGCAGAAAGTCATTGAGCGCCTTCGAGTCTGGAGTTGCTGGAAGGGTTGCGCCCAGGCCGCGCGCCAGGTCGACGATGCGCTCCCAGCGTTTGGGCGTGCGCACAATGCGGCGGATAGAAGCGACACCGGCATCCTGAAATGTGCGGGCGATGACGCCGTTCGCCGCCACCATGAACTCCTCAATGAGTGAGGTGGCGCGGTTTTTCTCAAGGCGGGCGATCTCGACCGCCTCATCCGCCAGCATCACCGGGCGGGTTTCAATGGTCTCGAGATCGAGTGCGCCGTGCTGGAAGCGATTGCATACAAGCCACTGAGCGGCCTTGTCCTGCAACTGGAGCTGCGCCGCCAGATCGGCGCTTGCGGCTACTTTGGCGGGTGCCGGGTCTTTGCGATCGAGCCACGCGCCCACGCTGGGATAGGCGAGCTGCGCATGATTGCGCACCAGCGCACGGTAGGCCTTACCATCGCTTGCGGACCCGCACGGCGCGACGGTGAACTCGATCACCATGGCAACGCGGTCTTCATTCTCATTGAGCGAGGTCGCGCTTTCCGAGAGCTCTGTCGGCAGCATTGGAAAGACTTTAACGCCGGTATAGACCGAGGTGGTTTCACTCTGAGCGTGGCTGTCAATGACCGTGCCCTGATGGACGCGGCAGTCAACGTCGGCTACACCGACAAGAACACGGATGCGTCCGTCGGGAAGCTGCTCAGCCCACTCAATCTGGTCGAGATCTTTGGATGTGTCGTTATCGATGGAGGACCAGAGCAGGGAGCGCAGATCGCGAATGCCGTGGTTTGCGGGCAGATCGAAATGGGACTGGATAGATGCCAGTTCAGCCGCGGCAGCAGCAGGGAAGTCCGGCTGGAACCCGTGCTCGATCATGGATGCGTGCGCGGCGGCAACCAGATTGAAATGATAAGGATGGCCGTTGTGGTGCGGCTGATCGGAATGATTGACGTGGTTCGTGTGGTTGGGGTGGTGGTTGTGGTTGGAATGCATGCTGGTCCCTGTTTCCTGAGGCAACATGCAAGGCTATCACCTGAGGGGTGAGATGCGACGATTTCTTCGCTCCCTGTAGGCAGTCTGGTGAGTCAAAAGGATATGATTTTTCCTAGAGTCGGCCTTCGGGGCTGGCGGTCCCGGTTGTTTATGAATCGTCCTCATCTTTGCTTTTCTGTTTTGCTACTTTCCTGCTGCGCCGCTGTCGCCCAAACCGCTGGTCCGGCTGCGGCAACAGCAACGCCTCCCATTACTTCAACCCAGGCCACGACGGTGGCCCAGTTCCAGAAGATTGAAGACACCTGGTCGGACTCCGTGAACAAGCGCGATCAGTATGGGCTGGAACTGGTGCTTTCGCCGCTGCTTGTCGACGTCTCGGCTTCAGGCGACGTGACCACCCGCAATCAGCAGGTGGCGCAGCTGATTACCGGAGACGATAAGACGGTCTACCTGACGCAGAAAGTCATAACCGTGCGCATGCTGGGCGACGTGGCCGTGGCCAACGGGACTTATTCGCTGCAGCACAAGGTGGACGGGAAACCGGTGGACGAAAAAGGCGTATTCACGCATGTCTTTCAGCAGGTGCGCGGCGGCTGGCTGTGTGTGAACTCACAGCGCACAGCGCTGCTCACCAACTCGAGCGCGAAAGAGAAGCAAAAGCAGAAGAAGCAGTCAACCACTGCCGACGAACCGTTCCATATTCCATTTCTGTCGAAATAGTGACAGGAGCTGCAACCAGCAGACTCACGCACGTACCTGAGGCATTTGTCTCGTAACGGCGAGGCCGGCGTATGCCCTTTCTCCTGCGCCTGAGCCGGTTGTATTTATCATTAAAGTTGAACCCGTAACGATGTCACAATCCACAGCAAGCCCAATCATTCCAGGAGAAATCGAGTCGCCGGCGCCCGCTGCAGCCAGGGCAGCCATGAGCGTTCTTGCCGCCGTCAGCCTGTGTCATCTGCTGAACGACATGATTCAGTCGTTGCTGCCGTCGATCTACCCGATTCTGAAAACCTCATTTCATCTGGACTTCGGCCAGATCGGACTGATTACGCTGGTCTACCAGATTGTTGCCAGTCTGCTGCAGCCATTCATCGGGCACTATACCGATCGCCGTCCGGTGGCGTATGCGCTGGCCATTGGGATGTGCTTTACGCTGGCGGGAATTCTGCTGCTGGCTGCAGCGCCTACGTTCAAGATGTTGCTGCTGGCCGCGGCAGTGGTGGGCACCGGCTCTGCGGTCTTTCATCCGGAGTCTTCGCGTATATCGCGCCTCGCGTCGGGAGGCCAGCATGGATTTGCTCAGTCGTTTTTCCAGGTGGGCGGCAATGCGGGCTCAGCCATCGGTCCGTTGCTGGCGGCGCTGATTGTGCTGCCGCTGGGCCAGCGCGGTGTTGCGTGGTTTGCACTCGCTGCCGTTGCAGGCATTGTGGTGTTGATCGGAGTCGGCCGCTGGCGTTCGCATCATCTGGCCCGCGTGAGCAAGAGCCGCGAGCATGCAGAGCAAGGGCCGAACCTGTCGCGTGGTTCCGTGGCTCGCGCAATTGCAGTGCTGGCCGCGCTGGTTTTTTCAAAGTACTTCTATCTGGCCAGCATGACCGGCTACTTCACCTTCTATCTCATCTCGCGCTTTCACGTTTCCGTGCGCAGTTCACAACTGCATCTGTTCGTTTTCCTGGGAGCAGCTGCGGCGGGGACCTTCATGGGCGGGCCGATTGGCGACCGCATCGGCCCGCGTTACGTGATCTGGGGATCGATTCTCGGCGTATTGCCGTTCACGCTGATGCTTCCCTACGCAAACCTTTTCTGGACGGGGATTCTCTCGGCCATTATCGGCTTCGTGATTGCATCGGCATTTTCAGCCATTGTGGTGTATGCGCAGGAGCTGATGCCGGGCCGCGTGGGCCTTGTTTCGGGCATCTTTTTCGGGCTGGCCTTCGGCATGGGAGGCATCGGTGCTGCTGTATTGGGGTGGCTCGCCGATCTCACCAGTATTGTGTTTGTCTATCGCTTATGTGCGTGGCTGCCGGCCATTGGCCTGCTGACGGGCTTTCTGCCGAAACTCGATCGCAACCGCGCGTGAGCTGGAAGATCGTCGAACCGTACACTCGATCTATCTTCGGATCACTCCCATCTTGGTCCCGATCTGATGGAATGGCAGGCCGAGCTCGTCGCAAAACTCTGAGTAGGCCTGATATGCCCCGTCCCAGCGCGACGGACGCATGACGTCATCGATAAGGATGATGCCGCCGTCCACAAGATTGGCATAGATGTGTCTGAGCGCGGCCTTGGTGGCCAGATAGAGATCTACATCGAGGAACGCAAATTTGATCGGCGCCACAAGCGAGTAGTCGAAGGTGGAGCAATCGGCCTTGTACGCAGTAACGAACGGGAACTTCCTGAAGTTGCGTTTCCACGCGTCGTAATCGATGTAGCCGAAGCCCCAGATTTCTCCGGGCGCCTTACCGCGGTGTTTCACTTCGTAGGTTACGTCTTTGGGGACAAAGGATTCGAACGTATCGATCACGCAAAAATTTTCGTGAGTTCGTCCGCTGACTGCCAGGTGTTCGCAGAGAAACCGGGTGGTCATGCCGCGTGAAACACCAATCTCAAGTATCGAGCCCGAGATGTTTCTCACCCGTTCAAGCTCATTGACAAATGTGGCGAGTTGGACCGGTTCCACGATGTAGGGATACTCGGGCGCACCCAGATTTGCGTAACGAAAGGCGAGCTTTTTTGCGAATTCCCGTATGGGTTGAACAGTGGATACCACGCGGTGCTCCAGTGCGAAGGATTGTGGCCACACGTCATTTCGCAGGCGAAAATGTGCCCAGGCCTCTCGAAAAGCAGGAGAAACGGGCTCGATAGTTTTGATAGATGATTGCCGGCAACGAAGAACGATCAAAAACAGAGTGTGGGAGTTGCTTTTAACTTCATCAAAGCGACGCGTGTGGCAGGTCTGGACCTCTCTCGCGTTTATGAAACCGTTTTCGCGGCGGAGGTTGTCTGGCTGACGGAGAATTCCAAATCAGTTTGTTTGCGTGGCGGAAACACGCGGCTGATCATTGCCGCTCTTAGCGTTTTGAGAACGAGCCTGCAGCCGGATTGACACATGTACCAGGCTCAGCGCCGCGGGTGTGACGCCGGGAATGCGGCTTGCCTGCCCGATCGTGCCGGGGCGGACCCGCTCCAGCTTCTCGCGCATCTCACGCGAAAGGCCACTGATCATGCCGTATTCGAGCCAGTCCGGTATGGCAACCGACTCCGCGGCCTTGAGCTTTTCGATGGACTTCCTCTGCTGGTCGAGATAGCCGGCGAACTTGATCTCGGTTTCGACAGCACGCGCCTCATTGCGGTGGGTTGCACGCTCCAATGGGCTGGCTGCTGGATCAGACTCTGTCAGGACAGCTGAACCCGGGTCGTGCGAGATAAAGTTGGCCCAGGTTGCGAGGTATGGGTCGTTGGCAAGGTCTTCGCGAAGTGCGGAGAGCAGCGGCTCGATGGTAATTTCGGGCCGCTTGAGCAGTTGTGCCCAGCTCTGTCCTGCCGTTGCAGTCAGATCGGCGAAGCCTGCGCGTTCGAGCTTCTCCGGACTCACTTTACCGGTAGTGAGCAGGCGGGCCAGCGCGGCCATGCGAGCCTGCTTCTGCTCGTATTCGGTCCACGCTTCGTCGTTGATGAGGCCGAGACGGCGGCCATGCGGCGTGAGCCGGCGATCCGCGTTGTCAATGCGCAGATGAAGCCGGAACTCGGCGCGCGAGGTGAACATGCGGTAAGGCTCGTTAGTGCCTTTGGAGATCAGGTCATCGATCAGGATGCCCGTGTAGCCCTCGCTGCGATCCATCGTGAAAGGTGCCTGGCCCTTGAGCCAGAGCGCGGCATTGATGCCCGCCATGATGCCCTGGCAGGCAGCCTCTTCATAGCCGCTGGTTCCGTTGATCTGGCCGGCCAGGTAGAGGCCTTCCATGGACTTGACGCGCAGGGATCGGTCGAGCTCGGTCGCGTCTACGCTGTCGTACTCGATCGCGTAACCGGGGCGCAGCATCTCTGCATCTTCAAGCCCGGGGATCGAGTGCACGATCTGCCACTGCACCTCCATGGGCAGCGAGGTAGACATGCCGTTGACGTAGACCTCGTGGGTGTTAAGGCCCTCAGGCTCCAGAAAGAACTGGTGCTGCGTCTTGTCGGGAAACTTGACGATCTTGTCTTCGATCGACGGGCAATAGCGCGGCCCGATGCCCTCGATGCGGCCCGAGTACATGGCGGAGCGATGTACGTTTTCGCGAATGAGCCGCAGCGTTTCCGGCGTAGTGAAGGCGATGTGGCAACTCACCTGCGGCTGGACGATCTTCTTTGTGCGGAAGCTGAAGGGCGTGGGGTCCGCATCGCCGGGCTGCTCCTCGAAGCGCTCCCAATGGATGGTGCGGCCGTCCAGACGCGGCGGCGTTCCAGTCTTGAGGCGGCAGGTCCGAAGCCCGAGTGCACGCAGTGCCTCACCCAGCAGAACGCTGGCCGGCTCGCCGCTGCGGCCTGCGGGATACTGCTCCTCGCCGCAGTGGATAAGCCCATTCAAGAATGTGCCGGTGGTGATGATGGTGGCTCCGGCCATCAGGTTGCGGCCATCGCGGAGCCTGAGGCCGAGAACGCGGCGGCGCGGACGGGTTGGTCGCGGCAGCTCGCCGAAATCGTCAAAAGCCGCTTCGGATGCGCCGTCCAGCTCTTCGATCACCAGATTTACGACCTCAGCCTGTCGAATGTGCAGGCCGGGCTGGGCCTCGAGAACTTCGCGCATCTTTACGCGATAGAGCTGCTTGTCGCACTGCGCACGTGGGCTCCAGACGGCCGGGCCGCGCGAAGAGTTGAGCAGGCGGAACTGGATGCCGACTGCATCCGCAACCTCGCCCATAATGCCGCCCAGCGCATCGACCTCGCGTACCAGATGGCCCTTGGCTACTCCGCCAATGGCTGGATTGCAGCTCATCTGGGCGATCAGATCGAGGTTCATCGTGATGAGTGCGGTCTTGAGACCCATGCGGGCAGCCGCCATGGCGGCTTCGCATCCGGCATGGCCCGCGCCGACCACGGCAACGTCGTATTGTTCGGTGAAAGGCATCCAGCTTATATTTTACGGATTCCTGAGGTGTGTGCCACCTTTGCGTGAGGAGGGCCGCCGGGCTTTCCTCCTATAATCAGCCCATCGAAGTCATTTTTGGGGCTATATGCAGTACTGCTCTTGCGGCGATCTGGCAGAAGGCACGGGTAACCGGTGCGCGCGGTGTGCCGCGCTGGACGTGCTGGAGTTGCCGGCCAATGCCGGCGAGAGCGAGATCAAAGACGCTTATCGGGTATTGGTAAAGGTGTGGCACCCCGACCGGTTTCCGGGTGACGCCAAGCTGAAGGCAGCCGCGGAAGAAAAGCTGAAGGCGTTGAATGCCGCTTATGTCTTTCTGACTTCGGGTGCTCCGCCACGCCGTCGTCCGCAGCCTGCCGGGCAAACTTACAAAGCCGAATCATCTAAAAGAGAACCACCCAAGGGAGAACCGCCGCGCAGCCAGGCCGGCTATTACCGCGCGGCTGGTCACACTACGCGACGCAGGCGATGGATGCCATCCACATCCATGATGGTTATGGGCGGGGCACTGGCATGCGGGGTTTTAATTGCCGTGTTCGTACTAACGTCGATTGATTCCACGCTGGCCTCGGACCCGGCGACGGGAAGGATTTACTCCGGGTTGCGCTACGGCGTCATTGGAACGATGCGCCAGACGCTGCACTCGATCTGGAGTGGAGCAGGGCAGCGGCTGCACGGTCTTTTGCCTCAGAAGAATGCGGCAGTCGCAGCTGCGAGTCCGCAGCCGGTTGACACTGCGCAGACAGACGCGCAGAACCCAGATCATTCAGATTCCGTCTCGCAGAACCTGCACCGTCGCGAGTTGGGCTCCGCACACACCGCACCGGTCAGGCTGATGCCTTACATCACCACTGGCCTGAGCAAAGACGAGGTGATCGCCGTCGCTGGCGCACCGGCATCGGCCACTGACGACAAGCTCGTCTACGGTAGTTCGGAGCTCTATTTTGCCAATGGGAAAGTTGTGGGCTGGAAGATCGATCCGGCTTCTGCGCCGATTCGTGTGAAGCTGTGGCCGGATGCGCCGGTCGATCCCGATCTGGACTCGTTTGGCGTGGGCTCGTCGAAGAATGTGGTGCTGGTAGTGCAGGGCACGCCGACATATTTTTCTGCAAACACCTTTGGCTACGGCAGTTCGGAGGTCTACTTTCAGAATGGCCGGGTCGTGAGCTGGAAGGAAGATCCCGGATCGCCGCTCAGGACGGCGCCGCACTACAAATGACGGCGCCCGTGCCCGGCGACAAAGACCAGAAGGCGCAGCAGCAGAATCACGACAGCAAGAACAACAAAGAGCGCGATGAGCAGGCTGTGACTGCGCGGTTTTGCTTTGTGCGTCATGCAATTTCTGACTTCAAAAGCATGAATACCCTTCGGCTTCAGCCGAAGGGTATTCACATGGATGGGAGTGCAATATTTGCCCTCAGGCTGCTGCCGCCCGCACCGGCTTCGATCCCCACAATCCATACCACGCGATGTAGAGATAGCAGATCATCGGGATCGCGAAGGCGTGCTGGATACCGACGCGATCTGCAAGAGCGCCGATTGCCCAGGGAATAATCGCGCCGCCGACGATAGCCGTCATAATCAGCCCTGAACCCTTGCTGGTCATCGGTCCCAGTCCAACGATACCCAGCGTGAAGATATTCGGGAACATAATGGAGTTGAAGAAGCCGCACAGCACCAGTGTCCAGATGGCAACGCTGCCGGATGTGAACATCGAAAGCGCGATCAGCGCAGTGGCGGAGAATCCGAAGATGCCGAGCAGCTTGCCCGATTTCACCTTGGTGAGAATCCACGAGCCGAGCAGGCGGCCGATAAGCGCGCCAAACCAGTAGAGCGAAACCAGGAATGAAGCGGTCTTGAGCGAGCTCATGCCCTGCTGTTTGAAGTAATTCACCGCAATCGACGCAAGGCCTACTTCGACGCCTACATAAAAGAAGATGCCCACCGCACCGAGCACAGTGTGCCGGTAACTCCAGATGCTGCGCTTGAGCAGCGCATCGCCTTCCTTGCCGGGACGGAACTCCTGCGTAGTTGTGACTGGCGGCAGATGCGAGAACGCGACGGCAAGGCCAAGGATCAGCAGCGCAGCGGCGATGGCGATATAAGGTCCGCGGACCGTATTGGCAATCTCCGCCTGCGTCTCAACCTTGCTTGGGTCGGCCAGGATGAACGCGCCTGCCACCAGCGGCGCCAGGCTGCCACCCAGCGAGTTGAGCGCCTGCGCCAGAGTGAGCCGTACCGGCGCGCTATGTTCGGGTCCCAGAATTGCTACGTATGGGTTAGCCGAGGTCTGCAGCGCCGTAATGCCCGCGCCCACAACGAAGACGGCGCTCAAAAAGAGCGGAAAACTCACCATCCTGGCTGCGGGAACAAACAGCAGGCAGCCCACCACCTGAATGAACAGCGAGACCACCATGGTGCGCTTGTAACCGATGGCCTCAATCAGCTTTGAGGTTGGAGAGGAAAAAACGAAGTAGGCCAGGAAGAAGGCCGACTCCGCGAGCATGGCCAGGCCGTAGGGCAGGCTGAAGATGGAGCGTAGATGCGGCACCAGAGCCATGTTCAGGTTGGTGATGAATCCGAAGACGAAGAAGAGCGCCGTCACGGTAATGAACGGAACGACGTACCCGGGCGAGGTGAGCGCACCTGAGGGCTTGGTTTCACTGGCCATGGTGTGAGACTCCATTTTTGCTGCACACAACACTATATGGATTACCGGGGATGTGAAAAGGGTACAGCGCACAGCGCATAGGCCTCTACCGGATTTACTCTGACTTCCGCTATGCTCATGGGAAAGCGAGGGAATCCAGGATGCCGATTGCAGCGTTGAGCAACGCGCGCGCCAAGAAAGTGCTTGAAGCGCTCGAAGCCAACTGGCAGGCCGAGATGGAGGGGTACCACACCTATCAGACGCTGGCCGACCGCGACACCGACCCGGTGCGGGCGCAGGTGCTGCGCCACCTGGCCCAGGCCGAGATCGAGCACGCAACGCTGTGGGCTGAGCGCATCAAGGAACTCGGCGGCCCTGAGCCGGTGTACAAGGGCAGTCCCGGCGGCGAGGCCGACTCGCTGGCCACGCGCGCGGGCGGCATCCGCATGGCGCTGCGCCGGCTTGAGATTGAGGAGAGCCGCGACATTGCCCGCTATGGCGAGCAGCTCAAGGCGCTGGGCGACGAGGGATCGGTCGCCATTCTCGAGCATGTAATCGAAGACGAAAGGGAACACTACCGTGAGCTCGGGTCGCTCCTGCGCGGCCACTACACAGCACCCGCTGGCGCACACAAGATCGACCCCAAGGCGGTGCTGGAGGAGATGCTGGCCAAGCGCAATAACGGCCGCAAGCAACCCGGAGCCTGGGTGGGCGATGCTATCTATGGCGTAAATGATGGTCTGGGCGCTATCTTCGGCATCGTTTCGGGCGTTTCCGGCGCGACTCTCGGTGACCCGGCGCAGACCAGCCACTACGTGTTGCTTGCCGGTCTTTCGGGCATGATCGCCTCAGCGCTTTCCATGGGTTCGGGTGCATATCTGGCGGCCAAGAGTGAGCGCGAAATTTACATGGCTGAGGTGGAGCGCGAGCGCGAAGCCATCCGCATGAACGGACCCGAAGCCCGCGAACTGCTTTCGCTCTACTACCAGGTCAAGGGACTGCCCGAAGAAGATGCCATCCACATGGTGAACCATATTGCCAGCGACCCGGAGCAGCTGCTGCGCGCACTCTCAAGCGAGCGGCTTGGCGCGTCAGAGGAGGCGCTCTCGAATCCCATGGTCTCTGCCAGTTCTGGCGCGCTGTCGACGGCCGTGGGAGCAATCATTCCGGTGATTCCCTTCTTCTTCATGCAGGGTGTGCCGGCGGTTATCGCGGCAGCCGTCGTCTCGCTTGTGGCGCACTTTGCCGTAGGTGCCGCCAAGAGCCTCATTACCGTGCGCTCGTGGTGGTCTTCAGGGCTTGAGATGACCGTGGTGGGCGCGATTGAAGGCGCCGTGACATACGGCATCGGCATCCTGCTGGGCAAGGGCGTAATGTAGCGCCGTGCAGCACGAAGCCGGTTATTTCCATGCTGTAAAGATCTCTTCCGTACGAACCGGTCACCTCGGCGTAACCGCCGCGGTTCGCAGCACTTACACATTCTGGTGATGTACGGTTGAGCCGGTTCCGCAGATACTTGTAATTGTCAGTGCGAAGCATGAATCATGACGCCTGGAACCGGAGAAATTCAAATGAAGAAGGCCATATTTAGTCTTTACTTTAAAGTTCGCAACCTGATGGAGCATGAAGAAGGTCAGGACCTCGTGGAATATGCTCTGCTTATCACTATGGTCGCACTGGCTGCCGTTGGCGGCATCAAGCATGTGACCTCGGCTGTTAATGCCGTCTTCTCGAACATCAGCAACACGCTGGCTTAACGATCCGGCGCCGCAGACTGGTTTCTGCCGGTTCTGAACGCCGAAGACCATTCATCTTTCCTAAATCGCTTCATTGAGAACGCCGTTCATCGCTGCCGCAGACTTCGGGCAGCAGAACGGCGTGCGCTCATAGGGACATGAAACGGCTGAAAGTCGAGTGGCGGCGATTGTAAGATAGAAACCAAGGATTTTCCCTGTGCCCAACACGTCAGCCACTGCAACCGCGTCCCGCCTGAGCCTGAGCGATCTCGCACCAGAAACCTTCCAGTCGGAAATCCGCGCCATGACCACAGAGTGCGACCGCATTGGCGGCATCAACCTGGCGCAAGGTGTGTGCGATACGCCGGTGCCTGCACTCATTGAAGAGGCGGCGATCCGCGCCATCCGCGACGGACAGAATATTTACACGCGCTGCGATGGCATTGCACGGTTGCGCGAGGCCATTGCTGCCAAGCAGCTGCGCGATTATGGGCTGCGTTACGATTCGGAGCGCGAGGTGCTGGTTGCCTCGGGCGCAACGGCCGGTTATCACGCCGCGGCCATGGCGCTGCTGAATCCTGGCGATGAGGTAATCGTCTTTGAGCCGTTCTACGGCTATCACGTGAACACGCTCAAATCGCTGCGTGTGAATCCGGTAATCGTGGGGCTGGCTGAGCCGGACTGGCAACTCGACGCGGATGCACTGCGCGCCGCCATTACCCCGCGCACGCGGGCCATCCTGTTGAATACTCCGGCGAATCCGAGCGGCAAGATCTTTACTTTGCCGGAACTCGAAGAGGTGGCCGCAGTCTGCCGGCAGCACGACCTATTCCTGTTCACCGACGAAATCTATGAGTACTTTGTCTACGATGGCGCAAAGCATGTCTGTCCGGCCACGCTGCCCGGCATGCGCGAGCGTACGATCGTAATCTCGGGATTCAGCAAGACATTTTCCATCACAGGCTGGCGCATTGGCTACGCCGTAGCCGACGCGCGCTGGATGCCGGCGATGGGACACTTCCACGACCTGACCTATGTGTGCGCGCCTGCGCCCCTGCAAGTGGCTGCGGCAGCCGGACTCGAACAGCTTCCCCCCGACTTCTACACGCAGATTGCAGCCGATCACCAGTCGAAGCGCGAACGGATTGTGAGCGCACTCAAGGCTGCTGGCATGGAGCCATCGATTCCTCCCGGAGCATATTACGTGCTGGCTCGCGCTACGCGCCTGCCCGGCAACACCGCGGCGCAGAAGGCGCGTCATCTGCTTGCGCAGACCGGCGTCGCCGCGGTCGCCGGCTCGGCATTCTTCCGTCCGGGCCGCGGCGAGGATCTGCTGCGCTTCTGCTTTGCCAAGCGGGATGCCGACCTGAATGAAGCCTGTGAGCGGCTGCGCAAGCTGTAACTTGTGACATGTAACATCGCGACGCGAGTTATGGATCATTGCTGTCACTTAGACGGGATTATCTTTCCATCTGGCTTAGCGACATAATTGAGTTGTTACACAGTAAGCCGGGACAGCCTGCCTGCCTTCACCTGATTACACAACAATTCACTTGACCTTTTCTCGCAGAGAGGCGCACAGTGTTTGCGCTTCAGGGTATCCCTGTGCGTTGCCACTCCGGCTGCGCGCAAGCGGATGAAACG
>DASZXD010000096.1:0-7612 GCA_035546015.1 Occallatibacter sp.
TTTGTACATGGCCACGCCGCGGTGACCGATGTGATCACCCTCGGTGGTGGGATGGTTGAAGTGCCAGATCATATGACCAGACCGAGCATCAACAGCCCAGATATTGTCGGGGACTGTGAAATACAGGATCCCGTCAACCAGAAGAGGTGAAGACTTGATTGTTGCGGGCTGATTGGTCTGAAAGGCCCAGGCGAGGCCAAGATTCTGAACATTCTCCGGCGTGATTTGCATCAGGCCGCTGTGCCGCCTGCCGGAGTAATCGCCATGATAGAGAGGCCAACTGTCTGCCGAAGGATGCAGCAACTGAGCAGACTCAAGATCCTGCGCACTGGCCGGATGCTGTCCCGCGGTTCCCAATAAAAGGGCGCCTGTTGTGAGCGCTAATGCCGTCCTGATCAGTTTCATTGACACGCAATCTCTCCGGATCATGTAAGCCGCAGCGGAGACCTCAACGCAAGGTCTGTATATACGCCATCAGGTTGTGAATATCGTCATCGGTGTAGCGGCTGAACAGTTCGACATGCGCGTTCACCGGAGAATCGATCGTGTACTTCACGCCGTCTGTGGGCCAGGACTTGTAGACCCCGTCGCGATCGGTGAGCCCAATCGTAAACTCATCGTGATACGCGAGAGTGCCGGTAATCTTCTCCCCATCGGGTTGCATTACTGTCACCGTACTTTTGGCATGGCTCGGATAAAGCATGCGCTCTTCAAGTTGCAATCCCTCGTAGCGCGAAGCCACTCCGGCAAGATCGCCCGTAGGCGAATGGCATTTTGCGCAGCCCCCTGCGCCGTTGAAATACTGCTTGCCCTTCTCTGCATTGCCGGTCTGCAGGTCGCTCACATCTACGCCGCGGCGGCCGCCCTTCATCGCTTCAGCCGCAGTGACTCGGGAGCGGATGAACGCCACCAGTCCTGCGACCTCCGAGGAGGAGAACCGAAACGCCGGCATTTTTTTGTCCCCGTTGGTCCGACCCTCGCTCACAACCTGGGCAATCTGTGAGCCGTCCTTATCAGACAAGACCAGCTTCGAGCGAGTGAGATCGGGCCCGGTTTCTCCGCCCATCGCATCGCGGCCGTGGCAGAAAGCGCAATTCTGCTGAAACAGTGCTCCGCCCGCCGCAGCCTCGGGAGAAAGCTTTAGACCCTTGCGCGCAGCCAAAGGCGCTTGCGCGGGCGGCGGAGTCTCTACCTTAGGCGTTGTAGCAAGGAACTTGAGCAGAGCTGCAAGCTCGCTTTTGGACACCGATGGAAAGGGCGGCATGCGTCCTTTTCCGTCGTGGATCAATGCAGCGATCTGCTGGTCGGACATCTGATGCTTGATGCCCGCCAATGGCGGAAATCCCGGCAGGATGCCTTCCCGATTTTCTCCATGACAGATGGCACAGTGCTCAGCATAAGACGAGGCGCCCGTATCGGCTGGCCGATGTGCGGACTGCGCAGCTACACTCGTTTGCTCAGCTGGCGCTGCCTCCACAACATGGTTTGAAAACTCCGCCACAACGATAGAAAACAAAACAGCGGCTATAGCCGCGACTGCGAAGCTGCGATGTCTATTCATTCCAAGCAACTGTCTCATCCCCGGGCCGGCCTCTTACGATTCATCGAATCAGGAATGTCGTTCTCACAATCAACACAAGGTGGCACCGCTGATGATCCTTGCCGCACCATGGATACTTTCGCCATCGTCATCTTGTTATGGCACCGCAGCAGGCCGCGGATGTGGCATTGTGCTCCCCTCGCTCATGCCAAGCGCCCACCGTATGGCCTCGAAGTACATCTTGCGAATGTCGGGATCCTGCCACGCTTCCTCAGTGTGACCCAATGTGGAATAAAAGACCCGTCCTTTGCCGTACATCTTGCTCCAGGCCACTGGAAAATCGTGATCGGTGCGATGAATGCGCGGGTTATTGGAGTAATCCAGCTTGGTGGGATCCAAGCTGAGCAGGACATTCACTTTATCGCGCGACCATGCCTTCGGTTGATAGATTTCGTCATATTTGACGAACGCTTTGGGAAAATGGCGCACCGCTGGAAAGTCAGGAGCTTCATTGATGATGGGCGCATTGAATGTGCCCCACGGATGCTGATCAAACCAGCCCCCGATCATCTCTCCATATTCAGGCCAGGTGTAATTCGTATCGAGCGCCGCGTGAATACCGACGAAGCCTTTGCCGTCGTCGTGGATGAAGGAGAGGATGTCGGCCTTTTGGCTCGCATCCAGATCCAGTTCTCCGGTGGTGCTGGCAAAAATGAGAAGGTCGAAGTAGTTGAGATTTTTCGCATTTCTGCCCAGATCTTTTTTGGTCAGCAACTCTGTATCCGTGCGCATCTCGGTGTTCCACAGACCGCTTTCACGGCCCATGTTGTAGATAGCTGCCATGGCGTCTGAGACGGAGTCGTGTTCGAATCCCTTCGTCTGCGCAATGACCAGAACATGCTTGAGATGAATCTCTTTTGCATGAGGCGGAGGAGGCAGCGCCGAACTGCCTCCGGACTGCGCCTGCGAACGGCCGATGTCGAGGATGAGGGTGAGAGAAACAAAAACCAATAAGCAACAAGATTTTCGAAGAAGCAACAGAGAATCTCCTTCCGGTCAGAAGACCAGACGATCTGCCAATCACAAGACCGGCAGCGCTGAGTTTTCTTGCTCACATTGCGGGGTGGTCTTCCTGGTACGATCTGGAAACGCTTCCAGCCCCGCTCCCGACCCTTACTTTGTCCGGTGAGAAGTCTACTGTGCCAACCGCTTCACGCGCAACCGCATGGCGCCTTAGTAAAGCGCTTGACAGAAGACCGGTCTGCCTGCCTTACAAACTAGGTTGGGCAGTAGGAATATGGGTCGCGTATCCTGCTGAGAGCAGGCGCATAAGTAAAGGTGCCGTTGCCGTTGCCAAGCATCACCAGAAACATGCCTTCTTCATCGCTGGTAATCGCCAGATCGGGCACGCCGTCGCTGTTGAAGTCGGCTGCAGCCAGGTAATAGGTGGTTCCACGCATGGGCAAAGCAAAGGACCACCCGAACCGGAACGGGCCCTTACCGGAACCCAGAAGGATGGTGACATTGTTTGAACGAAAGTCTGAAACTGCAATGTCTGGAATGCCATCGCGGTTGAAATCGCCCACGGCAATCGATACGGCTGAGCCAACGTGAGCAATCTCGCCAGCTAATCTTAGATCGCCCTTACCGTCTCCGAGCAGTTCCAGCACTGCCCCGTCGCCGTCTCCAACCAGCAGGTCTGGCTTGCCATCGCCATTGAAGTCGCCGGCGGCTATCGATCTCGGATCATCTCTCAACAGCGTATGACGCAATGACGGTTTAAAGCTCCCGTTCCTCTGCCCGAGCAGAATCGTCAGGACGCCCGCGCCATTCTGCCCGTCTCCGAGCAATGTTACTTCTGCCACATCTGCAATGCCGTCACTATTGAAATCCGCCGTCGCGATCAGCATGGAGCTTTCACTGGCACCTTCCGAGATGCGATCCTCCGCTGCGCCACTACTCTTCGCGCTCTCCCCGGCTGCCTGTGCACACACAAGGGCGAACAGCCCAAACGTCAGTACAATGACAAATGCGATCGGAGTTCGAACGCCGCGCGTCATCAGACTCGATGCTCTCCAAGGAACGGGTGTGGTTGATTGCGCAATCACTCTATCCAAGTAGACCACGATTTACCGGCAGACCGGATAATTCAAGTCCTGGCCGTATGTGAATCGCCTTCGCGCTTTCTGCGCTGGTAGGCCGCCACCTTAATTTTGTTGCCACATATGTTCATGCTGCACCAGCGGCGCGAGCCTTTCTTGCTCGTGTCATAGAAATGCACCACGCAGGATTCACACTGGCGGAGACGGCCGGGGTCGGCCTCAGCCAGCAGATCGGCCACGCCATCGATGATCGGGGCCCACAGGTCTACGGGTTTCCGAGGATCGAAGAGCATCTGCCTGACAATCCGCCCGTCTCGCTTGCGAAGCGAGGTTTGCGGCGGGTGATCGAGCAGCCTTGTATTCACCTCTTTGACGAACTCATCGGAGGGGGCAAAGCCACCCTCAATACGCAAAACAGCGTCCCGCAAACGTTCGCGAAAAGCAAGCAATTCCCGCAGGAAAGCCGCCGCTTCGGGAAGGTCGCGCCAGCTTCGAAGCCGCCTCTGCGTTTTTGCGGAATTCACAATTCCTGACGCAATGAACCACCGCGCCAGCGCATCAAAGTCTTTGAGAAATTCGGCCGGCCCCTGCATCAGCACCGGTCTTGTGTTCAGAAAGTCGAGGATCGGCCGGTTTCCAACGAAGAGAAAACCGTCAACCCATTCGTTAGGCTCTTTCGAAATGGCAGGCATGATCTTTCAATCAAAATATCTCATCAAAATATAACACCGTTATTGACATTTTTAACAGTGTCTAATAATCTCACTTCATTGCCGTTGAAACGGCCTCAGGAGGAGATCATGCAAACCTTTCAACACGCTCCCGTTCGCGGCTTCAGGATGTTCTACCGTGAGGCGGGCTCAAAAGCTTCACCAGCCATCGTGCTGCTGCACGGTTTTCCGAGCTCATCCCACATGTTCCGTGACCTTATCCCCAAGCTCGCGGACAATTTCCACGTCATCGCGCCCGATTACATCGGCTTCGGCTACAGCGATGCACCGGGCGCAGGAGAATTCGAATACACCTTCGATAATCTGGCAACTCATGTCGATGAGTTGCTGTTCGGTGTTCTTGGCCTCAAGAAGTTCAGCATCTATGTGCAGGACTACGGTGCGCCTGTGGGCTATCGCATCGCCTCAAAGCATCCGGAGGCAATCGAAGGTATCGTTGTCCAGAACGGAAATGCCTATGCAGAAGGCATTGGCGCGGCCTTTGACCCGATGAAGCCCTTCTGGGCAAATCGAACACCAGAGACCGAGGCGCCGGTGCGCGCGCTCCTGAAGCTCGATACAACGATCTTTCAGTACACGCACGGAGTCAAAGACGTGAGCCGCATCAATCCTGATGCCTACACGATGGATCAGCATTTTCTCGATCGCCCCGGTAACGACGCAATTCAGTTGAACCTGCTTCACAACTACCAGGCGAACCTCGCTCATTACGGCGAGTGGCATGAGTTCTTCAAGAAGTATCAGCCAAAGACGCTGATCGTCTGGGGCAAAAACGATCCCTTCTTTACGGTAGAGGGAGCCCAAGCCTACCTCCGCGACATTCCGAAGACGGAGTTGCACCTGCTCGATACGGGGCATTTTGCGCTTGAGGATCACGGAGATTTCATCGCACAGAAGATCATCGCAGCGCTTGCCTGATCGTTCGGCTTGTTGTGTCCACAGTTCGATCACGAAACCGAAGCGGAGAGTCAGAATGCCAGATTTAAAGAAGGCCACCGTTGTTGCGGTCCACGGAGCGTGGGCCGATGGGTCGAGTTGGGGGCCCCTTATCCGCCTGCTGCAAAAGCAGGGCTTCGATGTCATTGCGGCCCCCATCCCGCTAACGTCGCTGAGCGACGATGCAGCGGCTCTCAAGCGAACCGTCGCGAGGACCGAAGGCCCAGTCATTCTCGTCGGGCATGCCTATGCCGGCGCCGTGATAGCAACGTCTAACGAAGAGCGGGTGAAGGCACTCGTATATATAGCGGCCCTGGCGCCTGACCAGGGTGAGACGGTCGCGCAGGTCTTTTACCGGGACGAAACTCACCCGAATGCGCCGAAGCTTGCCCCGGATGCCGGCGGCTTTATATGGATGCCCGATGAGAGCTTCGCGCAGGCCTTCGCGCAGAACGCAACTCCTGAACAGATCACGCTGTGCCGGGCAGTGCAGCGGCCAATCTCTGTGAGCAGTATTCAGGAAAACGCTCCTGTGCCCGCGTGGAAGACAAAACCTGCCTGGTATCTGCTTGCTGAAGAGGACAGGATGATCAACCCCAAAACGCAGCGTTTCATGGCCGAGCGCATGAAGGCCACGATTCGATCGTTTGCTGTTGACCATACACCGCTACTTACAGCGCCGGACAAGGTGGCAGACATCATTCTTGAAGCAGCAAAAGCGGTGTTGGGCTGAGAGAAGCAGGCTGGGGTTAAACCAATGCCAGACAAGAAGACGACATCGGAGCGGTTTAACACTGCTGAAAGTACACCGCATGCCCCGTCCAAAATGTGGCGAAAACAAAAGACACGATGATGGAGATTTGTTGATGAGCACAACAGGACGAATCGAGGACTACGATCTCGTTATTCTTGGCAGCGGAGCTGGTTCAAAATTGCTTGCGTGGACATTTGCCGGGCGCGGCCAGCGCGTCGCGGCTATCGAACGGAAATATGTTGGCGGAGCCTGTCCGAACATCGCATGCCTTCCGAGCAAAAATATTATCCATACTGCACAAGTCGCGCACTATGTTCGTAACAGCGAAGAGTTTGGCATTACCACCGAAGGATTTGCGGTAAAAATGCCTGCCGTGCGTGAACGGAAACGCCGCATGGTGCAAGGCCTCGTGGATACCCACCTCGATCTTTACCACCAGAGCGGTGCGGAACTGATCATGGCCGAGGGCCGCTTTATTGGACCGCGGACTATTGAAGCGACGCTGCGCGATGGTACGAAGCGGCTGCTGCGCGGAAAAAACGTCGTCATCGGAACAGGCACACATGCCGCTATCGATGCCACGCCGGGACTGCGGGAAGCTAAGCCGTTGACCCACGTGGAGGCTCTCGAACTCGACACCCTTCCTGAGCATCTGATTGTGCTTGGGGGCGGCTACGTTGGTTTGGAGTTTGCGCAGGCGATGCGGCGCTTTGGCAGCAAAGTCACAGTCGTCGACCGCAACCCACATCTTCTGCATCGTGAAGATGACGATGTGACCGACGGGTTGCAAAGGCTCTTTGAAGACGAGGGAATCGAGCTTTTTCTGAACTCCAAGGTGCAACGCGTGTCTGGAACGTCCGGCCAATCGGTGAGCATTTCTCTTTTGCAGGATGGCAACGAATCCACACTTGAAGGTTCGCATTTGCTCGTCGCCGCAGGACGCATCCCAAACACCAAAGATATTGGCCTGGAACTCGCAGGCGTGGAACTGACAGATCGCGGATACATCAAGGTGAACGAACGTCTCGAAACGACTGCTGAAGGCGTGTGGGCCGTTGGAGAAGTGGCGGGCAGCCCACAATTCACGCACATCAGCGAGGATGATTTCCGCGTCGTTCGCGACAATATGCTGGGCGGCAACCATGTGACGACTGGAAGGCAGGTGCCGTTCTGCCTTTTTACTGACCCGGAGTTTGCGCGCATCGGGCTGAGCGAGACCGAGGCAAAGAAACAGGGTATTGCGTACCGGTTGTTCAAAGTTCCCATGGCCGCGGTTCTGCGTGCCCGCAGTCTGATGGAAACGAGAGGCTTTCTCAAATGCCTTGTTGAGCGTGACAGCGATCAGATTCTCGGGTTTGCCGCCTTTGGAGTCGGCGCTGGCGAAATCATGGGTTGCGTACAGATCGCCATGCTCGGCGATCTGCCGTACACTGCGCTGGGCGAAGCGATTTTGGCGCACCCGACAATACCTGAAGGCCTAATCTCTCTCTTTACTTCTACTCCATCGCAGTGACCCACATATCCTGACTCGAGAGAATTGCGCGGAGAG
>DASZXD010000097.1:0-5490 GCA_035546015.1 Occallatibacter sp.
CTCAAGAAGTTCGGCCTGCTCGACCACGATTTCCAGCTAAAACCCTTCCTGCTGATACTCCTGAAAGAGCAGATCGAGGCCTACTACGACTCGAAGACCAAGACAGTCAACCTGCTGGACTGGGTAGACGCCGACGAGCAGAAGCCAGTGCTGGCACACGAGTTGACCCACGCGCTGCAGGACCAGTACAGCGACCTGGAAAAGTGGGATGACCAGACACCCGACGATGTCTCGACTGACGCAGCTGGAGACCAGGATCATCTGATCAAAGACGAGATGGACACCGCCCGCGACGCAGTAGCCGAGGGCCAGGCCACAGCCGTCATGATGGACTATATCCTCAAACCGCTCGGGAAGAGCCTGGTAAAAGATCCTGAAGTGATGGACTTTGTAAAGAACCAGATGGCCAGCTCCGAGGACTCGCCTGTCATGGCCCGCGCCCCGCTTCTGCTCTCTGAATCCATGCTCTTCCCCTATCGCGAAGGCCTCAGCTTTGAGCAGGATGTCTGGATGGATCAGGGCCAGTCCGCGGCCTTTGCAGGCGCGCTCGACCATCCCCCCACCTCGAGCTGGGAGATCATCAATCCACGCGAGTACGAGAAGAAGGCCATCCCCGCCGTGCCGCTGCTGCCAGATATCCATCCGCTCGTCGACGCGCTCTACAAGCCTTATGACATCGGTCAGGTGGGCCAACTCGATCTGCACATCCTGGCCGAGATCCTAGGCGGCGATGGTTCGGCTCGTGATCTTACGCCTGCGTGGAATGGCGGCCTCTACTGGGCTGGCCAGTTGCGCAGCGCCACGACACCGGCCGCACAAAGCGACACCAAATCTCTGGCGCTGTTTTACCTCTCGGCGTGGAAAAATCAGGCGTCTGCGCAGGCCTTCACCAAGCTTTACTCGGACAATTTGGCGCGCAAATACTCAAGCGTTCACCGTGATGACTCAACCTCTGATTCTGCTCCGTCTGAAGATGGCGAAACCGAGACGGTCTACAACACCAATGAAGGACCGGTCGTGATCACCACCCGCGGAAGGCTTGTCTTTGTTGCTGAGAGCTTTCCACTGCCGCTGGCGCGTAAACTCACCGCATTGATCCTCGACGCGCAGGGCACCGGCGAGATGCGCATGGCTCGCGCACTGGGTCACCACGGAACTCAGCAAGATATAGGCCAGCCACTCTCCGCCAGCCTCATCCGCTTCTTCCAAAGCTGCGGTGTGATGAAGACCGTGGTCGACGCGGCGATGCACGCCAAAGCCGTTCAATAGTTCCCCGGCAACCTAATTTCCTTCGCCCCTTTCTAAGCTGAGTAGCATGTTTCTGCTTCTCGGGGGAGGAGTACACATGAAAACGGGATTTTTGCTCCTGTTTGCCGCTTCAGTTGCGGCTTATGGGCAGGATGCAGCCATGCAGGCCGCACAGATGGCGAACGACCAGGCAATGCAGGCAGCGCAATTGGCAAACCAGCAGGCGATGCAGGCGACACAGACGGCAAACGAACAGGCCATGCAGGCAAGCCAGATGTCTGCACAGAACTCGGGCCCGGTCATCGGCTTTGCAAGCCGGCCTGCGTTCTCGGTACCTCCTGGCCAGGTTCAGCCGGGAACTGCGGTGCGCCTCAAGAGTTCAACGCGTCACGCCGTTATCTACTACACCACCGACGGCTGGACACCGACGGTGAACTCCACGCGCTACACCGGCCCCATCCGGATCGAACAATCTATGCATCTTCAGGCCATCGCTGTTGCGCCAGGTTACGCACGCAGCCTGCTCGCCGTGGCTGACTATACGGTTGCCGGACAGCCGCCCGTCGCGCCTCAAGCCGCCGTTGTAACCGATGGCATGCTGCGCGCCGGCACACCGCTGCGGCTGGTGACCAGCTCGGATGTGAGCTCCAAAACAGCCCAGGTGGGCGATGAAGTCTATCTGCGTCTGGATGAAGATGTGAAGGCGGGCGATGCGGTGGCGATCCCCAAAGGCTCGGTTGTGGAAGCAACCGTCTCTGCCGTGGATCGCTCGGGACACGCAGGTGAGCCCGGTGATGTGAGCTTTGAGGTCCACTCGCTGAATGTTAACGGCGTCATTATTCCGCTGCGCGGTGGAGAGACCCTCGAAGGGCTCGACAAGGTGAACTCGGTGCGGCATTTCATCCTCATTCCTGTGGTGGGCGCGAGCGCGCTCCTTATTCGCGGAACAGATGCCGAGATCAAGCCGGGCATGACGCTTACCGCATCCGTCGCCGCCGACACCCCTCTGCATCCTTGAGATAGTGCACACCTCGCGCCTGGCTCCGGCACGGTATGATGGAAAGCCGGAGCGCTGAAGTTTGATTCACGCGGGGAGGCGCAGGCGTGCAGGGCAAGCTGGAACTGATGATGGGACCGATGCGCAGCAACAAGACTGCGGAGTTGCTGCGCCGCGCCGAGATGCGCCGTCAGTACGCCCGCCAGCACGTTATGGTCCTCAAGCCCAGCGACGACACCAAAGGCGGGCCCGGCGTAATCGAGAGCCGCAATCCTAATGGCCATGGCAAGATGCATGCGCACGAGTTCAACTCCGCCAATCCCTGGGAAGTGCTCGACGCCATTGCCGAAGAAGAGCAGCACATCGGCAAGCGCGTGGAGTGCGTCGCTATCGACGAAGGCCAGTTTGTCAACGAGCTTTTCATTTTCGTAAGGCACTTGCTCGACTCCGGCCACGATGTGCTCGTCGCCGGGCTCGATCTCGATTTCCGCGCACTCCCCTTCGGCGAGATGCTCAACCTCACCTGGCTGGTGAATGCATACGGCGGCAGTATCACCGAGTGCATGGCCTATTGCTCCTGCGGCGCGCGCGCCTTGTATTCACAGCGGCTCATCGAAGGCAGGCCCGCGCCCTACGACAGCCCGATCAAGATTCCGGGCGATGCTTACGAGCCCCGCTGCGCCGAGCATTTTGTGCTTCCCGGCCGTCCGCATTAAACTTGCCTGCCGACAAGGCATTTCAATAGCAGGAGCACGTTCCATGCAGAGACGTACATTCCTCCGTTCCCTATCAGCAGCCGCGGCCACGCTCATTGTGGGCAAGCTGCCCGCCTTCGCCGCATTGCCCAAGATGAAGATCACCCGTGTGCGCGCCTATCTGCCGCCAAATCCCAACCCACTCTTCAACCAGAGCGATGTGGTTGTGACCGTCGAGACCGACGCGGGCATCACCGGCATTGGCGAAGGCGGCTCGCACGATACGCTCGCACAGTCGGCAGGCAGGCTGATTGGCCGCGACCCGCAGCACATCGAGCAGTTATGGCAGGACATGAACCGCGCCTTCTTCTATCCGGCTGGCCGCGAGAAAACCGACGCCATCGGCGCGCTTGACCTCGCTCTCTGGGACATTCGCGGCAAAGTACTCAACCTACCGGTGCATGAAATACTGGGCGGCGCAGTGCGCAACTACTGCGAGTGTTACAACACCGCCGGCATAATCCCCGGCATCGTGCCTAACTCCACCACTCAGGAACGCGCACGCGCCACCATCGAGGCCGGCTATCGCGCCTTCCGCTTTGGCGCAGCAGACCTGCCCGCGAACACTACCTTCAACACCCACGAACGCATCACCTATCTGCGCCAGGAGTGTGCCGCCGCGCGCGAAGGCGTTGGCAAAGACGGCGACTGGGTCGTCGACTTCCATCAGCGCTTCGACCTTTCCGATGCCATTCGCGGATGCAATGAGATCGAGGAATTTGCGCCGTACTTCGTCGAAGACGCCGTGCGCGCAGAGGCTTTTCAGCAGGACCTGCCCATTCTGCGCGAAAAAGTCAATGTGCCGCTCGCCGCGGGCGAGGAGTGGGGCAATCGCTGGGACTTCAACACACTCATAGAGCATCACGACATCGATTACGTGCGCGCCACGCTGCCCAACGTGGGCGGCATCACGGAGATGATGAAGATTGCCGCCATCTGCGAGACGCACTTTGTCGGTATCACGCCGCATTTCACCAGCCCCATTGCGACGGCCGCGCTTGTCAACTGTCTGAGCACCTTCTCCGGCCCCGTCATGATGGAGTACAACTACCAGGGCCGCACGCTGCCGCACCTGCCCGTCTGCCTCGATTTCAAGAACGGCAAGCTTTACCCCAACGAGCGCCCTGGCCTCGGCGTCGAGATCGACATGAAGCAGCTCACGCAGATTGCCGAGATTACCGAGCCGGTGACGGCGCGTGCGCAGACCTATTTCCGGCCGGACGGATCGATCACGAACTGGTAAAAAATCGAATAAACCGTGTTTTGAGGGCATATCTGCCACACCGCTCGGCGAAGAATGAGCGCAAGCCCGCGCTGTTAAACTGAAATACGAATGATTCTCCCGTTCGTCCGCGAAATCTTCGCGGAGCTGGAGCACCCCCCGGCTTTTGAGCGCGTTCGGAGGCACCTGAGCCTCGGTACGGGGCGTCGTCGTGTGTCCGGACTTACCTCAACCGCGCGAGCTCTGTATCTTCCCCTGATGGCCCGGGCCGCCAAACAGCCGGTCATCGCCGTCGTGGCCGACAACAAGGCAGCCGAGTCACTCGAAACGATGCTCAAGGCCGGCTGCGAACTCACCGGCGCCATCGATCCCACGCGAGTGGTGCGCCTGCCTGCGCACGATGTGCTCCCATTCGAAAATCTCTCGCCGCATCCCGACGTGCAGGAGCAGCGCGCCACCGCACTATGGAAGCTGGCCACGAACGCAGTCGATATTCTCATCGCGCCGGTTGAGGCAGCGGCGCTCAGGCTCTTCGACCGCGAATACTACGCGGGCCTTGCAGTCTCAGTCCGCCGGGGCGAAGAGATCGACCTCGAAGTGCTCACCGCGCATCTTGCCGGCGTTGGCTACACGCATATGGACCTCGTCGAGATGCCCGGGCAGTTCACGCGCCGCGGCGGAATCCTCGACGTCTACTCACCCGAATCCGACCGGCCTGTGCGCATAGAATTTTTTGGCGACGAGATCGAGACCATCCGCAAGTTCGATCCCGAAACGCAGCGCTCGCAGAGCGGTCTGGACGAAGTGGAGTTGCTGCCGCTCACAGAAACGCCTGTCACCGAGCACCTGCTGGCCGCAGTGAATGCGCGCCTGAGCAGGCAGCGCATTGAAACCGAAGATGAAGAGTTGGCCGCTGAAGCTGCTGCTGCGGGCGGCGTCAGCGTCTTTCCCGGCTGGGAGTTTTTTGCCGCCGTGGCAGGCGCTGAAAAATCGCTGCTCTCGCTCATTCCGCGCTGCGCACTTTTCGTTGACGAACCGGCCATGGTGCGCAACCAGATTGACCGCTGGTGGAACAAGGTCGAGCAGCGCCATGAGCGCTCTGGAATAGGCTCGCTGATCCGTCCTGAAGATATTTATCTGCACCCCGAATTGCTGCAGGCCTCGCTGGGCGCGCAGATGGGCCTCGATCTCGATCAGCTAGGCGCAGTCGATGTACTTGAAGACAACGCGACGCTGGGCGAGATCGAATTCAATACGCGCCCTACGCT
>DASZXD010000098.1:0-17548 GCA_035546015.1 Occallatibacter sp.
TGCTGGAGGTCGAAACCGATTCGGAGCTGCAGCTTGAGTAATTCTGCTTGCCAGCCAGTTGATACAGAGCCTTGTTAGGCAAACCCTGCGCGCCCCACTTCTGGTTGATCAGCGCCATCACGCCCGCCATCTCGGGCGACGCGACCGATGTTCCGCCAATTTCGAGAGCTGTGTTTGCAACGGTGCTGCTGGTGCAGGCGCCGCCGACGGCCGCAAGGCAAACCAGTGTTGCGCTGTCCAGCCCGCCGTCGCCTGCAAAGAAGCTCACGTCCGGAATGGCGCGCGAGGTCAGGCCGCTGGTGCCCGTAACGCCCGTCTGCCAGGAGGGAACCTGCCAGCCGTCGCCGGAGAGAGTCACCGTGCTGCTGCCGGTGTTGACCGATGTAGCGCTCTTGGTGCAGGCGGGATTGCTCTGGACCGTGTCGGCGTTGTTGACCACGCAGTTGCTCTGGCCGCCGCCGCCGCCCACCGTGTCTACCAGGCCGGCGAGCACCGGATTGCCCGCCTGATAGATCTGATACCAGTCATTCTGGATGAAATTGCAGGCCTGTTCCGGCGTCGTCCCAGCAGAATTGCTAAGGAAGGATGCGACCGTTTGAATATATTTGGCCCAAATCGGATTCTCGCAGGTGTCATTCCACGGAATTTCTGGAACATAACCCTTGGCGTTCGAGTTATTCGACGCATTCGATGAATTCCAATATGGGGTTGAGTTACTTGTCCCGCATCCGGTGACACCTCCCGCATTTGAGCCGGACTGAACAATCGCGGGTTGGCACCAGCTGAAGTCGGTTCCGCCTACCGCGGTATTAAAGGGAGTAGACGCCAGCCCGCTCACCGCAAGCCCATACTGCGCGGAGTAGGGGTTTCCATAGCCATCCAGCCCTTGGTCGCAGGCCGGCGAACCGGAATCGCCGGAAGCTACGAAGACCGCCAGGCCTTCTCCGGCTGCGGTCTGCCACAGGTTGTAATAGGTGACGTTGCCTGAAGTGCCCTCGAACAGCTCGCACAGGCCGTAGCTGACGCTCATCTGGTGCGCGCCATACACCGGCGAAGTCGAAATACCGATGTTCTCCTCGATATACTGCGCATCGTCAAAGATGGGGTCGTTGGTGGGATTGGTCTGGCTGTTATAGCCGGAGGTGACCAGCACCACCTGCGCACCCGGAGCCACAGCGCCGGAAACTTCGACATCAAGCGTATTCTCTTCAAGATCGCCAATGCCGCACAAAGCTGTTGAGGAGGTGCTGGCGCAGACACCGGGGTCATGGCCGTTGACGCCGGCTTTGATAATCGGAGCACTGCCGGCCTGTAGTCCAAATGTGCTTTTGTAGCTGCTCACATCGCTCAGAGTGATGTCGCTTGTGCCTACGATCGCAATTACCTGGTTGGTGCCGGTCGTGCCCGCGCTCCACAGTGGCTGCACATAGTAGATGGCGGCAAAGTCGTTAGGCGAAACGTCATTCTCAACAAAGCCATTGCTTGTGGTGGTGAACAGAGGGCGCGGCGTGGCGGTTTCTGTGGAGACGATTCCGCTCGATGCCAGCGGGCTCAATGAGGCGGCTGATGTTGCCGGGGTTCCGCTCCGCTGCCACTTGCCCAGTTCCGGGTTGAACTGCACCACGCTGCCCACTTTGTGCAGCGGATGCGGATGGAAGTCATGCAGCTGCTTGATGCCTGCCACAACCGGCGCCAGCGCAGCAGGAATCTGCGGATTGGTCATGTTGGCGATGTGCGCAACGCCGTTGACCGAAAGATTGTGAATCGAGGTGTGAAAGGCGTTCTCAACCAGGCCGGCCGTACCGCTGAAGGTGATCGACATGCGGTCTTTGGCCGTGTGGGAGACTGTAAATCCCTGGCTGGCGAGCCAGTTAGTAATGGTGGCAATGTCGGTCAGCGATGGGCCGAACCGCTCGCCAATCTCGTCGGCCGTGAGCCATTGGTGAAAGTTCGGAGAACCTGAGTCGTATTCGCTCTCGACATAGGCGTCGAAGGCGGCCTGCTGCTCTGGGCTCCGGCTCAGCACCAGGACCAGATCCTGCATGGGTCGGGCGGAGCTGACTGGGCCACGGTCGTTCGCCAGGCTTGCCGCGGGGAGCACATTCCCCTTGAGCGTCACCAGTTGATTCTCATCGATACGGTTGACAATCCGGACATTGGGAGCGGTCTGCTGTGCAAAAACCACGGTCGGGGCGCACACGGCTGCAATCAATGCGCTGGCAAGCACACACAAGGGGAGCGAACGCAATTTTGTCATGATGATCGTCCTGGTCGTCTTCCTTCGGAGAAACCCCCGAGTTCGAAAAAAGTTGCATCACTGATGCCGGCATTCCATCCCAGGCAGTCGGGGTGCAGACTGAATCGGTCATCGCTGAATGAAATGCTGCTTGTTGTGCACGGCTCGCTGCACCGTGTCTAGAGCACATCTTACGCTGCGAAGCGATAGGCGGCATGCCAAAAGCTCCTACAGCGCATCCGCACTACAGAAAAGCAAAAGTAAGTCAGGAGCAGCAGGAGAAGAATGCGCATCCTTGGATGCGAAATGCATGAAGCATTTTAACTATTTAGACGAGTCCGGGGAACCAAGGTTGACTACTGGAAATGTAAAGAAATCGTCATCTTGCGTCGTATCAAGAGCGTGGGCCGGAGCCGTTCACCCGGTTTCCGATTGCAATAGACAATTGATTTCGGATTGTATATTATTCGGTTTCCTGATAGTGCCGGGAGCCTCGTGATGCGCGCCTCACTCTTCATTACATGTTATAACGATACACTCTTTCCCGAAACGGGCCGCGCCGTCGTTACCCTGCTGGAAAGACTGGGCATAGAACTGGACTTTCATCCTCAACAGACCTGCTGCGGCCAGATGCATGCCAACACCGGCTTCCGCGCCGAGGCTTTCAGTCTGGCCAAGCGTTTTGTCCGTATTTACCAGGATGCGGAAGCGGTCGTGATACCTTCCTCCTCTTGCGTCTCGATGATCCGCGAGCAGTACCCCGGGCTGTTTGAAGAGCTGGGAAACGAATCTCTGCGCCGGGATTTTGCGGCTCTGTTGCCGCGGGTCTATGAACTGAGCGAATTTCTCATTGATCGACTGGGCGTGGAAGACGTAGGCGCGTACTTTCCCCACCGGGTGACCTACCATGCCAGTTGCCACGGGCTGCGCAGCCTGCATTTGGCTGACCGTCCGGCGCGTCTGCTGGCCAGAGTGCGCGGTCTCGATCTCGTACCGTTGCCCAACCTCGACCGCTGCTGCGGCTTCGGAGGCACATTTTCCGTCAAGAATGGAGAGGTTTCCTCTGCCATGCTTGCGGTCAAGCTTCAGGACGTTGCGTCCACAGGCGCCGAGTTCTGCACTGCGCTCGACAATAGCTGTCTCATGCACCTGGGCGGGGCCATGCACCGCCAGTACGCGGGCATGCGTGCGATTCACATGGCTGAGATTCTTGCCAGCACGGAGTCGGCTCCGGCGGAGGCGTTGAAGTGAATCACGCGACGGCTGACCATCCCGTTCTTGACCCCACGGTGGCGCCGCCGTTTCCGGTTGCCGCGCTGCCGGTGCTGCGCAATCCGCAATTGCGCAAGAACGTGGCCCACGCTATCGACGTGATCCAGGCCAAGCGCGCCCGTCTGGTGCAGGAAAAAGCCGATTGGCAGGCGCTGCGCACAGCCGGAGCAGCCATCCGCGACCACGTGCTCGAAAATCTGGGTGCATATCTGGAGCAGTTTGAGGAGCGCTGCACGGCCGCCGGCGGCGTAGTCCATTGGGCTGCGGATGCGGCGGACTGCCGTCGTGTCATCCTCGACATTCTGCGCGAAGAGAAGGCCCAAGAGGTCATCAAGATCAAGAGCATGACCACGGCGGAGATTCAGCTTAACCCGTATCTCGAAGCCGCGGGCGTGAATGTCTTTGAGACAGATCTGGCCGAGATCATTCTGCAGCTTGGCAAGGGAGAGCCTTCGCATATTGTTGTCCCTGCGCTGCACGTTAACCGGAGCCAGGTGCGCGAGATCTTCGCGCGCAGCATGGGAATCGAGAATCTCTCCGACGATCCACAGGCCCTTACCGCCGCAGCGCGGAACTATCTGCGCCAGAAATTTCTCACCGTGCCCACGGCCATCAGTGGTGCGAATTTTCTGGTTGCGGAAACGGGCGCGGTCGCCGTGGTCGAGTCGGAAGGCAACGGCCGCATGTGCCTTACCCTGCCGCGCACCATGATTACCGTGGCAGGCATTGAGAAAGTGCTGCCGCGCAATCAGGATCTCGAGGTCATGCTGCAGGTGCTGGCCCGGTCTGCCACCGGCGAGCGGATGAGCCCCTACACGTCACTATGGACCGGCGTGACGCCAGGCGATGGCCCGCAGCACTTTCACGTGATCTTGCTTGACAACGGTCGCTCGGGAATCCTGGGCCGCAAGACGGAGCGCCAGACCCTGCGCTGCATCCGCTGCGCGGCCTGTATGAATGCCTGCCCGGTCTATCGCCAGACGGGCGGCCATGCTTATGGATCGGTTTATCCTGGCCCGATCGGCGCGATTCTCACGCCGCAGCTCATGCAGATGCACCATGCGCAGTCGCTGCCTTATGCATCTTCGCTCTGCGGCGCCTGCTATGAGGTATGCCCGGTCAAAATCAATATTCCCGAGGTGCTGATTGAGCTGCGCGCGCAGGTGACCAACCAGGAGCGTAAACAGGTCCGCCGCTTCTTCGACCCCATGTATCTGGGCATGCGCATGGCGGGGTTGATTTTTTCGCGCGCATGGCTTTTTCATGCTGCGCAGCGGGCTGGTCGCCTTGCGCTGCGGTTCTTTACCGGCAGGGACGGATGGATTCACTCGCTACCGAGCGTCGGTGCGGAATGGACGCAGACCCGCGACCTGCGTGGTTTGCCAGGCCAGACCTTTCACGACTGGTGGGCCAGGCGCAAAAAGGAGGCTCGATGAACGCAACGGCCTCATCGCGAGAGCAGGTTTTAGGCCGCATTCGCGCCGCTACTCAAAAATCTTCCGGCTCGGTTGAGCTGGCGGCGAGCGCGTACGCTAACCTGCAGCGCGGCTATATCCGCCATGGCGAATTGCCTGCCGAGTCGCGCATCGACTTGATGCTGGAGCGGCTTCGCGAGTACGGTGCTGAGGTGATTGAGTGCGCGCCTGAGGACCTGCCGGCGACGATTAAAGTGCAAATGCAGGACAGCGCCCGTCGTACCTTCGTTGTTCCCGCGGGCCTGCCTGCGGAGTGGCTTGCGTCTGGATTTGTGTGGAAGGTCGATCACGGTCTGACTACCGATGAAATTGAACAGGCCGAGGGCGTAGTGACAACATGCTTCTGCGCCGTTGCCGACTCGGGCACCATCGTTCTGCATCATTCGCCATCGGAGGGCCGGCGCGTGCTGTCGCTGTTGCCAGACTGGCATCTGTGCATCCTGCGCGCCAGCCAGATTGTAGAGACGCTGCCGGAGTACTTCAGCCTTTGTGAGCAGCCGTCCGCTCTCCATCCCACCCACAAAAATCTGTCGCTGGGACCCCCGGCTCTTGTTACATGGATCTCCGGGCCCAGTGCTACAGCCGACATTGAAATGACCCGTATCAAGGGTGTCCACGGGCCACGATTCCTGCACGTGATTCTCGTCCGCGACCAGGTCGCCGACACAACATCGAACTGAGACCGGCTAAGCGACACAAGGCCGGCAGGGGGATTAGCATGACGCTTTCTGACTCTCAAACTCGCGATCTGGCATTCAAAGTCCTCGACTCCTTCCAGATCGAGATTCCCTCATGGGGATTCGCCAACACCGGCACACGCTTCGGTAAATTTGTGCAGGCTGCTGCGGCCAGCTCCATTGAAGAGAAGTTCGCCGATGCCGCCGAGGTGAACCGTTTGACCGGCGCAACCCCTACGCTGGCCCTCCATGTTCTCTGGGACCTGCCTAACGGGCTCAAGGATGTTCCGGAGGTGCGCGAGCTTGAGCGCCGCTTCGGTATCCGTTCCGGTTCCATCAACCCCAATCTCTTCCAGGACCAGGAGTACAAATACGGCTCGCTGTGCAACCCCTCGGCGACGATTCGGGAGCGTGCACTGGAGCACATGTTCGACTCGATCGAGATCGGCAAGGCTCTCAATTCACGCGATGTTTCGCTGTGGATGGCCGATGGCTCGAACTATCCCGGCACACAGAGCATTCGCAAGCGTATTGGCTGGCTTGAGGATGCATTGCGGGCTTCCCATGATCGTCTCGCGCCCAGCCAGCGGCTGCTTGTGGAGTACAAACCATTCGAGCCGGCTTTCTATCATACCGATATCGCAGACTGGGGCATGTCGGCGCATTTTGCGCGTCATGCAGGACCACAGGCCTGCGTGCTGGTCGACACCGGCCATCACTACTCGGCGCAGAATATCGAGCAGATCGTGGCCTGGCTGCTCCATACCGGTATGCTGGGCGGCTTCCACTTCAATGACCGTCGCTATGCCGACGACGACCTTACGCTCGGCTCCATCGATCCTTATCAGATCTTCCGCATCTTCCACGAGATTCATCAGGCAGCGAGCGATGGTATTACGCTCGATGTGGCCTACATGATTGACCAGAGCCACAATCTGAAGGGCAAGGTCGAGGCCATGGTGCAGACCGTGGTGACTGCGCAGGAGCTGTATCTGAAAGCGGCGCTGGTGGACCGCGATCGGCTGGCCAAGTACCAGCAATCGTGCGACCTGGTTGCCGCAGAAGAGCTTTATCGCGGGGCCTTCTGGCGGGATGTGCGTCCGCTTACCACTGAGTGGCGCGTGGCGCGCGGCCTGCCCGCCGATCCGCTTGCCGAGCTGCGTGCAAACGGATACGTGGAGCGTATCGCCGCCGAGCGTGGCAGCCGCAGTTCGGCAGTGAGCAGCTACGCATGAGTGCGGTGTTCTATGATGTTGGTCGCAATTTCCGGGAGTGATTTTTCGCACAGGAGGGGCAAGGTTGGCCAAGGCAAAAATCAAACGGCTTTACCTGATTCCGATTCTTTCCAAGGCACTCGACGTGATCGAGTTGCTGGAGCGGGACCATGCGCCGCTGACCCTCGAAGATGTCTACCAGAGGACCAACATCTCGAAGACCAGCGTGTATCGCATTCTCAAAACGCTGGTGCATCGCGGCTACCTTGCCCAGACGCAAAATGGCCAGTATCGCCTGGTTTCGCGACCGCGACGCCTGCATTTTGGTTTTGCTGTGCAGAGCGCAGAGATGCCCTTTTCGCAGGCTGTGGCTCAGAGTGTTGCCGCTGCCGCTGCTGCTTCCGGAGTAGAACTGATTACGCTCGATAACCGCTACGATCCCGACGTGGCTGTGCGTAACGCTGAAGAATTTGTAGACAAGCGTGTAGATCTGGTACTCGAGTTCCAGGTGGAAGAAGCCGTAGCGCCTCGCGTGGCGCACATCTTCAAGAAGGCTGATATTCCGCTGGTCGCCATCGACGTGCCGCACCCCAACGCCACCTACTTTGGCGTGGACAACTTTGAGGTGGGACACGAGGCCGGTTCGCTGCTGGCGCAGTATGCGCAACGCAAGTGGAAGGGCAGGGTGGACCGGGTTGTCGGCGTCGGATTCAACGAGGCCGGCAGTTTTGTGCAAAGTCGCATTGCCGGCGCGTTTGATGGCATTCACGAGCGGCTGCCCGGCCTGGCCGCTGACCGCTTTCATCAGATTGAGGGCCGCGGCATGCGCGACCACAGCCGCCGCGCCATGGCTGATTACCTCCGCACTGCCCGGCATGGCGAGCACACGCTGGTGGCTGCAGCCACCGATTCGAGCGCGCTGGGCGTGCTCGACGCTATTCGCGAGTCCGGCCAGGAACCGAACTTCGCCATCGTCGGCCAGGACTGCATCCCCGAAGTACTCGAAGAGATGCGCAAGGGGTCAAGTGCACTCATAGGCTCCATCTCCCATGAGGCAGAAAGCTACGGACCGCGGCTGATTCAACTTGGCATAGCCCTGCTTCGCGGGTACAGCGTTCCTCCCTATAACTACGTGCATCATCGGGCGGTAACTGCTGAGACGCTTTCCGGCGGGCAGGCAGGGGCAAACTCTGCCCATTCTGCTCATTCGGATTCCGTTTAATGCGAGATTTTCCATTGTTTCGCACTGTTATGATGGTAGTTGAGGTCGCAAAAATCCCTTCAAGACTGGTTTGTTATGACAACGGCAACTGCAGTAACCCCCGCACTCAAATTCCTCGAAGACCGCTGGGATGCCAGCATCGCCGCCACTCTGGACGAGCCGGAGTTGCTGCGTTATCGCTCCAATCTGCTGGGCTCTGATCTGCGCATTACCAACTTTGCTGGCGGCAATACCAGCTCGAAGATCAAAGAGGTTGATCCGCTGACCGGCGAGCTGGTTGAAGTCCTATGGGTGAAAGGCTCAGGCGGCGACCTGGGCAGCATCAAGCGCGCCGGCTTCGCCACCCTTTATCAGGAAAAGCTGCTGGCGCTTGAGCGCAGCTACAAGGGCGTGGATACGGAAGACGAGATGGTGGCCATGTACGCGCTCTGCGCCTTCCGCAACAACCCTGTCGCTGCATCGATCGATACGCCGCTGCACGGCTTCCTGCCATTCCCGCACGTCGATCACCTGCATCCGGACTGGGGTATCGCGCTGGCCGCTTCTGCCAACGGCAAAGCCAAGATGGAGGAGTATAACCGCGAGTACGGCCGCAACCTGGTTTGGCTGCCCTGGCAGCGCCCCGGCTTTGAACTCGCGATGATGATGAAGCGTGCCATTGCTGAGAATCCCGGGTGCGACGGCATCGTGCTTGGCGGCCACGGTCTCTTCACCTGGGGAGAGACGCAGCGTGAGTGCTACCTGAATACCATCACGGTCATCGACACTATCGGCCAGTTTATCGAGCGCCACGGCAAGGGCAAGACGCGCTTCGGTGGCCATGTGGTTCCTTCGCGCGAAGATCGCAAGTCGCTGGCCGTTAAGATCGCACCCTTTTTGCGCGGACGCATCAGCGCACAGCAACGCTGGATTGCCAGCTTTTCTGACGCGCCTGACGTGTTGCAGTTTGTGAACTCCGCTCATGCCAAAGAGCTGGCTTTCCTGGGAACCAGCTGCCCCGATCACTTCATCCGCACCAAGATTCGCCCGATGTTTGTTCCGTGGGCTCAGGAGGAGGGTCTGGATTCTCTGCGCCAGCAGATCGAGCGCTCGCTGGCGGAGTATCGCAAGCAATACCGCGCCTACTATCGCGCTTTTGCGACGCCTGCATCGCCCGCTATCCGCGACGCCAGCCCGACCGTGGTTCTGATCCCGGGCCTGGGCATGTTCAGCTTCGGCAAGAACAAGACTGAGGCGCGCATCACCGGCGAGTTCTATACCAACGCCATTCATGTGATGGAGGGCGCAAGCCTTCTGGCGGAGGGCGAGGTTTCCGGCCCGGTTCCGCAGTGCCAGTCGGGTGTGGATCCGGCGAGCTTCAAGGTCTATAGCAACTACGTCGCTTTGCCTGCTCTCGAAGCTTTCAAGATCGAGTATTGGGCGCTTGAAGAGGCCAAGATTCGCCGTCAGCCTCCCGAGAAGGAACTGAGCCGGCGCGTGGCTCTCGTGATCGGCGGAGCCAGCGGCATTGGCCGCGAGGTGGCGCGTCTGGCGGCAGCGCGCGGTGCGCACGTCGTTGTTGCTGATCGCGATGCGGAGGGTGCGGCGCGCATGGCAGAAGAGCTTGCTTCGCTTACCTCGGCTGAATTCGTCACCAGCACGCCTGTCGATATCCGTAGCCGCGAAGCGATTCGCTCTGCAGTTGATGTGGCCACGGCGGCTTTTGGCGGTGTGGATATTCTGGTCAACACGGCTGCGCTCTTCCCATCTTCGCCGGATGGCACGATTGCCGACAGCATGTGGGCCAGCACGCTCGACGTCAACGTCACCGCGAATTATCTGCTCGCGACGGAGATCGGCAAGCTGTTTGAGGATCAGGGCCTGCATGGCAACATCGTGCTCACCAGCTCAGCCAACGCCGTCGTTGCCAAGAAGGGAAGCGAGGCCTACGACGTAAGCAAGGCCGCGCTCTCGCACCTGGTTCGCGAACTGGCCGTTTCGATGGCTCCGAATGTGCGCGTCAACGCCATCAGTCCCGCAACTGTCGTGAAGGGCTCCACCATGTTCCCGCGTGACCGCGTGCGCGCCTCGCTTAAGAAGTACAACATTCCTTTCCAGGAGTCGTTCAGCGATGAGGAACTGCGCAGCCGTCTGGCCGCGTTTTACGCCGAGCGTACGCTGACCCTCAAGACCATCGATCCCGCCGACTGCGCGGAGGCCATCCTGTTCCTGGCCAGCCCGCGTGCACGCTGCACTACAGGTCACGTCATTCCGGTCGATGGCGGTCTGACCGACGCTTTCCTGCGGTGATCAATTCCACAGCCCTCCCATGCCCCACTCGTTCCGCACTCTCTGCGGAACGAGTGGGGAAGCACGTTGGAGGGTTTTCTTATTCAGGTTCAATCCATCGGCGATGGATAATTGAAACGGAGTTTAACTTCCGCCATGCAACAACCTGCGCGCGTTGCCATTGATTTAGGCGCTGAAAGCTGTCGTGTTTCACTTCTCCGCTGGAACGGCGACAAGCCGGGCATCGATCTCATTCATCGCATCCCCAACGGCCCCGTGCACCGCGGCGCCTCGCTGCGCTGGCCGATTGAAACCATTCTTTCCGGACTCGAAGAGGGATTGCGTAAAGCTGCTGCAGCAGCTCCGGAAGGCATTGCATCCATCGCGGTCGATAGCTGGTCGGTTGATTATATGCGCCTGGCGCCTGATGGCAGCCTTTTGTGTGAGCCTTTCTGTTATCGCGACGAGCGCACCATCGCCAGCAAGGAAAAAGCTGACGCTGCCATCGCTCCGCTCGCGCTCTTTCAACGTACCGGGACCATTCCGCACCGCATCAATACCGTCTACCAGTTGATGGCCGACCCGGCAGCGGGCATCGATGCGCGCGCACCGTGGGCTATGTTTCCTGAGTATGTTCTCTACTGGCTGAGCGGCAGGCGCGTGGGAGAGTACACCAATGCCACGCATACCGGCCTTGTGAATCTCAAGACCGGCGAATGGGACGCGGATGTATTTCGAGAACTTGGCCTGGCGTTAGACGCTGCTCCGCCGCTCGTTTCTACAGGAACGGTCCTGGGACCTCTCAAAGGGCCGCTGACGGCGCTCGATGCATTTAAAAATACGCAGATCATTGCGCCGGCTACGCATGATACTGCCTCGGCCATTGCCGGCATTCCCAGCGAGATGACGACCACTGCCTACATCAGTTCTGGTACATGGTCGCTGGTGGGAGCAGTGACGCCTGTGCCGGTTACCACGCAGACTGCATTCGATGCGGGGCACACCAACATCGGAGCGGCGGGCGGCAATCTGCTCTTCCACTCGCTCATCAATAGCATGTGGGTGCTCAAACAGTGCATGGATGGCTGGGCTGCCGAAGGCCGGGCATGGCATATCGAGGAATTGGTGAAGAAGGCCGCGGATTGCACGACTTCCGGAGTGCTTGATATGGACGCCGAAGCGCTGATGCTCGACAGCGAGATGCCCCGCCGCATCAACGGGGAACTTACGCGGCGTGGCTTTGAGTCCATCTCCGACGTGCCCGGCAATGAGCCAATCTTTGCGCGCATCATCTTCGAGAGCCTCGCGGTGCGCTACGCCGCAGCAATGGCCAACCTTGAAAACATGCTTGGCCGCAAGCTCGAACGCATCCACATGATCGGCGGAGCCACGCGCAACAAGCTGCTTGTTGGCCTCACCGAGCAGCGCACCGGCCTGCCGGTCGAAATCGGCCAGGGCGAAAGCGCAACCGTCGGCAATCTTGCTGTGCAGCTGGCCGCAAGCGAAGCAAACGGAGCAGCGGTGACGCCGGAAGCGATTCGCCGCTGGGCCCAACTGCTCTGCAAGCACTGCTAAGCAAAGAACGCAATCATCGCTGGACTGCCAACCGCCGCATATTTCCCCGTAAACGTCAGCATCCCCGTTGCGCGATCCACGCGGAATGAGGCGATGGAATCGCTGCGCTGGTCGCACGCAAAGAGCAGGCTGCCGCTGGGGTCGAAGTCGAAATGGCGCGGGTAGTCGCCCATTGTGGACTGCTCGCCAACGAGAGTCAGTCGCCCGTCGCCGGCAATTGAGCAGATCGAAATCGTGTCGTGCAGCCGGTTTGCGCTGTAGAGAAATTTTCCGTCTTCGGAAACGTGGATCTCCGAGCCGAAGCTTGTGCCCGCAAAGCCCGCTGGCAGTGCAGAGATGGTTTGTGCTTCGGTGAAGGTTCCGTTTGTTGCGTCAAAGTGGAAGAACACAATCGTCGAAGACTCTTCGCAGAGGAGGTACAGCCAGCGAGCATTGGGATGAAAGGCAAAGTGGCGCGGCCCGTCGCCGGAGGGCAGGGAAACCGGCTCGCCGTTCGGCGAAAGCTTTCCGGTCGCCCCGTCGAAGCGATACACATAGATTCGGTCCTGGCCAAGATCGGTATTGAGCACAAATTGATTGCGTGGATCGGCTGCGATCATGTGCGCGTGTGGCTTGTCGTGCCCGCTGACGGCAAAGCTGCCGCGCGGGCCGCTCATCGCATGCAGAATGCCTACGGAACCGTTGTCCTGATGTGCGTCAACAGCGTCGCCCAGCCGGCCATCCGCTCCGATGGGCAGTACCGCGATATTACCGCCTACATAATTGGCGATGAAGGCGAACTTCCCCGTCGCATCCAGGCTCATGTGCGCCGGCCCTGCGCCAGCAGAACTCACCGTGTTGAGCAGAGTTAGTTCGCCAGTGGCCGCATTGATCGCGAAGGCGCTTACCGATCCATTGCCGCCTGCATAGTTGGTCACCTCGTTGATTGCGTAAAGGTATTTCTTCGATGGATGGATCGAGATCCATGAGGGATTTGGTGTCTTCGCTACCAGCCGGCGATTCAAGAGTGCACCGGACTGCGTGTCGACATCGAAGAGATAGATGCCCTCACCATTGCCGCTGCCATCGGTTGCCGTGGTGTAGGTGCCAACGTATGCGCGCAATCCGCTTGCCGATGTTTGAGCCTGCAGTGCAGTACTGCGCAGCACAGAGTGAGCCACAACTACCGCGCCTGCATTCCTGACAAAATCTCTCCGCAACATTCCTCGCCCCATTTCTATTTTTGTATTTTATGCAAAGTGCCAGAGAACCGCCGTGAAGAACAGTCCCACCACGGCAACAATTGTTTCGCATATCGACCAGGTTTTCATTGTCTGGCCCACACTCATGTTGTAGTACTCCTTCACGAGCCAGAAACCGCCATCGTTCACATGAGAAAAGATAAGCGCACCCGCCCCCGTGGCAATGGCGAGCAACTCCGGATGAACTCCGGCTGAGTGGAGCGCTATGGGCGCAACAATGCCCGCCGCCGTGCTCATCGCAACCGTCGACGAGCCGGTGGCGAGTCGGATGAGTGCGGCCAGCAGCCACGCCAGCAGCAGCAGCGGCACATGTGCACCCAGCGCTATAGTCATAATGGCATTCGATACGCCGCAGTCCTGCAGCACGCGGCCAAAGCCGCCGCCCGCGCCGATCAGCAGTGTTATGGCGGCTGTAGGCGCAAGACACTCGGTGCTGAAGCGCAGAATCGTATCGCGCGAAAAGCCACGCATGGTGCCCAGCGTAATAAAGCTGAAAAGCGCGCCGATCAGCAGCGCCATATCGTCATTACCCACGAGGCGTATTACGTTATTGGCCGTGGTTCCGGGCGCGAAGAACAGGTTGGCCCAACTGCCCACGAGCATGAGCATCACCGGCAGCACGATGGTGAGTACGCTCAGCCAGAATCCGGGCAGCTTGCGGTTCTCATCGTGGCCAGCCAACTCGTCGGCCATTGGGTTCTCTTCAGGCAGCTCGATGCGCGGTGCAATGAACTTCGCATAGAGTGGACCTGCAATGATCGCCGTTGGCACGCCAACAATAAGCGCGTAAAAAATTGTGCGGCCAACGTTGGCTCCGAACGCTGTAACTGCCAGCATCGCTGCCGGGTGCGGAGGCACGAGTCCGTGGACCACCGACAGCCCGGCAACCATTGGGATGCCCGCCATGACCAGCGATGTGTTGGTCCGCCGGGCTACTGTAAACAGGATCGGCACGAGCAGTACAAAGCCGACCTCGAAGAATGCCGGTAGTCCCACAATGAGCGCGATCACCACCATTGCCCAGGGCACGTTTTTTTCGCCAAAAGCGCGGATGAGCGTGTAAGCGATGCGGTCGGATGCGCCGGACTCAGCCATCATCTTGCCCAGCATGGTACCGAGAGCCACAATAATGGCAATGTGACCCAGTACGTTCCCTACGCCCACTTCAAATGAGCGAATCACCTGCGTCATGGGCATGCCGGTCACTACGGCCAGCGCGAGCGCGGTGACAAACAGCGTGATCACAGGATTCAGTTTGACCACAGCGACCAGAACAATGAGCCCGATGACCGAGATCAGCGCCGCGATGAGCAGAAACATGCTGTGAGAGTCGATAACCGGCATCGAAAGACCTGACTCCTGTGGCTAGTAAGAATGGAAGGAAGAGAAGCGACGGGCGATTGAACTCAGCGGGTCATTCCTCATTGGAAAAATCTCTTCGGCAAACTGCTTCGCCGCTTCTTCGGAAGTATAGGAGAGGACACGGCATATCCACCACAACCGTGGATCGCGAGTCCCAGGTGGCCTGGGCCTGCCCGACATCCCGGCGCTGGAACACTTCAGGCTGGTAGCATTGGATTTTACGTCTATCGTCCTTATCGCGAGTGGAGCACCGATCAATGAGCCAGTTTCTTTCTGCACGGGTAGCGAATTCTTCGGCAATCTCTCCGTTGAATAAAGGCCTGGGCCATCTCGATGCTCCAGCCTCGGCGAGCGAACTGGTTACCCGTGGATGGAGCCTGCTCAATGAAGATTTGAGTCTTCCCGTTGCAGTACTCTACCAGGACAAGCTCAATCACAATCTGCACTGGATGCAGCAGTTCATCGACGCCTATGGCCTGCGCCTTGCGCCGCACGGCAAAACCACCATGGCGCCGAGACTCTTCGCCATGCAGATTGAGGCCGGTGCGTGGGGCATTACACTTGCGACGGCACATCAAACGCATGTGGCCTACCGTCACGGGGTGCGCCGCGTCTTGATGGCCAATCAACTCGTGGGCCGGCAGAACATGAATCGGATTGCTCAACTCATTGCAGACCCCGGTTTTTCTTACTACTGCCTGGTCGATTCCGCGGATGGAGTGAATCTGCTGGGCGAGTTTTTTCGCGAGCGAGGTGTGCGGCTCAATGTCCTGCTCGAACTGGGTTTAATAGGCGGCCGCACAGGCGTACGCGACAGCGCGCAGCTTGAGTCTGTGCTTACAGCCTTGTCTCGCTGGTCCGATTCGCTGGCGCTTGCCGGCGTCGAGGTGTACGAAGGAATCCTGAAAGAAGAAGGCGAAGTCCGTGCGTTCCTGGAGCGGGCTGTTGCCGTTACGCGGCGGCTCGCAGAGGAGAAACACTTTCAGTGCACACCGTTTCTGCTTTCAGGCGCAGGTTCCCTCTGGTATGACGTGGTGGCGGAGGTTTTTGCGGCCGCCGGTTTTGGCCAGAGCGCTGAGATCGTGCTGCGGCCCGGATGCTATCTCACCCACGATGTGGGCGCTTACCGCGAGGCGCAGGCTAGGATTCTTGAGCACAACCCGGTCGCGCGTCGGATGCACTCAGGTCTTGAGCCCGCTCTCCATCTATGGGCATATGTTCACTCCGTTCCCGAGCCAGCGCGGGCAATCGTTGGCCTGGGAAAGCGCGATGCGGCGTTCGACTCCGGCCTGCCCATTCCCGTGCTGCACTTCCGCCCCGGCGGAGAGGCTCCAGCACATGCGCCGGCTCACTGGTCGCTTTCCAGGATGATGGATCAGCACGCCTACCTCGACATAGCTGCCGGAGATCAGATTCGTCCCGGCGACATGATTGCCTTTGATATCTCCCACCCTTGCCTCACCTTCGACAAGTGGCGTGTGCTGCCGGTACTCAATAGTCGATACGAGTTGGTCGACCTAATTGAGACATTCTTTTGAGTCTCGCGTCCTTCAAAGCAATCATCGCCGACGCCCGGGCCAGGCAGTGAAGTCCGACCCACTGTCTGACATGGTCTCCGGTCACTCTGCTGTTGCCGTTGATCGTTGTCAATGAACGAGTGTTGCGCGTCCATTCGGTAGTAACGACTGTGAGATCTCGACGCGGTTCTCGGGTTACCGAAGGGTAAGATCCTTATTACGCAGGATATAAATCCTGAATAAACATGCTTGAACAGCCCGAAATTTAGAAAATTTCACTTGCATTCAGGAATTTATCTTCCTTACATTCCACCTCACCTGACACTGAAAAATCATTCTATTTATCTGTTTTCAAACGTATGGAGTGCCAGCACAGGCTGCTTTATGGCTGGCCTGCATCTGCTATGCCGGACACTGTTTAGCGACATAGAAATCAACGGATTAACTGTCGATCGAGCGAAACCCGACCCCAAACCCGCAGCGGCGAAGACTCGCCGCACCCTTTCCATCCTCGCGATGCGTGTAATGGAGGATCGCGCAATGTGCAATGCCAAGCGGTACGCAAAAATCTCTGCGCATAAAATCTTAGTTCTCTTTGCTGCGGTCTTCTTCTCAGGTTTCTCGGTCTCGGCCGCGTCGCAGACCACCGTCACACCCACATCCGTGAACTTCGGCAATGTGGTGGTGAATGTCAGCAGCGCGATCAAAACGGTCACGCTCAAGAACACGCAAGCCATCACGTTGAACATCAGCTCAATCGCCGTCTCCGGCGCTCCTTATGTCCTCGATCCATCCACTACCTGTGCCAACCCCGGCACTTTGGCGGCAGGGGCAAGTTGCACCATCGGCGTTACGTTCACTCCAACCTCACTGGGAGCGGCTCCCTCCGGTACGCTTACCATCACTCACGACGCCGGCAATAGTCCGCAGACTGTTGCTCTCAACGGGACAGGTATTGCTCCAACAACGCTTTCTGTCAGCACCCTGGCGTTCGGTAGCCAGGTACTCGGCGTGACCAGCCCGATCAAAACGGCCATTCTTAAGAACAACCAGACGACTGCTCTCACCATCAACTCCATCACCGCTCCAGCCGGCGGCTACGCAATCGATCCCTCGACAACATGCGCCAATCCCGGAACGTTGGCCCCCGGTGCTTCCTGCGCCATCGTCGTCACGTTCACTCCCGCCGCGCTTGGAGCAGCGCCCGCGGGGGCTGTGACCGTCAATACCAACGCAAGCAATAGCCCACAAAGCATGACCGTTACTGGAACCGGGATAGCGGCCACCACACTCTCTCCGGCGCACCTTACTTTCGGGTCAGTGGCCGTCAATTCAGTGAGTCCTGCCAAGACGCTGACGCTTAAAAACAATCAGTCCAACGTACTTTCAATTACACAGTTGGTTATCGCCGGGCCGTTCGCGCTCGATACAGGTGCGAGCACCACGTGCCCCATCGCAGGCGGCACCGTGAGCGGCGCCTTGGCAGCAG
>DASZXD010000099.1:0-18372 GCA_035546015.1 Occallatibacter sp.
GAAGATCGCAAACTGAGCGACGAGATGATGGGCTACTGGACGAACTTTGCCAAGACCGGCGATCCAAACGGGGCAGGCCTGCACGAGTGGCCCCGCTTCGACAAAGACAGCACAATTCTCCACCTGGACAGCGAGATCATGGCAAGGCCGGATACACTAAGGGCGCGTTACGAGTTTCTCGAGAAGTGGATGCCGAAGGCGCGGCGATGAGCCGCTACTGGTTCACACCCGATGCAGCCGTAAAACCCGCATCCTGCGAGGCCGGGATGGTGCTGTCGGACGGAGGCGCAGCGAAGTTCGAGTTCTTTGCATTGAGCGCGTTTGAATAGTCCGGGCCGAGGCCGAGCTTTTTGAGTGCGCGCGAGTCGGGCATGAGCTTGGTCTGCCATCCCTGATCGCCCTGGTACTTCTTCATCGCTGCGACGGTCGTATCATCCCACTTGCCTGAGGGATCGCCGCTAAGATAGTGCTCGCGAATCAGGGCCTGTTGAATCTGCGTTACGCGCTCGGGATCAATGGCCTGCTGGCCATGCAGCCGATGGGAGCGGCGATGGGTGGACGCGTGGCGCGACGAGCGATGCGTCTTGCTCGATGCGGACGTATGGTGAGCACGTGCAGCGGATGCGGGTGCGGCAAGCACTCCCGCACAAATCAATGCAGATATTGCAGATCGAAATGAAAGCACGCGATTACCACCTATGACAGAAAACTAGACCATACCGGTGACTTTCGTGCAGTGTAACGGATCACACTGGTTGCAACAAGCAGAAAAATTGATTCTCAAGCCGGTCTGATGGAGCGAAATCAATCTGCGCCGGCGTGAGATTGAACAGCCGGCGCAGCAGATTTTCGAGGGTTAGAGCGTACCGCCAACGTAGTTGATGCCTTGCTCCGGATGACGCGGGTCAATGACTTCAAAGACCACGTCATCGCCGCTCTTGAGCTTGCTTGCGATGGCTTCAAACTGTTCATGGTTAGCGGTGGGCTGGCGATTGACGTGGGTAATCACCAAGCCAGGCGCAAGGCCCTGCAGATCGGCAAAGGAGCCGGTGCGCACAGACTCGATCTCGACGCCGGAGGTGTGAATCTTGCTGGCAATCGAGGGCGAGATGTCTCGAACCACGAGGCCCAGCTTGGTTTCGCCGGCATCACCCGAGTTCTCGGGGCTGTGCGCGGTTTGCGGATTGCCCAGGTCAGCGAAGACCTTGTCGCGGTCGCCGATCGTCACGGTGGTGTCGCTTTGCTTGCCATCGCGCAGGAAACCGAGGCGAGCCGTGGAGCCGGGCTTGCGGCTGGCAATCTCGTTGACCAGATCGTCGCCGTCTTTGATATTGCGGCCATCGATAGAGGTGATGATGTCTCCGGGCTTGAGTCCAGCCTTATCTGCAGGACCGCCTGGCTGAACTTCCTGCACAAGCACACCGTTCTTGAAGCCATAAACGCGGTTGACGGCGTTGGAGAGACCTTCGCGGAACTGAATGCCGATGGAGCCGCGCGTGACCTTGTGGGTGGGGCTGATCAGGTCGTTATACACAGAGACTACTGTGTTCGATGGCATGGCGAAGCCGATGCCCTGATAACCCGCCGACTGTGTGTAGATGGCGGTATTGACGCCGATCACGTTGCCATTCATGTCAAGCAGCGGACCGCCGGAGTTGCCGGGATTGATGGCTGCATCAGTCTGGATAAAGTGCTGAAACTGACCGCTGGCGCCGGGCTCGATGGTGCGGTTCTTGGCGGAGATAATGCCGGCGGTAACCGTCTGCGCGAGCGCGAAGGGGCTGCCGATTGCTTCGACCCAGTCGCCCACCTGGGCTTCGTCAGAGTTGCCCATCTTTACAGTAGGCAGCGGAGTGTTGCTGTCGATCTTGATGACGGCGAGGTCGGTGGCTTTATCGATGCCGATCACGCGTGCGGGGCGGCCAAGGTCCTGGGTATCAGGATCGGTGGAGAGCTTGACGTAGATCTTGTCCGCCTTGTCGATGACGTGGTTGTTAGTAATGATGTAACCCTTGGGATCGACGATGAAACCGGAACCGAGCGACTCCTGCACACCCTGGTCACCGCCATCGGGCTGTTGTGGAATCTGGCCGCCGAAGAAGCGGTTGAAGAAGTCCTGGAAGTTGTCGTCACCCTGGCCTTGGCCTTGCTGATCGTCGTCGCCCTGGCCGTCATCGGGGTTTTGCTGGTTTGGCTGGCCGTGGAAGTGGAAGTTGCGGTGCCCACGATTGTCAGACTGCTTGGGCAGGGTCTGCGTGTTGATATTCACCACTGCCGGGCCAACCTGCTTGGCGATTTTTACAAACTCATTGGGCGGAATGGTGGAATTAGTGATCTTGAGCGGCGTTGCGTCGGTGCTTGAGTTCTGCTGTTCCTGGCCGCGCACGCCGTGTGCGGCAAACGAACCCACCACGATGGCGGCCGAAAGGGTGGCCAGCATGACAAATGCCGAAGCGAGACGGCGGGAGCGCAGCCGTTCAAAAAGCGTTCTCATAAGAATTCAATGACCTCGTAAGGTGGCCGGCTTGCCGGCGGGCTGATACACCAATTTTGGGTTGGATGCACCAATTCCCAGTATAGTCAGTTTGCGGACTATACGTTTGATGGGTAGGGCACAGGCAGCTTTTTAAATCGGTCTGGCCGAAATCTCTGCACCTCACTTTTGCTGTTGGTTTAGACGAGTATGCGGAGAAAGTGTAGCGGATAACGGCACGGATTCAGGAAGAGCATGCGTCGCGTTGCCTTAATCGAATGCCTACTGTTCAGCTGCCCACTCGGTTATCGCCAGCAGCAGAAGAAGCACCCGGCGCAAGCCATGCTCGCGATGCTTAGCCGAGTACCACTCGGCGAGAGTATGTGCTCCACCGCCTTCGCCGCCCGCTCCCATGGAAAGTGCAGGAATCCCAAGAGAAAGCGGGATGTTGGCGTCCGTCGAGCCGAGGCGCAGATCGGTGCGCAGCCCGAGATGGCGATCGACAGCACGAAGCGTGTCGAGAAGGGGAGAATTGGCAGGCAGGCAGGCTGCGGGCCGGTCGCCGATTTTGGCGATGTCAAAGGTGAGCAATCCTCGGGCAGCGGTTCCGGCGGTTTTTGCCCCAGTGTTGCAGTGCTCGACAGCATCCTCAACGGCGCGGTGAAGGCCGACTTCGAGCCGCAGCAGTTCGTCGGCGCTGGTGGAACGGAAGTCAACCGTAGCCTGCGCGTTTTCAGGTATGGAATTGACGCTTGTGCCGCCGCGGATGGTGCCCAGGTTCAGCGTTGTACGCGGCTCGTCGGGAAGCGGGATCTCTGCCAGGGCTGCGAGTGCCGAAGAGAGTGCAGCGATGGGGTTAGGCGTACCGGCATCCGTGAAACTATGTCCTCCAGGGCCGGAGATGGCTACTTTGTAGCGGCGGCTGCCGAGTGCCTGTGTAACGGCGGCATCGTCACCGGCCCCGTCGAGCACAATATGAGCTGCGATACGTCCAGCCAGACGGCTATGGCTATAGAGATAACGAACGCCGCGTAGATCACCTTCGCCCTCTTCGCCCACATTACACACAAAAATAATAGGAACAGACGGCTCGATACGGGCGTGAATGAGTGCGTGCGCAAGGGCTAGAAGGCCGGTGAGCCCCGCGCCATTGTCGCAGGCTCCGGGAGCAAGCAGGCGATCGCCTTGCTGGATGGGATTGAGTGGGGTTTCAAGTGGAAAGACGGTGTCAAGGTGGGCTGAGAGAACCACTACCGGCCCCGTGCTATCGGGTGGAAGACCTGCGCCTGGCAGAGTGGCAATCACATTGCCTATGGCGTCTATTTGCACGCAGCTGAGCCCGGCGGCGGTGAATTGCTGGCTGAACCACTCAGCACGTTGCTGCTCGCCATGCAGCGGTGCGGGGATGGAAACCAATTCGGTCTGCCAGTCCATGATTTTCTTAGGATTTGCGTGCAGCCATACGAAAGCGCTGTGGACCGGTCTGCGCGCCGCGATGCCGGTGACACGCGAAAAGGCCGTATTGGGCGAGAGGAGCGGCATGTGCACTGGATTCAGGGTAGCAGGAGAGATGGGGAGTGAATGGTTCTCAAACTCCAGGCGGAGCTGGAGCAAAGTGATACGGATATTCCACCGAGTGCAGGAACAGGCCGCGCGCGGGGGCTGTTGCACCAGCTGCAGCACGATTGCGCTCGGCCAGGATTCTCGGGATTTCGGCGAGGTCGCGATGTCCACGGCCTACGTCGAGCATGGTGCCCACAAGGTTGCGGACCATGTGGTGGAGGAATCCGTTGCCCCGGACGCGGTAAACAAGAAGCGTGCCGTCGGGTGTGGTCTGCTCGCTCCACTCCGAAGCGAAGATGGTGCGGACAGTCGATTGCGGCGGTATCTTGGGCGTGTCGAAATCGTCCGCCGCAAGGCTGCGCGCGGAAATGTCAGGATCACTCGCAGCGAAGCTGCGGAAGTCTTTTTCCCCCAAGAAGATACGTGCTGCCTCCTGAAGCGTCGTAAGCTCCACCAAACAGGGGAATGTGTAGACATAGCGGGCCAGGAACGGGGAACAGGTATCGGCTTGAAGAATGCGGTACTCGTAGGTTTTGGCGATGGCTGAGTGACGGGCGTGGAATGCCGGGTCTGGCATAATGGCCGCTTCGGAGACGCGAATTGATGATGGGAGTGTCCGGTTCAGCGCGCGCAACAGATTTTCCGGTGGAATGGGAGCCTGGAGCGTTAAGCTGGCAACCTGAGCCAGGGCGTGGACTCCCGCGTCAGTGCGGCCCGAGCCCTGTGGCAGAGGAGATTCGCCAGTGATACGGCCAACAGCTGCTTGCAGCTCACCCTGGATGGTCGGTTTGCCGGGCTGCACCTGCCAGCCGTGAAAATCTGTGCCATCGTAAGACAAGGTCAGCCTCCAGGTGGTGCTGGCAGGTTGGGTTGTGGCTGCATTTGCCATAGAGGATCTGCTGCTTAACAGGGTACCCGAGCCGGACGGAGGCGGTATGAGTGGGATATACTCAGCTTTCCGAATCCAAGCCGGTTGCGCGCCGCCGGAGCGCTTTTATGAATGCCGGGAACGATCCGGCGGCTGACCGCGTATCACTAGCTGAACCCTGGAGACTGGACCCGAGGCTGAAGAGAGCGGGTTGGCAACAAACCTGGTCCCACAGGGCACAAATTTGCATCCGGAAGGGTGCGCCAGCCGTCAGAAGATAGGCATTCCGAATGTCGCAGTACTCCGTGGAGAGGAATCATGCATTTGTTTGCTGTACGTGTGTTTAAGGAACACGATCCCATCGCTCATAAGACTACGAAGCAAACCGGGAACCGCCTGCGGGCTGTTGCTGCATCGGTTCTGATGCTGGCTGCCGGAATGCCCTCGGGATATGCGCAGCAGACGCCGACAGAGACGACGGCCACGGCGGCGTCGACGCTGCCGTCGGCTCCCGTGCCGGTCGAGACGCAGCCTGTCGACCTGCGCCAGGCGGCCCGCGACTTTTCAAAGCCGGCGGGACCGCTGTGGGGTAATCCGATCAACAAGTACAGGCCGACGACAATCGCCAAGGCGAGCTTCGACAACTCGGTGCGGCTTACAGATCTGGTAAAGGACGGCAAGATTTATCTGAGCCTGTCGGATGCGATCGCGCTGGCCCTAGAGAACAACTACGATGTCGCGATCTCCCGCTACTACCTCGACATTGCCGATACCGATATTCTGCGCGCCAAGGCTGGTTCTACGCTGCGAGGCGTGGGTGCCACGGTGCTTCAGAATACGCTGGGCGGCACTTCGCAGACACTGAGCGCCAGCGGCGCGCCGGGCACGGTGAGCGGAGCTACAACAGGCAGTTCAGGCCTGGTGCTTTCCAGCGATGGCGCTGGTCCGCTGCCGGAGAACCGTGACCCGGTTGTGAGTGGGACCATTCAGTTCGAGCGTCAGAAGTCGCCGCAGACCAGCCTGTTCATTCCGCGTTCGTACACCAATACGGACTCGTACGACTTCACTTATACGCAGGGATGGGAGACGGGCACCTCAGGAACGCTGGCGTGGAACAACAGCCGCACGACAAACAACGGATTCAACAGCTACAGCCCGCAGCTTTTCTCGACCTTTAAAGCAACCGTTACGCAGCATCTGCTGCAGGGCGCGGGAATCTGGGTGAACAACCGGTTTGTGTATGAGGCGAAGTTGGACCGCCGCATCACCGACTCCACATTCCGCCAGCAGATTCTCTCCACTGTCAACCAGGTGGAGAACATCTACTGGGTGGTGGTGAGTGCGTACGAAGATGTGCAGGCCAAGGAGCGGGCGCTGACACAAAGCACACAGCTCGACAGCGATACACGTAAGCAGCTTGAGATCGGCACGGTGGCGCCGCTGGATGTGGTGCAGGCCGATTCCAATGTGGCAACCGACAAGCAGGCCTTGATCACCTCACAGAGCAACCTGAACTATCAGCAGCTCGTGCTGAAGCAGGCTATTGCGCGCAACCTGAATGACCCGGCGCTGGTGGCTGCGCCAATTATTCCCACGGATCGCGTGAATCTTGACCAGTTGCAGGAAGAAAGCCAGACGCCGGACGAATTGACCCAGACCGCGTTCAAGAACCGGCCGGAGCTGGAGCAGGCGGTGCTGGCCATCAAGAAGGACGAGATAACGCTCAAGGGTGCACGTAATGCGCTGCTGCCAACGTTCGATGTGTACGGGTTCTATGGCGGCGAGGGTGTCGGTGGAGCGCCCAATACGGCCTGCAACATCTTTGGTACGCCCTGCGGCGCATCGACGAGCAGCAACTACCCGACAGTACTTAACAAATTGGTTGACGGTAGCTCGCCCGACAAGGGAGTAGGATTCAACTTCCAGCTCAATCTGCGCAACCGGACTGCACAGGCAGACCAGGCGCGTTCATTGATCGAGTACCGCCAGGCGGAGATGCACCTGGAGCAGCTTTACACGCAGATTCGCATGCAGGTAGTGGCGCAGCAGTATGCGCTGTCGAACGACCGCGCGCAGGTAAAGGCCTCGATTGCTGCTGAAGATTACGCGCGGCAGAGCCTTGAGGCTGAGCAAAAGAAGCTGCATCTGGGCGCATCGACCACGGCAAATGTACTGCTGCAGGAGCGCAACCTGGCGATGGCGGAGAACAACCTGATCAACGCCAACCTGACCTACGCGAAGGACCGCGCTCTGATGTACGAGGTGCTGGCGACGACTCTGCAGCACTACGGCATCAACCTGAACGACGCGGCGACAGGCAATGTGACTGCAGCGCCGGTAATTCCGGGACTGCAGCCGGCAAAGAATACGACGGTAGCGCCGACTACGCCGCCTGCGGGGCAGTAGGTGTAATCGACAGAGTGCGGCATTGAGTCACGCAGAAAGCAGACGGCCCGGCAATTGCCGGGCCGTTTTTCTTTTGGTGCCGCTGCATCAAGAGGTAGCCGGTACGGAAGGAAGGCGCAGTTGTTGGTCAAGTGACGCGCTCGTTTACAATGCTGCCGTTGCAATCGCTTGACCCGGGGTCAAGCGCAAAATTGTGGGGAGTAAGGCATGGATACTTTTACGAGGCGTTCGTTTGTCAAATCAGTTGGTCTTGCGGCGGGTTTAGGCTCGATTCCGGCAATTGCAGAAGCGCAAGACGAGCATTCGGCTCCAAATGTACCAATGCCTGCGGCCGTTTCCGATCCCAAAGGCCTGCGCTTTCGGCAGATTCATCTGGACTTTCACACATCGCCTGTCATTACCGATGTGGGAGCAGACTTCGATACCGCAAATTTCGTGCAGACGCTGAAAGACGCCTATGTTAATTCCATAAACATATTTGCCAAGTGTCATCACGGGATGGCTTATTACCCAAGCAAAGTTGGGCCCGTTCATCCGGGCTTGAAGTTCGATCTTCTCGGGGAGATGATCACGGCATGTCATCGGGCCGACATCCTGACCCCCGTCTACATCACTGTGATGTGGGATCAATATGCTGCCGAGCAGCACGCCGACTGGCGCGTTCTTGACGAACACGGAGCAGCCGATGGCGCTGCTCCATTAGAGCCGGGATGGAAACGCTTGTGCGTGAATACACCGTATCTGGATTATGTGAATGCGCAGACAGAAGAGGTGGCGAAGAATTATGAAGCAGACGGGTTCTGGTTTGATATCGTCCACTATCCTCCCTATGGATGCTTTTGTCACTACTGCATAGAAGAGCGGGAAAAGCTGGGGCTCGATTCGGAAAAGCAGGACGATCGTGCCCGGCACATGGAGATGGTCATTCAGCGGACCATGGACCGCCTGCAGGCAACGGTGCGGCGCTATCGGCCTCATGCAGCCACGTTTTTCAATGGTCAGGTGCGAATTGGCATGAGGCCGTATCTGAAGCACTACACACAGATCGAAATCGAGTCTCTGCCGGGCGGCGGCTGGGGATACTCCCACTTCGCCATCATGTCGCGCTATGTTCGTAGACTAGGCCTCGACTATCTAGGCATGGATGCCCGGTTTCACCGCACCTGGGGAGATTTCGGAACACTGCGCAATCAAGCTGCGTTGGATTACGAGTGTTTCCGGATGCTGGCACAGGCAGGCAAGTGCTCACTGGGTGACCAGATGCATCCGCGCGGGCGTCTGCTGAAGCCAGTCTATGACCGCATCGGAAACACATACAAAAGCGTGGCCGAGAAAGAACCATGGTGCGTCGGAGCCACTGCTGTGACTGAAATTGGCTTTCTTTCCACTTCGACATCCCTGCTGGCAGGAACAGTAGCCGCGCCGGACGTCGGCGCCGCCAACATCCTTGCCGAATTGCATTACCAATTCGATGTGCTTGACCGCGATTCCGACTTCTCCCGATATAAGGTTCTGATCCTGCCTGACGTGCATCGCTTCGACGAAGAGCTGTTGACGCGAGTACAAACCTTCCTGGCGAACGGCGGCAAGCTGATTCTTAGCCATGAATCGGGGTTGGACATGGACGGAAAGAAATTTGTGCTGGAAGAAATGGGCGTCGAATACATCGGCGCCTCACCGTATGTCGGAAATGCCGGCGATTACTTCGAGGTGCTGGAGGGCGCAAACGAAGATATCGATTCCGACGTGCAGTTTAGCTATGCTCCAGGCTCGGTGGTCAAGGCGCAGTCAGGATCGCTCGTCCTCGCCCGGATATGGAAGCCGTATTTTGACCGTACCTACGAGCACTTCAGCTCTCATCATCAGACGCCGTTTGATAAGCCTACGGACGAAGCTGCGGTTACGCAGCACGGCAATGTAGTCTATATTTCATTTCCGATCTTTGACTCGTACGCGAACAACGCGTACGCGGTACACAAATTGCTAGTAAGAAATTGCCTGCGGCGTCTTCTGCAAGATCCATTGATCAAGACCGAGCTTCCTTCCACAGCTGAAGTGTCGCTGACCGAACAGGGAGAAAGGCGAATCGTACATTTATTGCACTATCCAGCCACTCGACGATCTCCCGACCTGGATATCGTAGAGGAGGCGATCCCGCTCGCAAACCTGGGGATTGCGCTTCGCATGGATAAAGAACCGTCTCGGGTGTACCTGGCGCCGCAGCGGCAGAGCTTGAAAGTTGTTTTCGACGGCAAATACGCCCAGACAGTTGTGCCGTCAGTCGTAGGGCACCAGATGGTCGTGTTTGATGCCTAGACGCGGTGCGGATCGCGTTCTATCTCTCGGCTACAAGGTCGAGAAGGTCGAAGAACTCAGGGAAGCTGATGGCCGCTGACTCTGCGCCCTGGATGAGGGTTTCGCCTTCAGCCCTGAGCGCGGCGACGCTGAACGCCATGGCGATGCGGTGATCGCCGCCGGAGTCGATAGTGGCTCCATGGAGCTTCTGGCCGCCGGGAACATCGAGGCCGTCCTCAAACTCGGTCACCTCGGCGCCCATGGAGCGCAGATTTTTCGCGACGAGGGCAATGCGGTCCGACTCTTTGACGCGGAGTTCTTTTGCATCTCGAATGCGGATGCCGCCACGGGTGAACGGTGCAATGGCGGCGAGGACCGGAAGCTCGTCGATGAGCTGCGCGGCAAGTGCGCCACTGACTTCGGTTGATCCCATTCCTTCTGCAGGTGCGGAGACCTGCACTGTGCCGATCAGTTCGGCGTGTTTTTCTTCGATGTTAAGAACAGCGATGTGTGCGCCGAGTGCGGTGAGCACATCGAGCAGCGTGGCGCGCGTCGGATTGAGGCCGAGCGCGTCGATGACCAGCGCGGAGCCGGGGAAGAGTGCGGCGGCGCAGAGGAAGAATGCCGCCGAGGAGATGTCGCCTGGAACCGCTGCTTCAATGCCATGAAGCGATTGCGGACCCGAGATGGAGACCGAGTCGATGGTTCGGGTAAGAGTGGCGCCAAATGCGCGCAGGGCAAGTTCGCTGTGGTCGCGGGTGCGGACGGCTTCGCAGACGGTGGTGGTTCCTGCGGTCTGCAGGCCGGCCAGCAAAACGCAGGTCTTCACCTGCGCGCTGGGGACAGGAATTGTGAAGTCGATGGGTTTGAGCGGCCCGCCGTCGATGGTGAGCGGCGCGTGGCCATCGGTAAGCGTGAGGCGTGCGCCCATGGCCTGCAGCGGCTTGCGGATGCGCTCCATAGGGCGGCGCGACAGTGAAGCATCACCGATGAGCGTGAAGCGGCCCTGCTGTGGTGCGAGCAGGCCGGACATCATGCGCATGGTCGAGCCGGAATTGCCGCAGTCGAGCGGATTCACAGCCGGCGTGACGCGGCCGGCGACGCCGGTGATCTCGATGGCCTGATCGCCGAGGCGATTGACTTTTGCGCCAAGCGCTTCCATGCAGGCGAGGGTCGATGCACAGTCAGCGCCGGTGGAGAAATTGGTGAAGCGTGAGGTACCTTCAGCGAATGCGCCAAGCATAGCGTAGCGATGGCTGATGGATTTGTCGCCGGGAAGACGAAGACTGCCCAGAATGTTGCTGGCGGGGCGGATGAGGCGTTCCTGACCTGCGTTGTGCAAGGGTGCTCCGTGCGTAGGGTCTGTTCCTAGTTTAGCGGACGCGGAGGACGATGATCGTTTCGTCGTCGAAGCGCTCTTTGTTGCCCTGGAAGCGGGCTACATCGGCGAGGATGGCGTCAGCGATTTCGCAGGCAGGCAGATCGCGGCTGGCACAGAGCAGTGCGGAAAGATTTTCCTGGCCGTACATCTCGTCCTTTTCGTTTTCAGCGTCGAGAATTCCGTCGGAGACAAAGACGATGGCGTCGCCGGGCTGTGTGGCGACGTTGAACTCCTCATAGGTGACATCGGGAAACATGCCCAGCGGAAAGCCTTCAGCTTTGACGGTGAGCGACTGGCCGGAGCGGCAAAAGACAGGCTGTACCGCGCCGGAGTTGGCTACCTGCAGCGTCTGGTTTTCATCGTTCCAGAGTGCGAAGAGCAGCGTGACATACTGAGATTCAAGTTTGCGTTCCTGAAGCGCATCATTGAGGTGTGCGAGCATTTCGGAGGGGCTGGGTTCCTGCTGCGCAGCGGAGCGCATGATGCCGCTGACGAGCGCCGCGAAGAGCGCAGCAGGCGCAGCTTTGCCGCTCACGTCGCCGAGCACGATGGCGGTTTTGTTGGGTCCGTAGTCGATGAAGTCGTAGAGATCGCCGCCGATAGAGCGCGCAGGAAGAAAACGCACGGCCATCTCGGCATGAGGGTGCGATGGGGCAGCAGGCGGCAGCAGGCGAAGCTGCACTTCACGTGCCATAGCGATGTCGCGCTCAAGCTGGCGCTCCTGGCGGCGGACGGCCTGATAGAGACGCGCATTCTCGATAGCGATGGCTATCTGCGAGCCGAGCGTGGTGAGCATGCGCTCATGTTCTTCGTTGAAGAAGCCGGCGCGGGTGTGCTCAAGATCGAGCACACCGATGACGCGGCCTTTGTAGAAGAGCGGCACGATCAACTCGGAGCGAGTTTCAGGATTCATCTCCAGATAACGCGGGTCCTTGCGCACATCGGGCACGTTGATGACGCGCCATTCGCGTACCGCGGCTCCAACCAGGCCACTGGTGACGGGAATGCGGCGCCGCGGCGCATGCGCGTATCCGAAGCGCCAGGCATAGCGAGTGATGAGTACTTCGCTTTTGTCATCGAGCAACATGATGGTGAACATCTGGTAGTCAATGAGCCGGCGGAGGAGCTGGCCGATGCGTTCGAGGAGAGGGTTGAGATCGAGGATAGAGGCGAGCTCAACGGCAATCTCATTGAGCACCTGGAGGGTCTGCGCCTGGCGGGAGACGCGCGCATAGAGGCGGGCGTTTTCAATGGCCTGTGCGATACGCGAGGCGGTGACGGTGAGCAGTTGCAGGTGCTCGGGCCGAAAGTAGCCGGTCTCTTCGCTTTCGAGGTCCATGACGCCAATGAGGCGGTTTTTTGCGATGAGCGGCACGGCGAGCTCGGAGCGTACGGCGGGGTTGGCGGAGATGTAGTATTCCGAGGATGCAACGTCATTGAGCAGGACGGGTTGGCGGGTGAGCGCAACCTGGCCCACAACGCCCTTGCCCATGGGAATCCGGGTGCGTTCGACCTCGGGGGTATGGCCGATCTGGAAGCGCATGCGCAACTCGTGCGTGCGATCGTTGAGAAGAAAGATGGCGAAGATGCGGTAGTTGATGACGGCGCGTACCAACTCGGAGACGCGGTTGAGGAGAGTTTGCAGGTCGAGCGTGGTGTTGAGCGCGTCGGTGAGCTTCATCAGGTAAGTCGCATCCACGGGCTCAATGCGTGCATTGATGGGATCAAGAGGCGATGGATTAGCGGGGCGATAATCGCCCTCAAGCTCGTGGTGCTGCGGCGAGGATGGAGGAGGATCGGGCATGGGTGTCGTAGGGAATGATAGCAAAGCAGGGAATAGTGGTTAGGGAACAGGGAGTAGAGAATTGCGGAGGATTGCAGTGTTCGATTTTTTGAGCCAGGAATGTATGGCAGCGATGTCGATTATTGGTTGCCGTAGAGGATGGGCGAGTCGGTCAGATAGAGCTCGACGAACTCGGAAAAGCTATGTGCAATGACGGGCCGGCTGGGGAAATCGGGCAGAATCACACGATTTTGCAGAAATGAGTCGTTGCCGAGATAGATGGCGTAATACCATGTGCCGACCATGTAATCGGCGAAGATGAAGTAGCGGCCGGTTTCGAGGGCAACGGCTGAGGAGGATTTGAGCGGGATCAGCCGGGAGAGCGGCCAGAAGCGGAAGAGACCTGGGTCCAGGTCGATGCCGTTGAGGCGCAGGAAATATTCGCGCAGATCAGGCGGGAGCAGGACACCGTTGCGCTGCTCGAATGCCTGGATATCGTCTTCCGAGGGGCATTTGGGCCGAAACTGGTCGGCTGCGGAGCCGTCCCGATACCAGTGCCTCGCCATCCGGATGCAGAGATTGGCGGCAGTGCCCGCCTGATCGGGAGGAGCTACCACCGATACTGCATGACTGGATTGCACGGGTTCGGCTCTGCGGCTTCGCGCAGGGCTCTCAAAGACACTTGTCCAACTCTTGCGTGTACGAAGCATAGTCTTACTCGGCTCCGAGTTCGCGGACAATAGCAACTGAGGCGGATGCGCCGATGCGGTTGGCGCCGGCTTCAAGCATGGCGCGCACATCGGCCAGAGTGCGAATGCCTCCAGAGGCTTTGACGCCGCAGCGCGCGCCAGCTACACCGCGCATCAGTGCGATGTCGGCTGCCGTTGCGCCGCCAGTCGAAAAGCCTGTGGAGGTCTTGATGAAGTCTGCGCCAGCCTGGATTGCAATTTCAGAGGCGCGCAGCTTTTCTTCCATGGTAAGCAGCGCGGTTTCAAGGATGACCTTGAGAATTGCGCCGTGGTGATGGGCTACGTTGGCCGCAGCGTGAATGGTGTGCTGCACGGCATGATGATTGCCGCTCTTGAGCAGACCGAGTGGGATGACCATGTCCAGCTCTTTTGCGCCCAGACGGGTCAGTGCGGCCGCTTCCTGTCGAAGCGTGGAGACGAGAGATGCTCCAAAGGGAAATCCGATGACTACGCCGACGGGAACGCCCGTTCCCGATAGACAGTTAACGGCCGTGGCTGCCCAGATGGGGTTCACCATGGCGCAAGCGAAACGGTAACGGGCGGCTTCGTCGCAGAGGGTCTCGACCTGAGAGCGCGAGGCCTCTGGCTTGAGCAAGGTATGGTCGATAATGGCAGCCAGCGTTTGCCAGCTGGACAGAGTTTGCGCGGTAAAACCGGGGGCGTCAAAAGTGCCGTGATCGAATTCCAGATCAGAGGTCTGGATGGGGGTAATTGCTTTCATTTGAGTCACGCTCCTTGCCGGGCAGACGCAGCTCTATCGGCTGCTCTTCGGGCAGACTCCGGAGTTTGAGTATAGATGATCGGAACTCCAGGACCAAATGAATAGATGCAAGAGGGTACAATCCGGCGCAAGACCTCGGCGCTGAGCCGAGCATGCTGCGGGTCCTGCTACCCTGCTATTCGGGATGGCCGGGAGCCATGATGCAGATGTCAGGCAGGTTGCGATAGCGCTCTGCGTAATCCATGCCATAGCCGATGACGAAGAGGTTTGGTATGGAGAAACCTACATAATCGGCTTCTATTTTTTCGATGCGTCGGGATGGCTTGTCCAGCAGAGTGGCAATACGTAACGTCTTGGGGTGGTGCTGTAGGAATATCTTGCGAAGATAGGCGAGGGTGAGGCCGGTGTCGAGAATGTCTTCGACGATGAGAACATTTTTGCCTTCGATGGGCTCGTCGAGATCTTTGATGAGCTTGACTGCGCCGGACGAGCGCTGACCTTTGCCGTAACTGGAGACGGCGACAAAGTCAAATGTGGCGTCGGCCTGAATACACCGGGACAGATCAGCGAGAAAGGGAGCGGCACCTTTGAGTACGCCGATCATGACCAACCGCTCGCCATTGAGGTCACGGGTGATCTGCGCGCCCATCTCGGCCACGCGTTCGGCGATCTGCTGGCGAGAGTAAAGAACTTCGAGCCCCTGGTAAGTAGTGGTAGACATGGAGACAGTATCGCCTGATTTGGTGCCGTGGAGCCTGTGCAAAATCCTGTCGAATAGGATGGGCGAAGTTGGAGGCTACCGGTGGCAGAAGCACGTCTATACTAGAAGAGAGATGCATCCTTTCATTCATATTGGGCACTTCAATCTCCCCACCTTCGGGCTCATGTTGTGGATTGCGGCTGTAGCCGCGGCTTTGCTGGTTGACCGCGGCTTTCGGCGGGCGCACATCGATGCCGACGCCGTTGGCATTGTAGCCATCACGGTGGTAGTGGGCATTGTGGGCGCCAAGGTGTGGCACGTGGTCGATACGCCATCCGACTTCCGCGAGATGGGATGGCGGGTTCTCTACGATTCCTCGGGATTTGCCTGGTATGGCGGGCTGGTCTTCGGTATCTCAGCGCTGGTGTTTCAGGGTTGGTGGACCAAGATTGGCGGGCTGCGGGTTTTGGACCTGGCTGCGCCTGCTGCGGCCATCGGCTACGGAATCGGGCGCATTGGGTGTTTTCTGGCTGGGGATGGCTGCTATGGCGTGCCGACGAACCTGCCGTGGGGCATGAGCTTTCCCAATGGCATCGATCCGACGGTCGTGCGCGTGCACCCCACTCCGCTTTACGAAATGGCCGCAGGTGTACTAATTGCCGGGTGGCTCTGGCGGCGCGCGGGCAAACCGCATGCTACCGGAGCGATTTTGGGCCAGTATCTTCTTCTGAGCGGCGTCGCGCGGTTCCTGGTTGAGTTTATCCGGCGCAATCCGAAGGTGCTATGGGGCCTGTCGAATGCCCAGCTGGCGAGTGCGGGAGCAACTGTGGTGGGAATTGCCATCATGATGTGGGCGGCAAAGCGGCCAGTGGAGGAGATTGGCCAGCAGGTGGCGGCGATAGCTGAGAGGTCAGCGTGACTCGCGAGCGGCATTCTTAGTTTCAGGCCGTGTTTTTCAGCATCAATTGTTCGGCAGAGCATCTGACGCTAGAAGGCGAAGTCTGCCTCGAAGCTGATGGCCCGGTTGCCGGGCGTGGGATTGCCGAAGGGGCCTGCGGCCAAAGACTGGGATCTATTAAACAATGGCGAGAGCAACACGCCGTTGGGCGCGCCGTAATTCGCATTGTTAAATAAGTTGGCCGCGCTGGCTACGAAGGTGAGGTTGTAGCGGCGCGGGGCGGTCTGATTCAACTGGACCGATCCGCTGCCCCCACTCAACCCACGACCGCTTACGCTGCCGCCGCCAGCTGAGTATGTCTGGCCCTCGGCGGCGGTTTTAATTCTGGGACCAACCCCGATAACCTTGCTGATACGGATGTGGTAGACCACATTGGCGGGTCCTGTACCGATACCGTAGGGCACAATGCGTTCAGTTTTGCCTGCAGGATTTGTGTCAAGGCAGCCGTACCGCGTCGTAATTACATCGGACTGGCCGCACTGGCCATAGGTAGGCCGTGCGTTGAACTGACGGTTTCCGGTAAGGTCATTGCCGATAGTGATGTTGTAGGGCGTACCTGACTGCGCAATAAGAAGCGATCCGAAGACGATGCCCCAGGGGCCGGTGTAACTATTGAGAAGGACGAAGCGATGCCGGTAGCCAAAACTGGCGCGGCCGTAATCAAGGCCCGGATCCTGCGCGACAGAGGGAACATAGGTGGGACCTTGCGTGTCGCTCTTTGCCTGATTGAGTACATAAGTTGCGTTCAGTGCGAGATGCTTCAGGTGTGCGTTAATCGTGGCGATCCACTGGCTCTGGCGGTAAAAACCGCCGGATTGAAACTGATAGTTGTAGATGGCCGGCGCAGGAGCAGTGTACGTGTAGGTGGCGATATCGAAGGCAGGCGCGTTTACGTTATTCATCAGGAATTGGTGTACGCCCTGGGTGTAGAGATAGGTGAGGTTCGCGGTGATCCTGCCGGTGATCTCGCGGTCGACGCCTATGCCGGCCTGCATGTCGAGTGCAGCGCGAAAATGCCGGTCGATAGACTGATAGGTCGGCGTTTCGATCGGGCTGATATCCGTGGGCTTGTGAATCGCAGTGGGATCGAAAGAGCAAGGGCATTGAGCAACGTAGCCCACTCCATTGATGAGGTTGTTGTGAATGACCTGGTCAAGGTAGGGTGTGCCGGAGTCGGCACTGAAAGAATTTGGCACGATGAAGCGGTTGTAGAACCATCCGTATCCAGCGCGGATGACAGTCTTTGCAGGAGCATTGGGTGAGTGCTTGGGGCTCCAGGCAACGGCAAGCCGCGGCGCCCAGTCGGCATGATCGCGAATGCGGTTCTGGCCTTCGAGGCGGAGGCCTGCGCTGATCATGAAGTTCGGCTTCCAGCGCCAATCATCCTGCGCGAAGAATGCACCGTCAAAGAGGACTACATTGGCCAGCGGGTTGTAGATGACATTGGCTGAGTACTGGCTGGGCTGATTGGCCTGGAAGCTCGAGAGGGAGTCGAAGGTGTAGGTGCCGTTCTGGCCGGATGTCGTGTAGCTGGTGTCGTCGTAGAGACGCAGGCGGGTACCGAAGCGGAGCGCATGTGCGCCTACTATCGCTGTAGAGTAGTTCTGCAACTCAAAGTTATTCTGCGTGTCGCGCTCTGTACCGCCGCTGCTGCCTCCGCTGGTGAACGCACCCTGGACGGTAACCGTGGGCAGAAGGCTTGCGGGAACCTGGTCGTTGTAGATATGGCTCCATTGAAAATGTGTCTCGTTGACGAAGCGCGCATTGACCAGGAAAGTTTCGCCAAGCTGCAACGCGTTTTCTTGGCTGATGACGGTACTGGCCTGCGAGGCCAGATTGAGCGCGCCTACTCCAACGCCGGTCTGATGCGTGCGATAGAAAGAGTCACGGACCGTGACAGTGTTGCGCGCGCCAAGCTGGAAGTCGAGGCGAGGGTTGATGGAGAGATAAGTGATAGGGGTGGGAAACGCCTGGTGGATGGCGGCACTGGTATTTTGTGGATCGACGGCATCGACCATGGCCTGATTCTGGCGGATGATGCGAAAGCCGCTGAAGAAGAACGATGCGTTCTTTGAGATAGGGCCGGCAGCGTTGCCAACAATGGTGAACTGGTAATAGCTGGGCTGGCCGGAGACGAGCGGATTTGCAGTATTGAGAACCGAATCCGTTCCGCCGCTGGAGATGCTGCCTTGAAACTTCTGTGAACCGGGCTTGGTGATGATCTCCAGACGGCCGTAGCCGAGTCGGTCGAACTCTGCGGAGAAGGGATTCTGATTAACACGGATTTCGAGGATCGAGGATTTGGGCGGGAGCTGGCCGCCAGCGAAGCCGTCAATGTAGATTTCGCCTCCATTGGGTCCGGTGGATGGGCCGGCGAGCGCCTGCAATTCTTCGTTGAGCTCGTTGGGATCGTCGGAGAGCGCGTTGAGCGCGCTGCCGCGGATGATTGCGGAGCTGGCGTTCTGATCGGACTGA
>DASZXD010000100.1:0-13501 GCA_035546015.1 Occallatibacter sp.
GTTGAGCGGGGTGGAAAGCGTTCTTTGCTTCCCGCGGAGTCGAAACACCTGCGGTTTCTCTCCGATTGCGCAAATCCACTTGAAAACCCGCTCATTGACTCATGGCTCAACAGGTCATTGTCGATACCAACCTACACCAGATCCCTATTCCCTATTCCCTCAAGAAGCCTCTCGACCTCTCCATGCAGCCGCGCCGTAATCTCCGCCTCCGTCTCCTCCGGCGCAAACCGGATCGGCTCGCCTACGCACACCTCAATCGTTCCCGGCCTGAACCATCTGCGTCCGCGCGTCTTCAACTCGCCCAGCCCCCGAATTGCCACCGGCAGCACTGGCACGCCGCTCTGCTTCGCCAGCAATCCGATCCCAGCGCGAAACGGTGCCAGCTTGCCCGCCGCCGAGCGCGTGCCCTCGGGAAACACCAGCACGTTATAGCCGCGGTCCATCGCCTTGCCCGCATGCGCAAAGCTGGTCTGGAAGTCCCGGTACCGCGGCAGCGGAAAAACATTGAACAGCGCCGTCACCAGAAAATACGCCAGCGGCCCAAAGAGATAGAAGCTGTCCTTGCCATTCGCCCGTTCCGGATTTCGCCAGTGCCGGTACTCCTCGAGCATCTCGCCCAGCATGGCCGCCGCAACATGCCGCCGCACCCGTCCCTCCAGCGCATACTGCACCAGCGGCCCATCGTAGGTGGTGACGTGGTTAGCCACAATCAACATCGGCTCGCGAGGCAGCGGCCTCTGCCGCACCACAGTGCGTGGATTCGCCAGCAGCCATACCAGCGGCCTCATCACTGCCTCAATGAACACCATCCGAATCCACGCAACCGGCTTCCACCACGGCCACTCCGGATAAACAAACCGCGCCCGCACAGGCTCAGCAGCTGCAACTGTCCCGCCGCTGCTCTGGGTTGCCCCATCCTTTCGCGCTTTTTGCGAAACGGTAGTAGCCCCCTGTAGCGCACCAGATACCGTTCCGCTCTCTACCAAACCGTCACTGCCGCCCGCCACCATCGTGCGCAACTCGCCCAGCGTCTGCACCTCTTCCAGCAGTCCGCTACCCGACACAATCCCCAGACGCTCCTCGATCGCCGCCGCCAGTTGCACGCGCCCCAGGCTGTCCAGGTGCAGATCCTCGGCCAGCCTCTGCTCATCGCCCACACTCGCCGCAGTCTCACCCGTAATCTGCGCAATCAGCGCCAGCAGCCAGTCTTGCGATGCGCCAAACGCCTCGGCACGCGCGCCGTTCCCATTCGCTCCATGACCGTTTGAAGCCGCCTGCACCCGCGCCAGCCATGCCGCCACCGCCTTGCGTCTTATCTTGCCCGTCGACGTGCGCGGCAAATCGGGCTCTGGCCACAGCATCCACCGCCGGATGCGCTGAAACTCCGCCAGGTGCACATTGGCAGCATTGACCGCCTTCTCTGCCAGCTCGCCCGATCCGCGCACCGCAAGCACCGCACACGGCTCTGGCCCCATCGCCGTCTCCATTGCCACTACGGCGCAACCAGCCACGCCCGGCTGCTCTTCCACCGCCGCTTCCATGTCCTCCGGGTGTACATTCATCCCTGAAGCAGTAACGATCACCTCGCTCTTGCGCCCCAGAAACTTCAGCTCGCCAGACTCCTGTTTCTCTGCCAGATCGCCCGTGGCCAGCCACTCGTCATCGCGTAGCTTCACCGCGCCGCCCTGCCAGGTGGCCTGCGAAATCATCGGCCCGCGCACCAGAACCTCGCCATCCGGTCCCAGCTTCACCTCGCGCCCTGCCAGCGGCTTGCCAATGGTGCCCCGCGCCACATGAAACGGATGGTTCAGCGTAATCAGCGCTGTTGTCTCCGTCATGCCGTAGCCCTGCACCAGCACAAATCCAAGCGCATTCCAGAACTGCTCCAGCGGTCCCGCCAGCGCGCCTCCGCCTGAAACAAAAGCCCAGAACTTGAGTCCAAACGTTCGATGCACTCTCCGGAACCGCCACCATCTCCGCAGTGCCCCGATCTTCTCCTTTTGCGACCGCTCTACCAGTTTCGTAAGCCCTGGATCAATGGTCTCCAGATGCGCCTTCAACAGCGCCAGCACCCGCGGCACTGCCGCTAGCACCGAAACGCGTTCTTCCTTGATGAGCTGAATGAGCCGCGGCGCAGCCGGCCGGCTCTCGAAGTGCAACTCGGCCCTGAGAATCGATGGAATCCACAGCCCCATCGTCTGTCCGAAGACATGGCTCAGCGGCAGCGTGTGCAATATCCGCAGCGGATGCACCAGACGCTCGTAGCGCATGTACGGCCGAGCACCTTCTTCAATCGGCCCGACACTCGCCAGCACATTCCCATGTGTCAACACCACACCCTTGGGATCGCCTGTAGTGCCCGATGTGAACAGAATCTCCAACGGCGTCTTATCTGAAAGCCCCGCCACTGGCCCCGCTTCCTCATCGGGCAGCTCTGCCAGCCAGTCCTCAAACGCCAGCCGCGGAAAATCCGTGTCAGAGGATAATTGCCCCAACAGCGCCGCGTCGCCCACCGCCAGCTTCGGCTTCACATCCGCCGCCACACGCAGCGCAAACTCTGATGTCCCATGCGCATCCAGCGGCACTGCCAGCACTCCGCGCAGCAGGCACCCATGAAACGCCGCAATCCACTCGGCGCTGTTCTCGCCCCACACGAGCACCCGGTCGCCGTTCCCGATGCCGCGCCGCTCCAGCAGTGCCGCAAACCGCCCGGCCAGCCGAGCCAGCTCGCCATAGGTGGTCACCCGCCGCCGGTTGCCCTGGTAGCGCACTACAGCAATCTCGCCGTCCAGCCGGCGGAAGTCGTCCAGAAGTGTGGCCAGACTCTTTCGCATGCGCCTTATTTCACGTTCATGGTAAGGGATAGCCCACCTGCATTCATTGGTTTACAGTGAATCCCTCTCCGTTGGACTGAGTCAGGCCGCAGAAAGATTCTGAAAGGCGAGCATCTTCGCTTTGTATTCGCTGGACGCCTGCGCTAATCTTGACTGCAGCATGTCCGTTGGCCGCCCCAACCCGGATGCTTCCCCCCTTGGCGTTCCCGCCGATTCTGACGCACTCGCCTGCTTCCATCCCGTCACCGCCGCCTGGTTCCGCGCCGTCTTTGACGCGCCCACGGCCCCGCAGCGGCTGGGCTGGCCGGTCATCGCTCGCGGCGAAAGCACACTCATCCTCGCCCCCACCGGAACCGGCAAAACTCTCACCGCCTTCCTCTGGTGCCTTGACCGTTTGATGCTGCACGGCCTCGAGCCTGAGCCCGGCGGCCGGTCCCTGATTCCTGGTCACTCCGTCCCTCCACGTGAAGCGCGGCTCGGTTGCCGCATCGTCTACGTCTCGCCGCTCAAAGCTCTCGCAGTCGACGTCGAACGCAACCTCCGGTCGCCCTTGGTCGGCATCGCAAACATGGCCCGCAAAATGGGCGTGCCCTTTCACGACCCGGCCATCAGCGTCCGCACCGGCGACACGCCTCAGCGCGAGCGCGCCCGCTTCGCCCGCCAGCCCTCTGAAATCCTCATCACCACCCCCGAGTCGCTCTACCTGATTCTTACCTCGCAGGCCTCTGAAGCGCTCCGCACCGTAGAAACCGTCATCATCGACGAGATTCACGCCCTCGTTCCCACCAAGCGCGGCGCGCATCTCTCGCTTTCTCTGGAACGCCTGCAGGCGCTGGCGAAAAGAAACATCCAGCGCATTGGCCTCTCCGCCACTCAGCGCCCGCTCGAGGAAGTAGCGCGCTTCCTGGGAGGAGTTGAGATACAGAAAACAGGGAATAGGGAACAGGGAATAGAAGACCACTCGGTAGCAGCAGAAGAATCCCATGCCCCATCCTTTCGCCTTTCTTCCGGCGAAGGGGTGGGAGAGCAAGAAGCTCTGAAAGAGCACGGCTTCAGCCGTGCCGAAAACAAGCCAAAAGAACTGTTGAAGGGTGCGGGCTTCAGCCCGCATGTTGCAGCGCCAGAAAAAAGCGGGGCTTTAGCCCCTGAGGGAACCACGCTCTCCGACTGGGTCAGCCACGAAGGCACAACAGCCACAGACCCACTATTCCCTAATCCCTATTCCCCATTCCCTGGTACGGTCGACGCCGCGCCAGGCCTGATCGGAGCCCCCGCCGGGCGGTCGTTGCTCGATGCTGTGGTCTACCGCCCCGTCACCATCGTCAACGCCGCTGCGCCCAAGCAGCTCAGGCTGCGCATCGAGGTCCCCGTCGAAGACATGGCCCGTCTCGGCGAAATGGAAGAGATCCCCACCGGTCCTGCCTCGCAGATGCCCCGCCGCGTCTCCATCTGGAATGCGATTCACCCGCGCCTTCTCGAGATCATTCGCGAACACAATTCGACCATCCTCTTCGTCAACGCCCGCCAGATCGCCGAGCGCCTCGCCGGTGCCCTCAACGACCTCGCTGGCGAGCCTGTCGCGCGCGCCCATCACGGCTCGCTCGCTGCCGCCCAGCGCGCCGTCATCGAAGAGCAGCTCAAGGCCGGCCAGATTCGCGCTCTCTGTGCCACATCCACGCTCGAACTCGGCATCGACATGGGCGCAGTCGATCTTGTCATCCAGATCGAGTCGCCGCCTTCCGTGGCCAGCGGCATGCAGCGCATCGGCCGCGCCGGCCACACCGTTGACGCAGTCTCCGAAGGCGTCCTCTTTCCCAAGTACCGCGCCGACCTCGTCGCCTGCGCCGCCGTCACCCGCGCCATGCACGAGGGTCACATCGAGTCCACCCGCTACCCGCGCAATCCTCTCGACGTCCTCGCCCAGCAACTCGTCGCCATCGCCGCCCACCCGCCGAAGGCAGAGACCAGGGAGCAGAGATCAGGGGTCAGAACGGCGAAGGGAACTAAGAAGCAACAGAGAACCTTGGGTGCCCCAGGTCTCGCTACCGGGGTTCCCAGCGACGGGTCTTCGTCGCTGGGATGGTTTCAGACCCGGGAATCCACGAACTCCGCAAGCACCGCTAACCACGCTAACTCCGCTTTTCCCGCTCCCCCAGAAGTCTCCGTCGACTTCCTCTACGATCTCGTCCGCCGCGCCGCGCCCTTCGCCGCGCTCACCCGCTCCGCCTTTGAAGGCGTGCTCGATCTCTTGAGCGGCCGTTATCCATCAGACGAGTTCGCCGAGCTGCGCCCGCGCCTCACCTGGGACCGCATCCGCAACGTCGTCTCTGCCCGCCACGGTGCAGCCCGCCTCGCCATCCTCAACGCCGGCACCATCCCTGACCGCGGCCTCTACGGCGTCTTCCTCGCCTACAACGACGGCAAATCCGTCCGCGTCGGCGAACTCGACGAAGAGATGGTCTTCGAGTCCCACCCCAACGAGACCTTCATCCTCGGCGCCTCCACCTGGCGTATTGTCGACATCACCCACGACCGCGTCCTCGTCACGCCCGCTCCCGGCGAGCCCGGCAAAATGCCTTTCTGGAAAGGCGACGGCCCCGGCCGCCCGCTCGAGTTTGGCCGTCGCATCGGCGCCATGGTCCGCGAGCTGCGCGCCCTGCCCAGGCCTGCCGCGCTCACCCGTCTCGTTACCGAGCACGACCTCGACCCCGGCGCCGCCGAAAACCTGATGCAGTTTCTCGCCGATCAGGAAGCCGCAACCGGTCAGGCCCCCGACGATCGCACCATCGTCATCGAGCGCGTCCGCGACGAACTCGGCGACTGGCGCGTCTGCGTGCTCACGCCCTTCGGCAGCCGCATTCACATTCCCTGGGCTATGGCGGTCAGCGCGCGTATCCGCGCCGCCGGCGGCCCTGACGTCGAAACCCTCTGGGGTGACGACGGCTTCGTCCTCCGCTTTCCTGACACGGACGAACCGCCCGACTCCGACTGGTTCCTCGTCGAATCCGCCGAGGCCATGCAGCTCGTCCTGCGCCAGCTCGGCTCTACAGCATTATTCGCCAGCCGCTTCCGCGAAGCCGCCGGCCGCGCTCTGCTCTTGCCGCGCCGCCGCGCCGATCAGCGTTCGCCGCTCTGGCAACTCCGCAAGCGCTCCTACGATCTGCTCAGCGTCGCCTCGCGCTACCCATCGTTCCCGCTGCTCCTCGAGGCCTACCGCGAATGCCTCCGCGACGTCTTCGACATGTCTTCCCTGATCGAAATCCTCCGGGAAATAGAACAACGGAAGTTGCGCGTGCATGTCGTCGAAACCCGCAAGCCCTCGCCCTTCGCCTCATCGCTGCTCTTCAGCTACGTCGCTAACTTCCTCTACGATGGCGATGCACCACTCGCCGAGCGCCGCGCCCAGGCCCTCACCATCGATCAGGATCAGCTCCGAGAGATCCTCGGTGAAGCCGACCTCCGCGAACTCCTCGACGCCGACGCCATCGCCGAAGTCGAAGAAGCCGCGCAGTGTCTCGCCGAATCCCATCGCGCCCGCTCCGCTGACGGCATCCACGACCTCTGCCTTCGCCTCGGCGATCTCTCCCGCGATGAGCTTGCTCGCCGCGTCACTTCACCCGATCTGCTCACGCACGTCGACCGCCTCATCCGCGCCCGCCGCCTGCTCGATCTCAACATCGCCGGCGAGCGCCGCCTCATCGCCGCTGAAGATGCTGCCCGCTACCGCGACGGTCTCGGTATCCCGCTGCCTCCCGGCCTTGCCGCCGCCTTGCTCGAGCCCGTCGCGCATCCGGTTCTCGAGATCATCCGCCGCTACGCGCGCACCCACGGTCCTTTCACTGCCCGCGAAGCCGCACATCGCTTCGCCCTCGACCTCAGAACCGTCGAAGACACACTGATTCAACTCGCAGCGGAAGGTCGCGTCCTCGAAGGAGGCTTTCGCCCGGGCGGTCTGAGGGGTGGTAATCGCGAATGGTGCGACGCCGAGATTCTCCGCCTCATCCGCCGCAAATCCCTCGCCAAACTCCGCCGCGAAGTCGAACCCGTCGAGCAGCACACCCTCGCGCGCTTCCTCACCCACTGGCAGGGCCTCATCACGCCGCGCCGCGGATCGAGTCATGGCCCAAGTCTCGACGCGCTTCTCGACGCCGTCGAAAGCCTGCAGGGCGCGCCCATCCCCGCCACGCTGCTCGAATCCTCCATCCTGCCCGCGCGCATCGCCGACTACACGCCCGCCGGCCTCGACACGCTTATCGCCGCCGGTGAAGTCGCCTGGGCCGGCGTCGAGCCCATCGGCGAGCGCAACGGCCGCATCGCGCTTTTCTTAGCCGACAAACTCCCGCTCCTCGCGCAACAGCGTCCTCTTGCCGAGCCACTCACAGATCTCGAAGAAAAAATCCTTTCCGTCCTCGAATCCACCGGAGCCAGCTTCTTCGATCCGCTCCACCAGGCCGTCGGCGGCGGCTACCCCGGCGAAACCATCGACGCTCTCTGGACTCTCGTCTGGCGCGGCCTCATCACCAACGACTCCCTCCACGCTCTCCGCGCCTACATCGCCCGCCCTGACAGCGCACGCGCCCCGCGCCGCACACACACGGGCATGACCTTCCGTTCTCGTCGCACCACACCGCCCATCGCCCAGGGCCGCTGGTCCGTTCTCCCGCTGCGCGCTATGAAGGGTGCTGACTTCAGCGCAAAGGATTCAGGCTTTAGCGCAAAGGATTCAGGCTTTAGCGTGAAGGGTACGGGCTTTAGCGTGAAGGGTACGGGCTTTAGCCCGTACATCAGTCCATCCCAAGTCACAGGGGCTTTAGCCCCTGAGGGAAATCCTGCCCTACCCACAGCCACCGAATCCGCCCATGCTCTCGCGCTCCAACTCCTCAACCGCTACGGCGTCTTGCTGCGCGAATCCGTCATGGCCGAAAACGTCCCCGGCGGATTCAGCGCCGTCTACGACGTACTCAAAGCTCTTGAAGAGAGCGGCCGCATACGCCGCGGCTACTTCGTCGCCGGTCTCGGCGCAACCCAGTTCGCGCTGCCCGCCGCAGTCGACCTCCTGCGCCAGCTACGCACCGAGCCGCCCGAAGAAAAACCCGAGTTTGTCCTCCTTGCCGCCGCTGACCCGGCCAATCCTTACGGCTCCGTCCTCCGCTGGCCCGACCTGCCCCCGATGAAAGAAGACTCGGAAACGGCTCCTCGTGTGTTGACCCGCGCCGCTTACGCTGAAGTCATCCTCCGCAACGGCCAACTTGTCGCCTGGACGCGCCGCGGCAATCCCAACCTGCTCGTCTTTCTTCCCGCCGATGAGCCCGAGCGCTCGCAGACCGCCGCAGGCCTCGCGCACTTCCTCAGCGCGCGCGGCCAGGCCCAGCTCCACTCCGCAGGTCATCGGGGTGTTCTCATCACCACCATCAACGGCCAGCCCGTCGCTGGCCACTTCATGGCCCGCTTTCTCATGGACGCCGGCTTCCATCCCGGTCCGCTCGGCATGCACCTGCGCCGCATTCCGCTGCCCATCGGCCAGCACCCGCGCGAACACCACAGCGGCGAGGTGCAATAAACCATGCCTGAAGGCGACACCATCTTTCGCACCGCGCGCTCTCTCAGTCGCGCCTTCGTAGGCAAGCCGCTCACAGCCTTCCGCTCCACATATCCACGTCTCACCCGCTACGACGACGACACGCCGCTCACCGGCCAGCTGATTGACCGCGTAGAATCCCGCGGCAAGTGGCTGCTCATGCACTTCTCCGGAGGCGCCACGCTTGTTACGCACATGCTCATGAGCGGAAGCTGGCACATCTATCGCCACGGCCAGCCTTGGCAAAAGCCCCGCTTCGACATGCGCATCGTTCTGGAGAACGCCGACTACATCGCCGTCGGCTTCAAAGTCCCCGTCGCCGAGATCCACACCGCGCAGTCGCTCGCCCGCGACCGCCGCATCCCGCGTCCTGAAATCGATGTGCTCAGCAAAGAATTCGACGCAGAGGCAGCCGCATCCCACATCTTCGCGCATCCCACCGAAGAAATCGCCGACGTGCTTCTCCATCAGGATGTCACCGCCGGCGTCGGCAATGTCTTCAAGTCCGAGATATGCTTCGTCTGCGGCGTCAATCCCTTCTGCCGCGTCGCCCATCTGCGTCCCGAACAGGTGAAAGCACTCGTTGCCACCGCGCAGCGTCTCGTCGGCGCCAATGTGCTGGAAGACTCAGGCGACGCGATCGTCACCTACGGCGGCCGGCATCGCCGCACGACGAATTCGTCCGATCCGGGGGAAAGTCTCTGGGTTTACGGTCGCCAAGGCGAGCCCTGCCGCCACTGCGGCGAGCCCATCCGCCGCCGCATCCAGGGCCCCGACGCACGCGTCACCTTCTGGTGCCCATCCTGCCAGCCATTGCCCGACGATCGCACTATCGACGGATAGTCGAAACATCTGCGATTTACTGCGGACTGCACAAATCTCCGCTATATCCGCACCGGTCGGGCTCTAATTCCCGCTCTTCCCGCCGCCAAATATCCTCTGCAGAATATTCCGGTGATCCTGCGGATGATCGCACGTATCCGTCGGCCCTGTGCCGTCCAGAAACGCTGCATCGTAGCTGTCCGGGCATGCCGCGTCGCTCAGCAGGTTGGTTACCCTGTCGATCTGCTCGATCTGCACGCCATCGGGCGGGGTGAAATCGTGCGTGTCCGAGTACTGTGGCAGTTGCACCGCCTGCTTCATGAAGTTCGCCCAGATGGGCGCCGCCGCGTGCGCGCCTTCCAGTTTGATGTCCGTGTAGTCGTCGTTGCCTACCCACACAATGCAAATCAGATTGCTGGTGAACCCCGCGAACCACGCGTCGTGGTCTGTGCCGGTTTTACCGGCAGCCGGAGCCTCAAACCCCATATTGCGTACCCCGGCTCCGGTTCCGCAGAAATCCAGGCCTCCAACCATGCAGCCGGCAGATCCGTTGCCTTGCAGAACGGCCTCCATCATGCTCGTCGTCAGGTAGGCCGCGCGCGGGTCAAGCACCTGCTTCGAAGTCGGTGTGTAGTCGGAGATCACGTCGCCCGTTGCCGTGCGCACGCTGGCCAGCATCCACGGGTCGATATGCAGTCCTCCGTTGGCAAATACCGTATATGCGCCCGCTACATCGAGTGGCGTTGCAGAGTAGGTTCCAATCGCCATCGACGGTGTTCCGCGTGCGCTCTTGATGCCCGCATCCCGCGCCAGCGCCGCCACGTTATCGAAGCCCACCATGCTGGCCAGGCTGATAGTGGCATTGTTGTCTGATCGCATCAGCGCAAGGCGCGCTGTCATCTCACCGTAGTACTCACGCTCATAGTTCTTGGGCGTGTACTCATACGGCGTGCCCTCATCATAGGTCTGCTGCTCGTCGCTCAGCATCGTCACTGGCGAAAACAGCTTTGTCTGTCCCGGCAGCATGGTTCCTTCCACGGCCGTGCGGAACGCCGCTGCATACACAAACGGCTTGAAGGTAGACCCTGTAGGACGCATCGCCATCGCATGATTCAACTGCGATGTCCCGTAATTCCGCCCACCCACCAGTGCCAGCACCTGCCCCGTATGAGGATTGAGTGCAACCAGCGCCACCTGCGGATAGATGTAAGGCTTGCCCAGCTTCTTATCACGCGCGTGCAGCTTATCCACCAGCACATCTATCTGCGGAACAGTCGAGTCCACCGCCGATGTCGCAAGCCTTTGCAGATCGGGATCGAGCGTCGTGTAGATGCGCAGCCCCTGGCGGTTGAAGTCGCTGTCTCCCAGCTTCTGCAAAAGCTGTTCGTGCACAAGATCCACAAAGTACGGAGCCTCGCTCGCGTCCACGCTCATCTCAGCCAGGTGCAGAGGTTCAGCCTTGGCTGTCTCAGCCTGTTCTTTGGTAATTGCGCCCGTCTCCACCATCGAGTCCAGCACCAGGTTGCGCCGTTCAATGGCACGGTCAGGATGCCGGAAGGGATTCAGCCGGTTCGGGCTCTGGATCATGCCTGCCAGCAGCGCGCACTCGGCAAGATTGAGCTGCCGCACATCCTTGCCAAAGTACGCCTGCGACGCTTCGCCAAATCCATCAATTGAAAAGCTGCCGCGCTGCCCGAGATTGATCTCGTTGGCATACATCTGAAAGATCTGCTGCTTGGTAAAGCGATGCTCCAGTTGAAACGTGATGGCGATCTCGATGATCTTGCGCTTGATGTGGCGTTCGGGCGTGAGAAAAAAGCCTCGCGCAAGCTGCATAGTCAGCGTTGATCCGCCTTCGGTCCAGCGATGGCCCGGCGTCAGATCGTTGAAGATGGCGCCGAAAATGCGATGGTAGTCTACGCCGCCGTGATCGAAGAACCGCCGGTCCTCAATCGCGACAACTGCATTCACCAGGTTCGGTGGAATCTCATCGTATGTGAGCAGTCGCCGCTTGGTGCGGTTCGCATCCTCGCTCAGTCCGGTAATCAGCAGCGGCTCCAGTTCGTAGCTCGTCAGCGGCTGGCCCTTATCGTCCGTAATCGAGTCAACCTCGCCGTTGTCCACATGAATCGTGGCGCTGTCTGGCGCGTGATAGGACTGCGGTCCCGGCCGCACCGTGATCCCGCCGTTGTTCTCGCTATAAGTCCCCAGTGGCGAAGCCTGTGACGCCCCATCCGTCGTGTAGCCGGCCTCGCGCAGCTCGCCGGCAATCAGCTTGATCGTCAGCTTCTGCCCAGGCCTCACCTCGCGCGGTGCCGCGTAGATCTTGGCCGTGTCCTCAAACAGCGGCTGCTTCAGCCGCTCGTCCACAATGCCGCGGTATTTGAAGTAGAAGAACCCAAAAACAGAAAAGCCCGCCAGTGCGCACACCGCGCACACACCCAGCACCGTCAGCACAACCAGAGTTGCCAGTGGATGTTTGCCCGCGGGCCGCGCAATTTTGATCTTCAACGCCATGGTTGATCCGCCATCGTTAATCCGGTGTCGTCGATTCCTGACAAGCTGAATGCTGCTTGTTCTCTACGCTTACAGCCGGACTCGTGTTCCGGTTGCATTTGAGATGCTACATCGCAGAACCCAGCAATCCCTCTTCTTCGACCCGCTGCTTCACGTGCGTCACAACTTCGCTAATCGCCACATCCGTGCTCGCCGCCCCCACACCCATTTTGCCGCGCACCACCAGCTCCACCTGTCCGCTCGCTGCCTTCTTGCCGACATTGATGCGGTAGGGAATGCCAATCAGGTCCGCATCTTTGAATTTGACGCCGGCGCGTTCGTCCCGGTCATCCAGCAGCACGTCCAGTCCTGCCTCTTCGAGCTCCGCGGCAATCGTCTCGCCTGTTTCGCGCAGTGCCGCGTCGGCCACATTCGTAATCGTCACCACCACTGCAAACGGCGCAATCGAAGCCGGCAGCCAGAACCCATTCGCATCGTTCGACTGCTCAATGGCCGCCGTCAGAATGCGCTCAATGCCGATGCCATAGCTGCCCATGATCGGCGTCACCTCTTTGCCGTTTACGTCCAGCACCCGCGCGCCCATTGACTCCGAGTACTTGTACCCCAGCTTGAAGATGTGCCCGACCTCCACAGCCTTGCCCACCACCAGCTTGCCGCCGCAGTTATCTTTCGGGCAGCCCTCGCCCTCGTTCACGCTGCGGATGTCGGCCAGCAGGGTCCACCCGAAGTCGCGCCCCGGCGTCACATTGCGCAGGTGATAGTCCTTCTTGTTCGCTCCGCACACCATGTTCTTGCGGCCTTCCAGCGCCTTGTCCACAACAACCGTGAGCCGTTCGCCAAGCGCATGCGCATCCGGCTTCAGCCCCACAGGCCCCAGATAACCCGCAGGCCCATTAAGATACTGGTCCAGTTCCTCGGTCTGCATCGGCCGTAGATCGGCGCCGCCAATCGCGCCCAGCAGCTTGGTCTCGTTCACCTGGTGATCGCCGCGCAGAAACGCCGCCACGCCATGCCACGTGTCGGGCTTCCCGCTCGCGCCGCGCTTCAGCGCCATATACGCCACGCACTTGATGTCGCTCGCCGGCGAAATCTTGAAGAATGCCGCCACATCGGCAATCGCGGCGCATCCCGGCGTCTCCACAAGCTCCGGCATCCCATCGCCCGTCGCTTCCATCTCAACAACCGGCTCAAGCAACGAAGTTGCTTTCTCTAGATTCGCCGCATACCCGCACACCGGGCAGCTTGCAATCAGATCCTCGCCCGCCTCGGTGTACACCATGAACTCCTGCGACTGCGAGCCGCCCATCGAGCCTGAATCCGCCTCGACAGCGACAAACTTCAGCCCGCACCGCGTAAAGATCCTTCGATACACCCCGTCGTGCAGATCGAAGCTCTTGTCCAGCCCTGCCGCGTCAATGTCAAACGAATAGCTATCCTTCATCGTGAACTGTCGCACGCGAAGCAGTCCCGATTTCGGCCTCGGCTCGTCGCGAAACTTCGTCTGTATCTGGTACCAGATCTGCGGCAGCTGCTTATACGAACGCAATTCGCCGCGCGCAATCGTGGTCATGATCTCTTCGTGCGTCATGCCCAGGCACAACTCAGCACCCTTGCGGTCCTTCAGCCGGAACATGTTCTCGCCCATCCCCGTCCAGCGCCCGCTCTCAACCCACGGCTCCTTGGGCAGAATGCCGGGCAGATAAAACTCCTGCCCGATCTTGTCCATCTCCTCGCGCACAATGCCGATCAC
>DASZXD010000101.1:0-3729 GCA_035546015.1 Occallatibacter sp.
TCAGCCACGGCCAGTTGAAGCAGAGCCCGCAGGGCTTCTCTTCGCTCACTGCGCCGCTATATGGCTGCCCGAACCTCCTTAACGAAGGCAACAACTATGCCTGCACGGGCGGCATTCCGGGCTCGCAGGTCGGCTTCAAGCGTGACATCCGGCCCATCTCGGGCACCAACTTTGTGCCGCGTATGTCCACCGGCGCCGAGCTCTCGGTCATCATGCCCATCGTGAACGCGCCCTTCCGGCTTTACTATGCGTGGAACCCGCTGCGCCTCTTCGAGTCGCCTTACTGCAACGACGTCACGCTGGGCGGCAAGCAGGGCAGCTGCTCGGCCGAGCTGATTACCCGCGCCATGTTCCCGCCGGGCGGCGCCGGAGATTACACGTACCAGGAAGCCATCCAGGCCTACGGGTCGCGCTACGTCTTCCGCGAGCCGCGCAAGACCTTCCGGCTCACCATCTCCACCACCTTCTAAGTACAAAAATATTTGCTCCTGCAGAGGCCGCCCGCAACAGGCGGCCTTTTTGTTTGCCACCTGCCCAAGCGCACTTATCGAGTCGGCAGCCAATGCCGTATAATTTTTTTGGTTTCTGGCGATGTTTTCTGCGGCCTCGTCGTTGCTTTCGCACTGAGCGTGCGGAATCTCCCCTGAGGCGTACTAAGGCCGTTCGATGGGAATCGCTACGCAAGTTCCTGGAGCCGTCAATTGCTCGCGGGATACCGGCCGAAGCCACGAAGGAGTCTTTCAATTCGCATGAAGCGCGTGCACCTAGCCCTCATCTCTTTTGCCCTTGGATCCGCACTCACAGCATCGGCACAGACCACACCTGCGGCCCCAAAGCCCGCAACGCCGGCCGCACACGAAGCAGCGCCCGCTCCCGGTCCTGCCAAAGTGGCCGTCATCGAGTTCCAGGCCGCGGTTGCCCAGACTAACGAGTTCCAGCGCGACTTTGCCGATCTGCAGAAGAAGTACGATCCAAAACGGCAGCAGATCAAAAGCCTTTCTGACGATATCGACAATCTCACCAAGCAGCTCCAGGCGCAGAGTGCTCAGTTGAGCGATGTGGAGCGTGAGACCCGCGCCCGCACCATCGACGACAAGAAGAAGCAGCTCGACCGCGATACCCAGGATGCGCAGAGCGACTTCCAGACCGACATGCAGGAACTGGTAAACCGCATCGCCGGCAAAGTGGGCGCCGCCATGACAGACTATGCGCAGAAGCACGGTTACACGCTCGTGCTCGACGCAACCGAGCAGCAGCAACAGGCCCCCACCGTGCTCTACGCGCTGCCCTCGATCGATATCACCAAAGCGGTCATTGAGGCGTACAACGAGAAGTCCGGCATTCCGGCTCCGCCCGCTCCTGCCGCGGCTACTCCAGACGCGCCCAAGCCCTCCACCAGCCACTGATCTGCAGCGGTCAGTTCAAAACCCAGCCGCCCCGCCTCGGCGGGGCCGCTTTTATTTCGCCACCAGCAATGCTTAAAACCGCCGATAGCAAATTGAATTCTCCCTCTCAATCAGCGACCGCAAATTCCAGAACTCGAAATTGGTAAGGCCGTCATTCACTGGCTGCAGCTTCGCAGATTGCGCAGACCTGGGAGGGTTGCGGAGCAACAACAGGCTTTCTCTTCTGCACCATCCTGAAAATGCAGAATCCAGCGAGGGCCGCAGCAAGGTGTTTGAGAGTATGACCGCTTACAATCCGGAGCGCACTGTAAACCTGCGCGTCGAAAACCTCAAGAATCTTCGCCAGAATGTAGAACCCGAGGACGAGCCCAAAATCCGAGCCTCGCGTGTAACGTTGAGGCAGGAAAAGCGCCAGCAGAATCACGAGCGCGGAATAAGCCTGCACGGCCGCATAGAATCGCAAATCACCCGCACCTCTTATCTCGCTCCAATACCATTGCAATACGCTTGTGAAGCCGGCAATCAGCAGGACTGGCAGCAGCCGGAGGCCGAGTCGTGGATCGATGCGCTCTGCAACGACTGCTGCGACCATCGACATGAAAGTGATAGTCATCGGCAGACGGTCCCAAACGAGACGCGAGTTGCTGGGAGCGAGATGATAATACGACGAGCCGAATGCGGTCAGTAGCAATCCGACAAATGCAAAGAAGTATGGCCACATCTCTCGCTCGTCAAGAAAGAGCGCGGCGCCTTTCCTGAAGCGTGATCGCAGCACGAGAATAAGACCCCGGATTCCGATGGCTGCAAAGGGGAGATTCGAAGCCACATCGCCAAAATTCGAGATGCCGAGGAAACTTCTCCTGTCCGCGAACAGGTGGTAGGACTGTGGCTGCGGGATACGCGGTATCGCACTGCCGATCAAAACAAGAAGCGCGGCAGGAATGACAAATAATCCGAGGTGCGCTTTTCTGACATTGTCCATTGGCTCTCAGCTTCCTCTTTGCAACAGATGGCCTGAGGTTAACCATTGCAGACATCCCCCAAGGGCACTTGCATACACTTTCGCAAGTGTCACAAAAGCCCTGAATTACCCCGGCAAATTGCATATTTGGCATCGTCCTGTGTCTGGCCGCAATCGCCAGTCATAATCGGGATGCACAAAATATCCCCGCTCTCAGGCACAATCCACACAGCCCGGAATCCGTCTGTCAGGAAAGAAACCGGTTTATACCCCAGGGAGACCCCACCCCCTCCCGACAATAACCGCGATCGCTATACCGTAACCTCAAGAAAATAAACGATTAAGATTTATTTATGGCTGCATGGAACCCTTCAAAAGCCGTTAAAAACCTGCAATAGTCCCACAAAAGCTGAAGAGTGAATCGCCGCATTGCCGATCAGATCGCGGTCCGAAAGGGAGTCCATAAATACACACTCACATGCGCGCCTTTGAGTACCGAAAAAGAGCTCTGGTTTGAGTGAAAGCTGGCGCGGCGGCATAAAAATTACCTCATCGCCGTTTACCGAATTCATTTCATGAATGCCGTATAATCCTTCCTAGTTCCTGCTGACGTCTCCATCCGCATCTTTTCTGCATCCGGCGCGCTCCGGCGTAGAGTTTCCACCAAAAGATTCGAGAGGTTTCTCAGGAGGCGCAGGCTTGCGCATGAGCGCACAGGGATTCCGAAGGAGTTTCCGATTCACATGAAGTATTCGCTTGCACTTGTTGCTACGCTGGCCTCAGGCATAGCCCTGACCGCCGCCGCTCAAACACCCGCCGTATCTGCTGCTACGCCGTCAGCCGCCGCAGCCGATGCCGCAGCACCCACCGGCCCAGCTAAGATTGCTGTCATCGCCTTTCAGGTGGCCGTAGCCCAGACCAATGAAGGCCAGCGCAACTTTGCCGATCTCCAGAAGAAGTACGATCCCAAGCGCCAGCAGTTGAAGGTTCAGAGCGACGAGATCGACAACCTGACCAAGCAGTTGCAGGCTCAGAGCGCCACCCTCAGTGATGCCGAGCGCACCGCTCGCGCCAGCGCCATCGACAACAAGAAGAAGCAGCTTGACCGCGACTTCCAGGATACGCAGAGCGACTTTCAGCAGGAGATGCAGGATGTCTACAACAATCTGGCCTCCAAGGTCTACGACGTAATGCAGTCGTATGCCGAGAAAGAAGGCTTCACGGTGGTTCTGGACGTCTCGCAGCAGCAGTCGCCGGTGCTCTTTGCCAGCAACAGCACCAATATCACCAAGCAGGTAATCGACGCATACAACGTGAAGTCCGGCGTACCTGCACCGCCGCCCTCTGCCGACACGGAAGCGC
>DASZXD010000102.1:0-21027 GCA_035546015.1 Occallatibacter sp.
GTACTGATGTCCTGCGCGATCCTGATGGTGGCCTCAGGGCGCTGTTCGGTGGGGACAGCGCGGAGATTTTCAATCTGCCTTTGAATGTCAGACTCTTTCACCTGACTGTGGAGGAGCGGGGCGACGAGAAGGACAGTCACAAAAGCGGAGATGCTTTGAGAGCGGAGCATGCTTGTCTCGCTTGCGCGCAAATTTACGTGCGGAGTTCTATGGCGGGATTATAGAGCCGGCAGCATATCTGCGCCGAGTTGCAGTTGGTGCAGACCTATACATACGAGCTGAAGCCTGCATCTTCCAGACTGACTCAAGATGCCGGGCGTTGAAGTTGATGCCCTTAGTGGCCGGCGGGAGCGCGTCCGCCGCCGAGCTTGAAGTAGCGGGTGAGCAGAACGAGCGGCGCGGCGACCAGTGTGATGACACCGATGAGATGGAAGCAGTCCATGAAGGCGAGGATGTGTGACTGCGCACCGAGCTGATTGTAAAGCTGTGCGTAGGCGGCGTTGAGCGCGTCAGCGTGCGCGTAGCCGTGGGACTGCAGATAACCGGCCATGCGCTCGGCGGTCTGCTGCATGAAGGGAGATGATGGCGGCAGGTTTGCTCCCACGACGGACTGGTGGTAGTTGAAACGGCGCTCGGCCATGGTGGTTGCGAAGGCAATGCCGAAGCTGCCGCCCCAGTTGCGGAAGAAGTTGGTGAGCGAAGATGCGCGGTTGTTCTCGCTGGGCTTGAGCTCAGAGTAAGTGATGACTGAGAGAGGCACGAAGAAGAAGGCGTAGCCGAGGCCCTGGAGAGCACGCGCGAGTGCGTAGTGCGCGTAGTCAGTGTCGAGATTGAAGTGGCTGTAGTGAAGGAAGGAAAGGCCCACGACGACGACCGCGCCAAAGAGCAGGATGCGCGGGTGCACGATGCCGCGCTGCACGAGCTGTGCGCCGACGGGAGCGAGAAATGTGATGACCAATGCTCCGGGACCGAGGACAAGGCCAGCATCGATGGCGCGATAACCGTAGAGCGATTGCAGAAGCTGTGGGATCATGGTCGTGGATGCGAAAAGACCGAAGCCGAAGGTGAAGTAGAAAAAGTTGGAGATGGCGAAGTTGCGCGTCTTCAACATGCGGAAGGCGATGACCGGATCCTTGTGACGCAGTTCCCAGAAGACGGCGGTACCCAGGCAGAGAAGCGCGATTGCGAACATCCAGCAGATGAATGAGGAGCCGAACCAGTCGTCGATCTGGCCGCGGTCAAGCAGGACTTCAAGCGCGGCGGAGCCGAGGCCGATGAGCGCAATGCCGATGCCGTCGATGCGAAGACGGCCTTTTTCATCGCGAACGGTTTTGCGCTCTTCAGCGAATGCGGGCGGATCGTGAACGAAGCGCGTGGTGAGCGACATGGAAAGAATACCGATGGGGATGTTGATGAGGAAGACCCAGCGCCAGTCGAAGTTGTCGGTGATCCATCCGCCGAGCACCGGGCCGATGGCCGGCGCGGTGACGATGGCGACGGTGTAGAGTGCGAAGGCCGAGGCGCGCTTGTGCGGCGGAAAAGTGTCAACAAGAATGGCCTGTTCAACCGGAGCAAGACCACCGCCGCCGATGCCCTGCAGCACGCGCGCGATGAGCATGACAGTGAGGCTGGGCGCAATGCCGCACAAAAACGACGTGACAGTGAAGAGCGCAACACACGCGAGGTAATAATTTTTGCGGCCGAGAACGCGCGAGAGCCACGCCGACATGGGAAGCACGACAGCGTTGGCGACAAGATATGTGGTGAGAATCCAGGTGACTTCGTCGTAGGACCGGCCGAGCCCGCCGGCGATGTATGGAAGCGAGACGTTGGCGATGGAGGTGTCAAGCAGCTCCATGAATGTGGCCAGCGTGACGGTGAGCGCGACGACCCAGGGGTTGACGACGGGACGCCGGATCATGGCAGGTGCAACGGGTAAAGCAGGTGTTGTAGCTACGGCTGTCGCCATACTGGCCCCGGGGAAGAAAGTCTTGAGACCGAACGGTCTCTTTTGTATCAGATGAAAGAAGATTTGCGACCGATGCGTCTTTTTTTGATCTATACTTTCCGGCGAGGTTGAGCGCGATGCAAAAAGGAGAGATAACGCGGCAAAGAATTATCGAGCAGGCCGCGCCGATCTTTAATCAGCGCGGATACGCGGGCTGCTCGATGCACGATGTGATGGAGGCCACGGGCCTGGAGAAAGGCGGATTATACCGGCACTTTTCCACAAAAGAAGAGCTTGCGGCAGAGGCGTTTCGCTATTCGCTGACAAGGTCAGCAAAACTGCGGACCGATAACCTGGACCGGTCGCAGGGCGCGGTGCACATGCTGCGGTCATTCATCGCAAGATTTGTGGAAACCAGTTCGATGGTGCGCGGGGGATGTCCGCTGATGAATACCGCGGTGGATGCGGACGATGGGAATCCAGTGCTGCGCGAGATGGCGCGCGATGCGTTTAAAGACTGGCGCGAGCGGCTGGCAAAGATTGTGAAGGAAGGCATACGGAACGGCGAGATTGGCAAGAGCGCGAATCCGCGGCAGATTGCAAACACGATTATTGCCGCGCTGGAAGGCGCATTGATGATGAGCCGGCTGGAGGGGAACAAGACGGCGCTGAGGGATGCGCAGACCGCGCTGGATACGGTGCTGGGATGTCTGGCGGCGCGGTGAGTGCGTATTGAACCGCAGGTCTTTCGACTCCGTTGGGAAGAAGAACGTTCCCAACTGCGCTCAAGATGACAATCGTTGATTTTGTCCACTCGTAAATTGGAGCGATCTGCAATCCACTGAGCCTGGCACGTCAGATTTTCTGATCGAGCAGGACGAGGCGCTCGGCTACTGCCTCGATAATCTGTTCGTGGACATCGTCGATGGTGAGGTCGCCTTCGATGAGAATGACGCGCTCGGGCTCGCGCTCAGCGATCTCGCGGTACTTGCGCCACACCCTGCGGAAAAATTCATCCTGCTCCTGCTCGAAGCGGCCTTCGCTTGAGCCGGTCTGCTGCTCGACTCGGTCGTTGCGGCGGCGCGCACGTGAGAGCGAGACATCCAGACCAGGTAAGAGTAAAAGCGTGAGGTCGGGTTGCAAATCTCCACAGATTAGACGGTGAAGCTCAAGCACAGTCTCAGAGCCTAATTGGCGGCCGCCGCCCTGGTAAGCCTCGGTCGAGTCGGTGAATCGGTCGCAGAGGACCATCCTGCCTTCGTCGAGCGCAGGGCGGATGACTTCTGCAATGGCCTGCGCGCGGTCAGCGAACATGAGAGCCATTTCTGCCATGGGCGCAACGGCGGTGGCGCGGGAGTCAAGCAGGATGGAGCGGACGCGGTCTCCGAGATCGGTGCCGCCGGGCTGACGGGTCTGTACAACGGGCAAACCGCGCCTAGTCATCCATGCAGCCAAACGCTTGATCTGCGTGGTTTTTCCTGAGCCGTCGAGACCCTCAAGGGTGATGAACAAACCGCGTGGCATCGGCTCAAGTCTATACCGGGTGTGCGCGCCGGAAGAAACGGGCAGACGAAGTTATGCACTTTGTGTTAGAAGTGTGTGACTTTCCATTCAATACCAGAGTGCAGCCGGCAGAAGACGGTGCGCTCGCAAGGAGAACTTCAGGTGAACCTCCTCCCAAGGACCGGCAGGTTTGCAGCCTGCGCGCTTTTCATGGCTGCCGCAATGTTCGGCGGCAGGCTCAATGCTCAGCACCTTACGCTCGAAGGACAGACGGGCGGGTTTTTAACGCCAACGGCTTATGTGGTGTACACGGAGAAGGGACATTTCTTCTCGCATCCGGCGTTTGGCTATCACTTTGTGAACAGCGCGAAGGTGATTGGCGACATCCAGACTTTCTCAGTGGCGGAAGGGTTTGCGAATCGCGCAGAGGTGGGCTACACGCGAAGCGTGCATCTGCTGGGCGACAGCAACGTTGCATCTGAGGGCGCATTCAGCCAGTTGTGGAACTACAGCGGCATGAACGTGATCAGCGGCAAGGTTGTGCTGCTGAAGGATGAACAGTTTGCGCCGTGGACGCCGGGGCTGGCTGCAGGCGTGATTGTGCGGACGGGCGATCATTTCGTGTCTGGGCACTTGAACCATGCGCTGGGGCTGGGACCGGACAAGGCTTATACAAACGAGGACGTGTACGCAGCGATGACGAAGACCTGGGCCAGACCTCCGGTGCCGTTCCTGCTTAACTTCGGCATCAAGTTTACGAATGCGGCAATCTTCGGAATCGGCGGGCAGTCGACGCGGTTTGGCGGAAGGTTGTTCGGCGGGCTGGGGATTCCGCTGCCGGGGCCATGGAAGACAGCGATTGTGCCTTCGGCAGGATTTACGCAGGAGCCGCATACGGCGAAGAATCTTGGCTACATTATTCCGGGCGGCGTGCATCTGCCGACGACGCTGGACTATGCGGTGCGCGTGACGCAGGCTGAGCATCCGCACTTCGCCTTCGACATCGGGATCGGGCAGGTGGCGGGTAATATCGGCACGGCGGTGTTGCCGACCGGGCTGCCTGAACCCTATCCGCCGACGGTGTCGATTCCGGTGAATCTGGAGGCGCGGAAGGTGCTGGGATTGGGACTGAGCTATCGGTACTGAGGCAGGAGAGGGCCGCTGGCCAACTTCAAGTCTGGTTTGGATATGGTGGGCAAAACTGAAATGCAAAAAAAAGACGGCACGAACGTTGAATTGTTCGTGCCGGGAGGCCAGTGACGCAAACTACTTCCGGCCCAGAGGGGAGATAACCACCTCCACAACCGGAATAAATACACGATAGCATAGATTCAGAAGAATGCAAGTACAAAAATCAGAATTTCTTTTTCACATCCGCAAGCCATCATTTTTTCAATCCGCGCATCTAACGCTCGGACGTCTGGGAGCACTATTGTGAGGTTTTGCGGAGTTTACGCAGAGCGATTAAGGCCAGTGGGAGTCTGATAACTTGATGACAAACGAAATAGAATCATATGGTTCTGAATCCAAGCCGGAAGGCGGGCAGCCGCGTTCTGGCTGGTTCAGGCTGGGAGTGGTGGCGGTTGCGTCGGCTCTGGCCGGTGGTGTGGCTGCCGCATGGTGGTACCGGAAAACCCTGAATAAGCTCCACGAATCCGGAGAAAACGGTGAAAATCCACAATTTGGTATTTCTGAAGCCGAGCACTCCGAAGATCCGTTTGACGAGATCTGACTAGAACGGGCCGGTTGACCTCAGGCCAGACTACTGGCTTTGGCGGCGAGGTCGAAATCCTTCGCAGTGAGGCCTCCCGCGTCATGAGTGACGAGGTTGAGACGAACCTTGTTGTAACGGATGTCGATGTCGGGATGGTGACCGGCGGCTTCTGCGGCTTCCCCTACACGGTTGACGAAGGCGAGTGCGGCTACAAAATCCCTGAAGGCGAAGGTGCGGGTGAGTTCGCCGGATTCGATGCGCCATTCGGGCAGGCTGATGAGGCGATTGCGGGCTTCTTCAGAAGTAAGTGCCGACATGGAGTGACCTCCCTGCACGCAATCGTAGCAAGGTTGGAGTGGTTGCGGGCTAATGTTCAGGGAACCTGATTGAAGCAGATGATAGACGCGGCTAGACTTTGGGGTCGGTGGGCGGGGCCAGTTCGAATGTCGAGAAGCGCTTGTTCTGACCGCTGATCTCCGAGCGCAGTTCCTGCCAGAGTTCATTGGGGATCTTGAGGAAGACTTCTACGACCTGCGGATCGAACTGGGTGCCGGAACAGCGGAGAATCTCTTCCCGGGCGGCGTCGAAGCTCTGTGCTTTTCGATAAGGGCGGTCGCTGGTGATGGCATCGAGCGCGTCGGCCACGGCAAAGATGCGCGCGCCGAGCGGGATTTCGCGGCCGCGGATGCCGCGGGGATAGCCGGTGCCGTCAAAGTGCTCCTGGTGGCAGTAGACAATGTCTGAAGCGCCGGCGAGAAACGGGATCTTGCGCAGCATGTGATAGCCGCGCTGGCAGTGCTCGCGCATGACGCCCTGCTCATCTTGAGTGAGCTTGCCGGGCTTGCGCAGAATCTCGTCGGGGATGGCCATCTTGCCTACATCGTGAAGGAATGCGCCGCGGGCGATGATCTTGATGTCAGCCGGCGGGACACCCATGGCACGGGCCAGCGCGATGGTGTATGCGGTAACGCGCTTGGAGTGGCCTTCCGTCTCGGAGTCCTTGAGGTCGAGCGCATCACCGAGGGCTTCGAGCGTGACGTCATAGGAGTGCTCGAGGTCTTCCATGGCGTGGCGCAGCATTTCAGTGCGGGCGCGCACCATTTGCTCAAGGCTCTGCTGGTAGTTGTGGGTCTCTTCGAGGGCGTGGCGGTGGTCCATGGCGCGCTGCACGGTGGAGAGCAGGTGCTCACGCTCGAAGGGCTTGAGGAGATAGTCATAAGCGCCACGGCGCATGGAGTCGATGGCCACGCTGATGTCGTGAATGGCCGTGACCATGACGACGGGAAGATTTGGATATTGCGCGTGGATGCGCTCGAGCAGGGCTATGCCGTTGACGTCCTGCATAACGATGTCGGTGAGGACAAGGTCGAAGGTATTGAGTTCGAGGGTCTCGAGTGCTTCGCGGCCGCTGGAGGCAAGATGTACTTCAAAGCCCTGGCGCTCGAGCGTGGAGCCCACCATCGCACGGACGTGGGTTTCGTCGTCGACCACGAGAATGCGTGCGACTTTACGCCCGTTGCCGTTGTTGCGCGCCTGAGCCTCAGCGCCAGCGGCACTCGGAATTCCCGGTCCTGCCAGGTTTATTGCCAACCAGCTTCCCCTTCGTCTGCAGCCGGTTCCCGGCTGAAGATGCGAACATACCGAAATGTCGGCTGCACCCTGCACGCCGGGCATATAAGACGGGGAAAGATCGTTCGGCAACCGTTCACTGCCAACCGCTGCTCCGTCTCTGCCCAGTCCGATGGCGCTTGCCAAAGGTCTGCACCGGTCCATTCGGACATCGGGTCAAACCTGCTCGCGCGTTCGGTGTCTCCTGTGGCAGTACTGCAACAGCTTCGTCCCTGCTTGCTCCAGTAAACGATGTTTGCCCAATTTGGACAACATCAAAAAATGGGCCCGGAACCCTATTTCCGTATTGAAGAATAAGAATAGATAATTCTGCAACCTTTCTTTTCTTCACAGCGGCTATGGATTACTAGCGAGTTCTGCTGATGATTGTAAGGAAACAGTCGATATGCGTCGAGCCCCGTCCATCCCCGAGTTGAAAGTTTCGCCACACAATCAATAACGCAGACCGATGAAAAGTGCCATCACACGAATGTGAATGCCGTGCATCCGTTTAGTTGCACGTGGAATCACACCCAGCGGCCGATCCGGATTAACCTGCTGATTCCATGGCCGATAAGGCTGTCGGCATGGCCTTCAGCGACGGCAGCCTTTTTGTCTATGCATGGTTCGATGAGAAGCATCCGGGATAAGGTTCCGATTTTGTGACGAATGCCAGCAGATAGCCCCCGTCCGATACAATCCGAAGCCATGCACGGAGAAGCGGCTGCGGCGCGGGCGGGAAGGCTCCCTATCCGATATTTATTAGTGACCTGGATCATGGTGCTGAGCGCCATCGCCTTTCTTGACCGGACAAACATTTCGATTGCGGGCGGACAGATCGGGCACGATTTCAGCATCGACAACACGCATCTTGGATGGGTCTTCAGCGCGTTTCTGATAGGGTATGCCGCATTTCAGATTCCGGCGGGCGTGCTGGCACGGCGGTTTGGACCGAGGAGGGTGCTAGCGCTGGGGCTGGTTTGGTGGGGCGTGTTTACCGCGCTCACAGCGCTGGCTCCGCCGCATCCGCCGGGAGCGCTGCTGGGCCTGATTCTGATCCGCATTGCACTGGGCGCGGGCGAGGCGGTGATGTATCCATGCGCCAATCAGTTCGTCGAGCGATGGTTTCCGATTCCCGAACGCGGCAAGGCGAACGGGATCATCTTTGGCGGCGTCGGTCTGGGGTCGGCGATTGCTCCGCCGCTGCTGACGGCGATCATTCTGCGGCATGGATGGCACGCGTCGTTCTGGTTCTGCGCGGCGCTGGGGCTGATTGCCGGAGCGGTGTGGTACTTTGCGGCGCGAAATGTGCCGGAGAAGCATCCGTGGGTAGGTGAGGCGGAGCTGGCGGCGATTGTGGCGGGGCGCGGCGATGCTCCGAGTGCGAGTGCTGCGGCGCGCAAGGCTGCAGTACCGTGGCGAAGGATTTTCACGGATCGCAATATTCTGGCGGTGACGGCGAGCTACTTTACGTATGGCTATGTTTCGTGGATCTTCTTCAGCTGGTTTTACCTGTATCTGACGCAGGTGCGCGGGCTGAGCATGAAGTCGAGCGCGGTGCTGTCGATGTTTCCGTTCATGGCGATGTCACTGGGATCGCTGGTGGGCGGCGCAGTGAGCGACTGGCTGGCGCGGCATGTGAGCCAGAGGGCAGGGCGGTGCTTTTTGCCTGCGTTTGCGCTGTTTTTGACTGCCGTGCTGCTGGCGGCAGGATCGCGAGTGAGCGGAGCACAGTCTGCGAGCCTGGTGCTGGCCTGCGGAGCGGGTGCGCTGTATCTTTCGCAGAGCTCGTTCTGGTCAGTAACAGCGGATTTTGCGGGGACGTTTGCCGGAGTGGTTTCAGGCGCGATGAATATGGGCTGCCAGATCGGCGGGGCAGTGACGGCAACGCTGACTCCGCTGATTGCAGCGCACTTTGGGTGGAACGCTTCGTTCATGACAGCAACGGCACTGGCGGTGCTGGGTGCGGCGGCGTGGCTGGTGGTAGATCCGACGGCGCGGCTGAGCGGAGTCAGGGCTGGTTAAGGGTTGTGCTCTCCCACCCTTGGCGCAAAAGCAAAGACGCGCCAAGGATGGGGCACCCGTTCTTCGTGCTGGAACTCGACACTGAGTTTGAGGGTTCGATTTATTGCCAGACGTGCGGGATGTCGCCTGCGGGTTTGTGCTGGGTGATCTCGCTCCAGGTGATGGCGACGTCCTGGGTGAGGTCTTTGGGAATCCAGTTGCGGTCGCGGTCAGGGAGCGTGATTGTGATCTGTGCGGGCGACTTCCCTGCCTGGGCCTGTTGCTTGACTGCCGAGTAGAGGTCGAGAAGAAAGCCGCGCTGACCGGTGAGAATCTCTGGACCGCCGGCGTCACCGTGGCCGGGCAGCACATGGAGCGGGCCGAGCGCGAGGGCTTGGTCCAAAACATGTGGCCAGTTGGTGAGGTTCGCGTCCCAGAGCTTGTTGCGCGGACCGTTGACGGCGGCATCTCCGGTGCAGAGGATGCGCTCTTTGGGCAGCCAGACGAAGCCGTCGCCGCGGGTGTGCGCCCAGCCGAGGAAGTAGAAGTCAACTTCGCGGGTGGCGTCTTTCAGAATGAATGGGCTCTGGCGGAAGACGAGCTGCGGGCGCGGCGCGTCAGTGAGGTTGAGCGAGCGGACATCGTCGCGCTGCGCGGCGGTGGCCTGCCAGCGCGCAGGCTCGTAGCGGTCCATTTCTTCGTCGACGCCCTGGTAGGCGAAGGTGATTGCGCGGGCGCGGGTCCAGACGATATTGCCGTAGGAGTGATCGCGGTGCGCATGGGTATCGAAGACGAAGCGCACAGGCTTGGGCGAGAGCTGGCCGATCTGCGCTACAAGTTCGCGGGCGCGGCCGGGATAGTTGGCGTCAATGACGATGAGGTAGTCCTGCATCTCGATGACGATGTTGTTGCAGTAGCCTTTTGAGGCGTCGCCGGGAAGGAACCAGACACCGTCAGCGATTTTTTGAGCGTTGAGTTTGGCGGACTGCGCGCAGAGAATGTGCGCGGCGAAGAACAGTACCAGCGGGAGTGAGCGGAGAAGGCGCATTGCGGTGAAGACGTCAATAGAAATTCGTGAGAGATTCGTGCTTTCCCACCCTTTCGACTATGAACATCGAAAGGATGGGGGCGCGCAAAATCCTGCTGCTATTTGGCTGAGTCCTTTGCTGCTTTGATTTTGGCGCGGCGGACGGCGGCCCAGCCTTCCTTGCTGACCTGGCGTGCGCGGCCTACGGCGAGTGCGTCAGCGGGTACGTCTTTGGTGATGCAAGAGGCCGCGCCGATGTAGGCTCCGTCGCCTATTGCGATTGGAGCAACGAGCGTGGAGTTACTGCCGACGAAGGCACCTTCGCCGATCTGCGTGCGGTGCTTGTGGAATCCGTCGTAGTTGCAGACGATGGTTCCGGCGCCGATGTTGCTGCCTCCGCCAATGTCTGAGTCTCCCAGGTAGGCAAAGTGGTTGGCCTTGGCTCCCTTGCCCATGCGGGTCTTTTTGGTCTCAACAAAGTTGCCGATGTGTACGCCTGGGCCGATCTCGCTCCCCGGGCGCATGCGCGCGAACGGTCCGATACGCGCACCGTCAGCTACGGAGCTGTCAGCCATGACGCAGTGTTCCAGAATTTCTACAGCATCGCCAAGCGTGCAGTTTTCGATGACGGTGTAAGAGCGGATGGAGCAGTCGGAACCGATACGGGTTTTGCCGCGAAGCTGCACGAAGGGCTCGATGACGGTGTCGGGCTCGACTTCAACTTCGGCGTCGATGATGCAGGTTTCAGGACGGAAGATGGTGACGCCGGCGGCCATGAGACGCTGCGCGGTGGCATCGCGCATGGCGGCGTCGAGTGCGACGAGTTCAGCAATGGTGTTTGCGCCGAGGATTTCTGCGGCGTTTTCGGCTTCAATGGCGACGACACGCTCGCCGGCGGCGCGAAGAATGCCGGCCATATCTGTGAGGTAGAGCTCGCTGTGCGCGTTGTTGGCGGTGAGTTTGTCGAGATGCGCGAAGAGCGGCCCACCGGCAAAGGCGTAGATGCCGGAGTTGATCTCGCCTATTTTTTCCTGGCCGGGCGCGAGGGATTTCTGCTCGACGATTGCGTCGACTTCAGGCGAGCCGGGAGCGCGGCGGACGATGCGGCCGTAGCCGTTGGGATCGTCAGGGTGCGCGGTGAGGATGGTCATGGCGGCGCGCTCGGACTGATGGAACCGGCTCATGCGCTCGATGGTCTCAGTGCGAATGAGAGGCACATCACCGGAGAGGACGAGCAGGCTTTCATAATTTTCAACGGCAGCGCGCGCACACTGGAGGGCGTGGCCGGTGCCGCGCTGCTCGGCCTGCTGGACAAACTGCACGCCGGTGGAAGCGACGGCGGCACGAACGCGGTCAGCCTGGTGGCCGACGACGACGTAGATGTGCTCGGGGGCGACGACGCGGCCAGCGGCTGCGATGACATGCGCGAGGAGCGGCTTGCCGCCAATTTCGTGCAGAACCTTGGGACGTTTCGATTTGAGCCGCGTCCCCTTGCCTGCGGCAAGGATGACGACGGCCAGATTTGCACCGTTGTTTGCCTGACTGCTCACTGGTTCTTCTCCGTGCGTTGGTTCGATGCCTGTTGCGGACGCGGAATGGTGATGTCGACGGGCATCGCGGGACCCTGCCTGAGAGCTTCAAGTCCGGGCTTGATCTCAGAGCCATTGCCGACCACAAGGACGGCCATCTTTTCAGGATGGATGTACTTTTTCGCCGCGGCGGTTAAATCGGCCAGCGTTACTTTCTCAATGGCGTCGCGGTAGGTTTCAAGATAGTCAGCGGGATAGCCGTAAAACTCGAGCTGCTCGCGCTCTTCGAGGATTTTGTCTCGCGTGTCGTAGCGAAAGAGGAACGAGTTGAGGAGATCGTCTTTAGCGCGGTCGAGTTCGGTTTGCGTGAAGGGATGAGCGACGAGGCCGGCGATCTGGGCCTGGGCCTCGCGGGTTGCATCCACGGTGGAGGCGCTTTTGGTAAGGAGGTTCACATCGAACATGCCGGGGTGGTCGTACTCGAGGCCGAAGCCTCCACCGACAGAGTAAGCAAGACCAAGCTCGGTGCGGATCTTTTGAAAGAGACGACTGGAGAAACCTCCGCCGAGGATCTCGTCCATGACGGCGAGTGTGGGCACATCGTAATTGCGGCGGTCGACGCCGAGACAGACGATCTGGACATCGGACTGGTCGACGTCCGGCTTGTCGATGAAGTAGATGCCGGGCTTGGGGCCTGCGAATTTTTCGTTACGCGGCGGCTCGGGCGTAACTGACGGCAGGTTCTCGAATGCTGCGCGGACCTTGGCTTCCATGGCGGCGGGATCGAAGTCGCCGCTGATGCCGACGATGAGCTTGCCTTTGAGAGTGCGGTCATGCCAGGCCTGAAGATCAGCGACGCTGACCGCGCGGATCGTAGCAAGCTCGGGCTGGCGCGTGTAGGGACTGTTGACGCCGTAGACGAGCCTGGCGGCTTCACGCTCCGCAATGCCGTCTTCATCGTCGTTGCGGCGGACGATGGCGGTGGCTTCCTGCTGCTGCGCAAGCTCGAGTTTTTCCTGGCTGAATTTGGGATGAAAGAGGAGGTCCATGGCCAGCGCGAAGACCTGGTCCGCGTCGGCTTTGAGCGAGTCCCACTCGATGGAGGTGGAATCGTCGTCTCCACTGGTTTCAATGTGCGCGGCTTTGGCTTCGAGCAGATTGTCCATGGCATCGCCGCTCATGGCTGCGGTGCCGCTGGTGCGCCATGCCTGCGCGTAGAGGCCGACGAGGCCGGCTTTGGCGGGGTCTTCATCGCGCGCGCCGCCGGGGATGAGCACCGAGCCGGAGATGAAGGGGAGCTCGTTATCTTCCTGCAGAAAGATGACGATGCCGTTTTTTAACTCAATGCGCGCGGGCTGGTGGGGCTTGAACTGGTGGAGTTTGGGGATTGGGATCTGCTGCCAGGGTTTGGATTGCTGGGCAAACGACGCGGATGGCGCGGCAATGGCGGCGCAGAGAACAGATGCGAGAGACGCCGTGCGCGTAAGGCGAATCATTGCGCGCCTCCGGTCTTTGCACCGGCGGCTGCGGTGTCTGGCGCCGGCGCTTCGGTGTCGATCTCTGCGCTGGTGCGGTTGGATGAGACGAAGACCTGATTGGCTACGCGGCGAATGTCGGCTTTGGTGACAGCGTCAACACGGTCGAGCTGCCGGAATAACTCCCGCCAGTCGCCGTAGCGGGTCTGGTACTCGGCGAGGGAGTTGGCGAGGCCCTGATTGTCGGCGAGTCCGCGAAGCAGATCGGCGCGGGTGCGGGTCTTGTACATGGCGAGCTCGGCGTCGGTGACGTCGGTGGTCTTGAGCCTGTCGATTTCCTTGTGGATGGCCTCGCGCATCTCAGCGGGGGTGTGGCCGGGAGTAGGAACGGCGTAAAAGGCGAAGAGGTTGGGATACTTGTCGCCGGGCAGGCCGCTGAAACCGGCGGCTTCTTCAGCGATCTGCTGCTGCTCGACGAGGCTGCGATACAGACGCGAGACGCGGCCGTTGGAGAGGATGTCACTGATGGCGTCGTAGACGGCGTCATCGGGGTCGCGATAGCTGGGGCGATGATAGCCCTCGATGTAGAAGGGCTGCGAGGGATCGCGGAGGATGACGGACTTTTCGGCGAACTGTTTGGGCTCGACGGTGGTCATCTCTTCCGGTCTGGGCCCACCGGGAACGCGGCTGAAGTATTTCTCGAGAATGGGGAGCGCGGTCTTTGCGTCAACGTCTCCGACGATGGCGATGACGATATTCGAGGCCACGTAGTATTTGCGGTGGAAGGCCATGGCCTCAGTCGCGGTGATCTGGCTGAGCTCACTGGGCCAGCCAACGTCACTGCGGCCGTAGGGATGCGCGACGTATGCGGTGGCAAGGAACTGTTCAAGCAGGCGGCCGGTGGGGTCGGAGTCGACACGCATGCGGCGCTCTTCCATGACGACGTCGCGCTCTTTGTAGAACTCGCGCGGAACGGTGTCTGACAGGCGGCTGCTCTCAAGCCATGCCCAGAGCTCGAGACGATTTTCGGGCATGGACCAGTAATACTGGGTATCGTCGAGGCCGGTTTCGGCGTTAAGGTCGTGCGCGCCGTTGGCCTCTGCCACCTCAGTGAATTGGTTGGGGACGACGTATTTTTCCGCGGCGGCCTGTGCGTCGAGAAAGGCCTGATGGAGCGCGGCGAGTCTCTTTTCGCTGCGGCCGATGGGCTTTCGATACTCGGCTTCGTAAGCGCCGTTGGCGGCTTCAACTTTGGCGAGCGCAGCTTTTTCCGCGGGCCAGTTGGTGGTACCGATCCGGGTGGTGCCTTTGAAGGCCAGATGCTCAAACATGTGGGCGAGGCCGCTCTCGCCCGCGGGATCGTTGGCCGCGCCTGCATCAACGAATGTGGAGTAACTGAAGACAGGTGCGTCCGGCCGGTCACAGAGGATGAGCGTGAGGCCGTTGGGCAGGACTTTGGTGGTGATGCGGTGCTCGAAGCTTTTGAGGTCCTGGCCCGCAAGGTGGTGCATGCCGAAGGTGCACACGAAGCAAAGCGCGAGCATAATCTTCGACAGCCGGCAATAAAGACACATGCAGTTTCCCTGATCTGAGCCTGAGCTGTTGTACCTGCTCTGGCTTGTGTGAAGTCCTTCCTCCACCATTATCAACTGCAGGAGCGCAGTTGCCGTTTGAAATCCCCCATGCCCAGCCTGCGCAGAATGGATGGCAAGCGGCTGGCTATAATCGGCTCACTGGTTTCGAGGGCCATGTCTTTATTGCGCATACTACCGGCGCTGTTTCTGCTGGCGGCTGCTATGCCACAGGCTGTGGCAAAGCCGCACACGGTTTCCATGCGCATGACGGCAGACCAGTTCGATCACCTGTTGCCGTCTCTCCGCCACAAACGGGATACTGAGGCGGCACGCGCGATTGCTGCCGTGGAGTTGACGGAGCGGCCGAGCCAGAGCCAGGCATCGCGGTGGGCAGGCGAGATGCCCGGCAAACGTTCAAATGCAGCGCTGGATGCGGCCATCGATGCGGCGGTGTTTCTCGACCCACAGAGCGAGGCTATGCCCGCCGATCCTATGCCGGACGTGCGGGAACAAACGGCGATCCTTGCGCGCGCAATGGAGTACGTGAAGAAAACGCTGCACAAACTGCCGAATTTTTACGCGATCCGCAGCGCAATGGGATTCGAAGTGGCAACCGCATCTGACCTGGCAAGCGAGAACTTTGATGCGGAGTTCTTTCACAAGAAGGATTACCATGACGCGAAGCTGCTACGCGAAGACCTTGGGTTGTCGGCTTCCATCCCGGCGGGGCATCTTTATATTGAAGGAACGTGGCAGCACACGGTTACTTATCGCGATGGCTCTGAGGTAGAAGAGTCTACAAAGACGAACGGGAATTCACCTTCCGAATCGCTGTGGCTCACCACGAATGGCGAGTTCGGGCCGATCCTCTCCGCGGTGCTCGGAGACGCCATGCATGGACAGGTGAGGTGGGGGCACTGGGAGCGCAACGCTGCATCCAGACTCGCCGTCTTTCGTTACTCAGTGCCGAGGAATGCCTCGCACTACATGGTGATGGCCCTGGCGGGTCACGATCAGGAACTGCCCGCCTACCATGGAGAAATTGCCATTGATTCTGATTCGGGGACGATCTACCGCATCACGGTGCAGGCATGGACGCACGATCCCGACACGGCTGAGGCTTCGGGCATTGCGGTGGAATATGACTCGGTGACGATCGCGGGGAAGGCCTACATCTGCCCGGTGCACAGCGTGGCTTATTGGAAGATCTACCCTCCGTACATCAACGAAGACGCCCAGCCGGCGCCAATTCCGTGGAGGGAGCAGATGAACGACGTGAGGTTTACGCAGTATCACGTCTTCCGGTCGGAAGCGCGGATTTTGCCCTGAGCGGGCATGCCACCGGAACTTCAAAATGGTTGCGGCCCCGGCGCCGGTATCAGCACTGATGCCAATGGAAGCAAAAGTATAGAAACGGAACGTTTGCTGCGGAGGCTTGCGTTGTACCGGTTGAAGAGGCTTCATTCATGGACTGTGGCTCTATTTTTTTTTTGCGATTGGATGTACAGGCTGAAGCCCGGTCCCCGCAAAGCGGACTTGCTCAGTGGTGACCGGCGTTCTTGACCCGGCGCGGGGGAACTGCGTATGCTGCGAGCGTTTACGCTTGATGGCAGGCCTGCATCAGACGTAACGAGAGCTGACATGGGCACAGCACAAGCCATTGGCGAAACTTCTGCACAGATGGCTAAACCGTTACTCGTGCGGCGGGCGGCCGTGCTGGGCGCGGGCACCATGGGCTCGCGCATTGCGGCGCATCTGGCGAATGCGGGGATTCCGGTTTTACTTCTCGATCTTGCTGCAAAAGGCGACGGCGCTGAGCCGCTGGCAAAGACGGCACTAAGCGGACTGGCGAAGGCCAAGCCTGCGGCTCTGTTTGAGCCGGCTGTGGCGGCGCTCATCACTCCCGGGGACTTCGATCACGATCTGCCGGCGCTGAGCGGGTGCGACTGGGTGATCGAGGCGGTGGCGGAGAATCTCGAGATCAAGACGGCGCTGCTGGCGCGGGTGACGCCGCATCTGAGCAAGACGGCGATTCTGACCACGAATACATCGGGGCTGCCGGTAGCGAAGATTGCGGCGGCGCTGGATGGGCTGCGGGCGCGGTTCTTCGGAACGCACTTCTTCAATCCGCCGCGGTATATGCGGCTGCTGGAAGTGATTTCAACGGCAGAGAGCGATTCGACGCTGGTGGCATCGTTTGCCGCGTTTGCGGACCGGGTGCTGGGCAAGCAGGTTGTCTACGCGAACGACACGCCGAACTTTATCGCCAACCGTATCGGGATTGCGGTGATGTTTAACGCGGCGAACCTGATGCTGGAACAGGGGCTGACGGTTGAAGAGATTGACGCGCTGACCGGGCCGGCACTGGGATGGCCGCGGACTGGAACTTTTCGGCTGGCAGATCTGGTGGGCATCGACATTCTGGCACATGTGGCGGCAAATTTTCCCGAGGGCGTGACGGGCGGACGTTTTTCTGCCGTACTCGCAGAGCTGCTGAAGCGCGGATGGATTGGCGACAAGGCGGGACAGGGCTTCTATAAAAAGACACGCGGCGCCGATAGCAAAGTTGACGGCAAGGATGAGCGCAGCGTGCTCGATCTTGAGACGTTTGAATACCGGCCATTGAAGAAAGCAGCGCTGCCCGCGCTTGAGATGGCGAAGAATGCGGGCACGATAGCGGAGCGGCTGCGGATTCTGCTCGGCAACGATCCAAAGAAGGACAAGGCTGCGGGATTTTTGTGGCCGTTTCTGGCAGGGTTGTGGAACTTTGCTGCCGAGCGGATTGGCGAGGTTGCGACGGATGCGGTTTCGATCGACCAGGCGATGCGCGCAGGGTTCAACTGGGAGCTTGGGCCGTTTGAGCTGTGGGATGCCGTGGGGATTGAGGCTTCAGTCCGGCGGATGAAGGAGCTGGGGCTGCCGGTGAGCTCGCGCGCGGAGTTTCTGCTGAAGTCGGGGGAAACGAGCTGGTACACGAATGGTGGCCGCGCATGTTTTCAGCCGGCGACAGGATTGGCTGAGGCTGTGCAGGAGGCGCCGGGACACGCACGAGTGGCGGATTTCAAGCGCACACATGGAGTGATTCGGTCGAATGCCGGCGCGTCACTGGTGGATGTGGGCGACGGAATTGCGTGCATTGAGCTGCACTCGCTGAAGAATGCGATTGGCGGCGATGTGCTGCAGATGATCTCGTCGGCGCTGCGGCCGGACTCAGATGCGGTGCGGAATTTTGCAGGCTTTGTGATTTCCGGCGACCGGGACAACTTCTCAGTGGGCGCGAACCTGATGCAGTTGCTGATGGTGGCGCAAGAGGGCGAGTTCGACGAGCTGGCCGCGATCAGCAACAGCTTTCAGCAGATGACGGCGGCGATCAAATTCTGCCCGCGGCCGGTGGTGGTGGCTCCGTTCGGGCTGACGCTGGGCGGCGGCGCGGAGATCTGCCTGCACGCCGCGCGTAGGCAACCGCATGCGGAGACGTATATCGGACTGGTTGAGGCGGGTGTGGGGCTGATTCCCGCGGGCGGCGGGACGAAGGAGATGCTGCTGCGGGCGCTGGACTCGGCTGCGGTGCTGGCGCCGCCGGACCCGCGGGATCCGCCGTCGCGGTTTGCGCAGTCGGCTGAGGTGGCGACCGCGCTGAAGAAGGCGCTGGAGACGATGGCGATGGCGAAGGTGGCTACGTCTGCTGCAGAAGCGAAAACGCTGGGGCTGATGGCGCCTGCGGATCGAATCACGATGAACCGGGAGCGATTGTTGCTGGACGCGAAGGCGCAGGCGATGGCGCTGGCCGAGGCGGGCTATGCGGCTCCACTGCAGCGGACAGCGATTCCGGCGCCGGGTGCATCAGCGCTGGCGATGATGGAGACGGGCGTGTTTCTGATGGGCGAGGCGGGATACGCCTCAGAGCACGACCAGAAGGTGGCGCGGTGGCTTGCGTACATCCTGGCCGGCGGGCGGGTGACGGCGGGCACGCCGCTTACCGAGCAGTATCTGCTGGACCTGGAGCGGGAGGCGTTTCTCTCGCTGTGCGGCGAGCGCAAGACGCAGGAGCGGATTGGGTATACGCTGAAAACCGGGAAGCCGCTGCGGAATTAGCAATGAAACGAGTTTTCTTATTTTCATTTTCGGCCGCGTTGATGCTGACGGCGTTGCTGGCGCATGGCCAGAATGAGCCGGATGCGCAACTGAATGAGTCGGGCCAGATTGAGGTGGATGGGCACGCGATGCCGTATGTGATCCGGCATCTGCCGGTGAACTCGTTTCCGCAGTTGCCGGCGGCGGTGCGGGAGGAGTTGAATCGGCGCGGATGCCTGATTCCTCAAACGTATGAGGCGCGCGGGCCGGAGAACGTGGTGAGGGCGAGCCTGGAGCAGAAGGGATCGGCGGACTGGGCGGTGCTTTGCTCTGTGCATGGGACGGTTTCTCTGCTGGTGTTTTTTGCAGATGACGGGGAGCCTGTTGTGCTGGCTTCGGCTCCGGAGACGGAGCGGCTGCAGGCAAGTGGCGGAAATGGTTCGCTGGGATTTAACTGGGCAATCGACGCAGCGACTCCGCAGCAGGTGCGACAGGCACAGGCGGGGATGCGGCGGAGGCCGCCGCTGCTGGATCACGATGCGCTGGCTGATTCACTGGTGGATCAGAAGACGGTGTATCACTACTACTCAGGGAAGGCGTGGGTGGTGGTGGAGACGACGGATTAGCGAGTCAGCGGGTTAGCAAGTTAGCGGAGTCAGCTTTGGAGCGTAAAGATGGCTGAGGCGGTTCTGGTGAGTGCGGTTCGGACGCCGGTGGGGCGGGCGCCCAAAGGGGCGCTGGCGACTACGCGGCCCGATGACCTGGCCGCAACTGCATTGGGCGCGGCTTTGGACAGAGTGCACGGGCTTAATAAGAGCGACGTCGACGACGTGATCCTGGGCTGCGCGCAGCCGGAGGGCGAGCAGGGGTGGGACGTTGCGCGGTGGGCGATTCTGCGGGCGGGTCTGCCGGTGGAGATTCCGGGGGCGACTGTGAACAGGCTGTGCGCGTCGGGGCTGGAGGCGATTGCGCTGGCGGATCAGAGGATCCGGTCGGGCGGAATGCGGACGGTGGTGGCTGGCGGCGTGGAGTCGATGAGCCTGATCCCGATGGGCGGGCTGAAGCCCAGCCCGAATCCGTGGATGGCGGAGCACTATCCGGCGTCGCTGCTGACGATGGGTCTGACGGCGGAGCGTGTGGCGCGGCACTACAACATCTCGCGCGAGGATCAGGATGCGTTTGCGCTGGCGAGCCACAAAAAGGCGCTTGCGGCGCAGGCAGCGGGCAGATTCGATGGCGAACTGGTTCCGGTGACGGTGACTTTGGCTGTGCCGGGAAAAAAAGCGGGCAAGCCGACAGTGGCGGAGACGGTTTTTGCCGCAGATGAGGGGCCGCGCGCGGATACGTCGGCAGACGCGCTGGCGAAGCTAAAGCCGGCTTTTCATGCAGCGGGGTCGGTGACGGCGGGCAACTCGTCGCAGACGTCAGATGGGGCGGCGGCGTGCGTGCTCATGGAGGCAGGACGCGCAAAGGAACTGGGCGCAAAGCCGGTGGCGCGGCTGGTGGCCTATGCGGTGACGGGGTGCCTGCCTGAGGAGATGGGCATCGGGCCGGTGACGGCGATTCCCAAAGCGCTGAAACTGGCCGGACTGAAACTTGAGGACATCGAGCTGATCGAGCTGAATGAGGCGTTCGCGGCGCAGTCGCTGGCGGTGATACGGACGCTGGGCATCGATCCGGAGCGTGTAAATGTGAATGGCGGCGCGATTGCGCTTGGGCATCCGCTGGGATGCACGGGGGCGAAGCTGACGGCTACGCTGCTGGGCGAGATGGAGCGGCGGCAGGCGCGGTATGGCATGGTGACCATGTGCGTTGGCGGCGGAATGGGAGCCGCTGGCATCTTCGAGCGGCTGGGCTGACGAGCGCTAAGAAGCTTGCGTTATTCCGATACACCTACAAGAACACCCGGCCAGACGGTGCCATCCGGCATCTTGATGTTGTATTCCTGATGAACTGCCGTGCGATCCCGGCTTTCCTCATCTTTGGTGAGATCGGCTTGATAGTCACCAGGAATCAGAACACTCAGGTTGCGATTCTCGATATTTGTGGGGCCCATGAGCTCAACTTTCTCTCCATCGAGAACGGCATCGACAAACAGCATGTAGCCACAGTCAACCGGGGGGTGCATCATCGCGCTGTCGCTGCAATAGTTCCGGATATGACTTGCATAGATGTGGGCCTGAATTGATCCACCAATGGGCTTGGGGACCTGACCCAAACGTGCCTTTTGTGCGTGGATGGAAGGTTGGATGCAGAGCAGCAGAACCAGAACAGCTAGATACTTACCCATGGGCCCCTCTCCTGAACGGAGTAACAGGCCGAGTATAACGCGGATCGACATTAAGACCGCCGCGAATCGCGCGAAGCAAAACAGCCGGGACAAGTCCCGGCTGTTGGTGTTAATGAGGTTGTGCGGCCTGGCGTTTACGCCTTGGCAGTGGCCAGGGCCTTGAGGCGGGCGTTGAGGCGGCTCTTGTAACGGGAAACCGTGTTGTCGTGGAGGATGCCCTTCTGCACGCTCTTGTCGAGAACGGAGACGGTGGCGCGGAACTGCGTCTGGGCAGCCTTCAC
>DASZXD010000103.1:0-19609 GCA_035546015.1 Occallatibacter sp.
GTATCTTCTGCGACCTGTTTTGTCGCGCCTTGCGGAATCATTCTCGGCGCAGCGAGCTGATCGTTCATCATCTGCGTCTGTGCCTGGGTGATCGTTGGTGCAGAACTCGCTCCATCGTTCGCTTGGGTCTGCAGGTTATCCGGCGCCTGTTGGTCTCCTGCCACGGCCTGAAGCTGGCCTTGCGCTAACGGTTCACCAGCCGACGGCTTCGCTGCATTCGCCTTCACTAGAGTAACGGTCGCACCAGAAAACGATTGGACAGGCAGATTCGCTGCAGCCTTTGCTCCGTGATGACCAAGCAAGAGCGTTAGAGCGAACGAAAGCAAAATCGAGAGTCCGCCAACAGCAGCTACCATCACCCACTTGTTTCGCGACGGTTTCTGCTTTTGCGCAACTTCTACGTTCTTTACCGAAAACAACTGGTAAATGGCTTCGTCGGCTTCGCGCATCTTGGCCGCAGAGATTTCGGGGATGTTGCGCGCTCCATCCGCGATAGCAGTGGCTGACGAACCCGTCTTTGCAGAAGCACCTTTCACCGCCTGGCTATCATCCAGGCTTTGCGAAACATAGTTAGGTAATTCCTCTGCCAACCCGGTGGTGGACATCTTCGGTGTTGCGGCGGCTGTTGCGGAAGAGGCAGCGCGGGAATCACGCGGCCGGTCTACCGCGGGCGACAACAGTACTTCGCGCTCAGCGGACTGCCCAAGCGGCTCTGCATTCTCACTTAGTGCGTGAGTAACTTCAACTTCACCGGAGTTCCGAGACATAGATGCAGCAGAAGTTTCCCTCTGCCAGCTTGAGAGTTCGCTTTGCTGCCTGCCAAAACTGGGCTCCGGCGGATTCGATCCCCACATGCGTTGCGCGCGCGAGGCAGATGCTCGAACCGCATCACGATAGCTGGCTTGCCCACGAGGCCTTGGTGCCTCGCTATGCACGCGGCCATTGTCCACTTCAGTAGAGATGCCGGGCAAAGGCGCCGGAGAAGCTTCGCCATCCCAATCACTAAAATCCTCAGGAAGCGTCTCAGGCAGCGGCGGGACTACTTCTTCTGGATATGCCATTGACCGTCTTCTCCTTTCTCATAAACAACACCTTTATATTTGCGTGTTTCGGGCTGCTCTGCCGCAACAGGCACGTGTTCACGAGGCGCCTTCGACGGCGCCGGATTTGTATGAGCAGAGTTGATCGCAGTAAAAGTCCATGTGTACTGCGTCTCAATGTCTGAGACCGGCGACGATGCAGCGCCGGATGATTTTTCGACATCAAGTTCGACCGAGGCCTGCGCTTGTGCGTATTTTTCTGTGTCCGCCGGGGTGAACGTTGCGGAAAGGTTATATCTGCCCGGTGCTAATATGTGGCCTGCGGATGGAGCGTAAACAATTGTCCCCGGAACCGAAGCCGTGGCATTCAACTGGACGTCGCTTAACTCGCTGCCATAGGAGATGGGGGAGGGATCCAGCCAGGTGATATATGTTGGCAACTTGTCCTTGACGGTGAGTGACACAACAGCCCGTTCCGTCGTGTAATTCACCGTATCGGCCGGAGTGAAACTAACCGTGAGCTCACGTGTTCCCGGCGCCGGCACTTCACCGGCAGCGGGCCTGTAAACAAACGATCCCGCTACCGATGCAGTAGCATTCAGTTGATCTGAACTGAGGGCTGCGCCATAGACAATCGGCTCAGGCGCCTTCCACGTGACAGAAGGATTGGCTTTGGCAACCGTCAGTTCCACAGTGGCGTGGGCGATAGAGTAGTCAAAATCATCTGCCGGGGTGAAAACCACAGACAGTAGATGCTGTCCAGCTGCGAGCATCGCGCCCAAACCTGGCTTATACTCGAATGTTCCTGCGACAGACGCCGTGGCGCAGAGTTGCTTGGTGCTGAGTGCTGCACCATACACCATCGCATCCGGAGCCGCCCACATGACGGAGGGAGTGGCCTTGGTCACCGTCAGCAATACGGTAGCCTGCGACGTGGAGTAGGCCTGGCTATCTGCCGGAGTGAAGACCACGGACAGAGTATGCGCGCCGGCCGAAAGCACCTCTCCCAGGGCAGGGCTGTACTCGAACGTTCCCGCAACCGATGCGGTGGCGCAAAGTTGCCGGGTGCTGAGTTCGGTGCCATACGTAATTGAATCCGGTATCGGCCACGTGATAGCAGGCGTTTCCCTGGACACGGAGATCGATACACTAGCCTCTGCCGTGTTGTATTTCGCATTGTCCGCGGGAGTAAAGATTACCGAGATAGTGTGCGTCCCTGGCTGGAGCACCTCGCCTGCCGCAGGACAGTACTCAAAGCTTCCAGGCACTGACGCCGAGGCATTGAGATGAGCATCACCTAATGGAGTACCACAGGTTATCTGCGATGGTGCCGGCCACGAGAGAACCGGCGTTCCCCTGGTCACAGCAATTGAATTGGCTGCCTGCAGCGGACCATCCTCGACATACTCTTCCGGAGTGAATGTGACCCACAGGGTGTGCGTTCCCACCGGCAGTACATAACCGGGGCCGGGCGTGTAGATAAATGTTCCCGGAACCGATGCAGTTGCGTTCAACTGGACGGAGGAGAGCTTTTCTCCGTAGGTAATTGGGGCGAGTTCAGGCCATGTGATGCTTGGAGGTATATCCGGTTCAGACGAAGCCAAACTCCTCATGCCCGGCAATTCATCGTTACTGGAACCCATCTGCGCACTGCTTCTACCGGAGCCTTTTAGGTCGAAGTCCTTCTTCTTTTCATTTGGAATGACGCGCCCGGTAATAGAGCTGGCCATCTCCAGACTGATGCGTGAAATGCTTGCTTCTGCAAGCCCGGTACCGCTGTGCTGAAGCGCACGCGCAGCGTTCTGATCGTCAGGAATCTTCCACTGCACCGGTCTGCCAAGAGCCTTGGCGATAATCTCATCATTGCCCGCCTCAAGATAGCGAGGCTCAACCCGGTTGATCACAATCTCAAGGTTTGGACTACCATCGGTGAAGAACTGCGAGATGAGACGATTTGAATTGCGCAGCTCAGAGATGCCGGTCTGTGTAACTAGGTAAATGGTAGAAGCATCCTCAAACAGGGCCTTTGCCGCCACATCGACCCTCGAGCCCACATCCACGATCACATGATCAAATGCACTGCGAGCGATTGCGAACAGCTTATCAATTGCGTCTTTTGAAACCTCCACCTCAGGAACGTTGGTGGGCGCCGCAAGCACAAATACTCCTGACCTATGCTTGATCAGGAAACTCTGCAGCAGGCTCGCATCCATCTTGTCGATATTGCGCAGTGCATCCTCGGTCGAGTGATTGGCAGCAATTCCCAGACACAACGCGGCGTCTCCAATGGGAAGAGCGAGGTCAACGAGCAGAATTCTCTGATCGGGTTCCTGAGCCAACGCGATGGCTACATTGCTCGCCACAGTCGTTACACCGGATCCTCCCTTGGAACCGACAAAGACGAACAACTTTCCCTGGGCTTTCTCTTCAGGCATAGCCTTCTCATGAACAACGGTTGCGGCCTGATCGAGAGCCTCTTCCACAACTCCCGGCTCGAGGGGCAGAACGAGGAACTCGCGAGCACCCGCGTGCATCATGCGGAACGCGAGTTTCGGATCAGCCTTCTCCGAATAGACCATGATGGTCGCTGCGTGGATGGAGCTTGCTCTTTCCACGAGCTGGCGTGCGACCTCCAGGTCGCTGTCCAGGTCAATCATGATCACGTCAAACGACGCGAGCAGTTTCTGCAGATGATCGTGTCCCGGGGGGTAGGAAGCGAACTCGCGGACTTTAGCTCGACGAGTCTCAGCAAGAGCCTGGGCCACGGCCGCGCGCTTCTCTTCGTCCGGGCCGATCAAGGCGACCGACAAGGTATCGGCCCCGACGGCATCGGCATGCTTGGTGCCGAATTTTGATGATACGTCTGCTGAACCCATGGAATTCGATACTCCTTGAGGCATCAGCCGCCTTTCCGCTCAAGTCTCTGGTCGACAACAAGTTGTCCGGGAGTCGAACTCGATGGTCTTCCGTCCTCAACGAACAAAGGCGGTGCAACTTTGAATAAAGCCGAATAACGTCGATACGAGCTCAACCCATGGTTCGTTTATCGAAGAGATTGCCGTGGGAAGATAGTAACTATTTTCTAGCACTTATGGAACCAACATGGTCACTACATGACATTACTAAAGTTTAGGTCTATCGATTCTGATGCAGCTCTTCTCAAGCCGGACGCGTTAATCGCGCCCTAGCCAATAACAAAATAATCGATGCTGCTGGTTACCAGTAATCAGGCTGGATGCTCACGCTACTTTACAGTCACTCATTTAAGCTTATTGAAATCAACAATTTAATATGGGGAAGCTATATTGTGCACACCTCGATGGCCTATTGCACCGAGAATCAGGCCTCGTTGCCGGTTCTGCAGATGCTCGATCGGTACGTAATCGTATCGCGAATTTGAGCCATTGAAGAGGAATTGGCTTTCAGCAAAATTAGATGGAGAGCGCGCCTCTGCTAGCTATGACCGGCCCTGCGCAAATCTTCGAGTTGCCGGCGTAACCTTTCAACTACGTCGGGATGCAGCTTTGCAATATTGTTTGTCTCCCCAGGATCAAACTCCAGATCGTAGAGTTCCAGCGGAGCAGTGGCGTAGTCCACAGCCCCTGGCATAAACAATTGCTCACGCCTTTTACGCTGCTCAATCGCTCGCGGATCAGTAACCTCTGGTGGCGGAGGTGGTGGATGTGCGCCTGGCCGCTGGCTGCGGTCAATCAGTTTCCAATTGCCATCGCGGATCGCGAGTACACCTGCCTCTTCTACCAGAGTCTGGCGACCCTTCGCCACCTGGCCGAGCAACGCAGGCAGTACATTCAGGCTATCTGGAGCTCCGCCGTCCGGCACAGGCTCATTCACCAGCCCGGCAAGACTCCGCAGAAGATCCAGTTGGCTGACGAGGGCATCGGATACATCTGGTTTGATCCGGCCGTGCCAATGTGTGATGAACGGGATTCGCGTGCCGCCCTCGTAGATGGAATACTTTCCGCCTCGGAAAGGCCCGGCCGGCTTGTGTGCGCCTAACAGCTGTACAGAATTGTCGTCGTAGCCGTCATTTACGACCGGCCCATTGTCTGAAGTAAATACAACGAGAGTATTGTCGGCTAGTCCGCACTTCTGAAGGGTCTCGAGCACCCGACCGACACTCCAGTCCAACTGGGTAATCACATCGCATCGAATGCCACATTGGCTCTTGCCGGCGAATTCGTCAGCTGGAGCGTGCGGAACATGAATATCACTCGGAGCGAAGTAGAGCATGAACGGGACATCTTTATTCTTCTCGATGAACTCACAGGCCTTGCCGGTGAATGTCGCAGCTATGGCTTCATCGTCCCATCGCGCTGCAGAACCTCCGGTCATATAACCGATCCGGCTGATGCCATCCACAATCGTGCCGTCGTGTCCCTCGCTCAGCTTCATTTTCAGCAGTTCGGGATCGTCTGCACCGGTCGGGTCGGTCCTGTCGTCGCCAATTTTCTGCTTGTAGGAGACATGGATTGGATCGTTTGGGTCCAGGTTCACAACCCGGTGATTGTGGATGTATACGGTCGGCACGCGATCGGCCGTGGCAGCGAAGAAGAATGCATCATCAAACCCCAGTTCGCATGGCCCAGGGCTGATCTCGCCGTTCCAGTCAATGGTCCCATTGCCGAGCCCGACATGCCACTTTCCCACAAGTCCGGTTGTATAACCTGCCGACTTCAGCACACTGGCAATCGTTGCCTGTCCGGGACTGATCAAGGATGTCGCATCGCCCGGGAGAACCTCCACTCCATCCTTTCGCCACGCATAGCATCCTGTCAGCATTGCATATCTTGAAGGAGTACATGTGGCTGCGCAGCAGTGGGCATCTGTAAACCGTAGTCCGCTCTTTGCCAACCCATCAATATGCGGCGTGTTCACATTAATTCCGCCGTAGCAGGTGAGATCGCCGTAGCCAACATCGTCGGACATGATGATCACGATATTGGGCCGGGAATTACGGAGTGGAGCGGATAAACCACGGTAACTACCGGACGCAATAGCGGCACCGACCAGTCCACAACGTGTTAGAAATTTCCGGCGATCTATCATAGATTCATGCATCGATATCTCCCTGCGTGCGGCCCATCCATATTATCGTCAGATTCTATACAAGACTTGTAAGGCACAATCTGGCGGTTTGAATCTCGATAGCAGGGCGGCACTTCATACGCGACAAGTATAAGTCGAGGATGTGCCCGCCGTTCCACTGCCTATTCGCCGAAAGGTGGATGGCCAATCAGGTTCGGATTATATGCATGCAGCGCCGGCAACTTATCAGCGGGCACGAACGCGTCCCACTGCATAACCGGTTTGGGATCGGGTAAAGCTGCCGATGTCTCGAAGTGCATGGTTACAATCTGCTGAGGATGGACCGGAAATTTGTAGCTGGTGTTTTTGGCCATCGTGGAGATTGGTGAACCCATGAAATCAGTCAGTGCAACTTTTCCGTGTGGGAGCTGCAGCTCCACCTCAGCTTGACCGGTTGCACCGAAGCATTCGACCATTCTTAATTCAACATGATTCCCTTCCCGCCGCATCGCTTCCACAATAACGTTGGATGAGGTGCGCAGGAAAGACACCGCCTCTGTTTTGGCGCGGCCGGACGTGACGACAGGAATGGAATTGTACTCCCACGCCGCATGAGGCACACGCGCAACATGCCACTCTTCTGCATGTGGCAGCAGTGCGTAAGACGCAAGATGGCGCCCCTTTCCACTGAGCCAGGAATTCTCATAGCCCTGATACTTATTTTCGGCATTCAAGAGATAGATCGCCGCTGTGTGGCCATTCAGTTCGCGGCCGCTGAGCCCGCGATCAAAAAGTGCCACACCTCCACCGCCCGCAAAAGAATAGTCAATCCATCGGACTGCAGGCACAATGCCTTTGACCCAGCCGTGCAGAGCAGGCGAAGGAGTGGACCATGCGCCATGGGAAAAACCATAAGGAATACCCCTTCTGATCTCAGTGATGTCTTCGGCCAGCGGAAACTCTGCGTAGACAACAGTGACGTCGGGAACATCGTTCAGTTCTGTTTCAAAGTCGATCCGAGGATGGTTTGCATAGAAGCGTATTGTTCGCCGCAGACGGCCGCCTCCGTAGAAGCTGCCCTCAATCTGGACCGTTGTAGAGAGCGGACCTTGCGTGACTGAGATTGTCGAAGGTGCATCTGCAGATGTTGCCAGCCGTTCGCGCTCTGGAATAGGCGGCATGTGATCTCCAGGATCAGGCGACTTCTTCGGACGGTCTGCAACAATCTGATTCGCCAATCCGGAGAGCAACTCGCGGCCAGATGCCCGCAGTTTGAGGCTGCTGATGCAGCCAGACCTTTTATCAAACCGGACAATATAATGGGCTGTCTCCACAGTGTCAGTAGCATTCACTGGAAGCGGCTTGACTGGAGCTGTATCTGATAGCGTCCAAACGCCAAGGCTTGCCGAGAGCATCTGAGGCTGACAAAGAACAGAACCATCGTCGAGAGCTTCGCAGGTGCAACCGTCAAGGCTCTTACCTTCCGGAAGACCAAGGATGACCGGATCTTGTCTGCTCCAGTTCAGTGGATTGAAGAGAGCGACCCCTTCTCCGGAAGGCAGCAAACTCTCAACGACCTGCTTCGATACCTCGTCACTTGCTCGCTTAACCCACTCGAATCGGTCCTGCACATCCCATGAGCGCTCATCGACGAACACCATGCCACCCGCAGATCCCCAAAGAGTATTTCGATCCATGTTCAGGCACATGAGAATCCATGCGTCGTAAAGATCTTGCACTGGATATTGGTACGCTCCTCTGAGGCTGGCGGCGGTGGCGAGAGCCTCAGAGGCCTGTAGCGCATGCTCGCGCGCTCGATACATGGTCTTTACTTCCTGATTCTCGATCCAAAACGCATCGAAATCGTATGCAGTGCCACCATGGAATGAAGGAATGGAGATTTCGCCCGATGCAATCTTCGGACGGATGACATCAACGTACTTGCTGAGAGTGGTGAAACGAATTTTGCGCGAGGGCTCCTGCTTTGCCCATTGATCGAGCAGGAGCGTCGGGTACTGCTTCATCAGTGGAGCCAGGGAATAGTCTCCGCTGCCGGCGAGTAATACGACAGGCGCACCCGGTGGCGTGATGAGTTCTTTTCGCTCGAAAAACTGCTCCAGTTCAGTTAACTGAGAAGGGCTGAGAGTCTCTTTGCTCTCGAAGATGATGGAGGCATCGGTATAGCTTCCGGGGCACAGTGTAAGAGCCTTTGAACCATCGGGCGCGTGGCTCCAGAAGAGGCTCTTGCCAGCGGGATTCTTACGAGTGTAGATCAGCGCCTCGAGCCCGAGCCCGGAAACGATCTGTGGCATCTGCTCATGGACTCCGCATGTGTCGATATTCCATGCGTAGCGCGGGCTGGTTCCCAGCACTTCACGATACCAGCGCTGCCCCAGCACACCTAGACGAACGAGCGCTTCGCCGCCAGAAAGATTGATCGTAGACTCCAGAAAGAATCCGTTGACAGCTTCTACACGCTTTTCAGAGATGCGCTGTTTCAGCTCCGGAATGCGCTGCGGCGTGAAATTCATGATCGCAATGATGTTGTTGATTTCCGAAATCACGAACTCATAATTCGAGTCGTCGCGGACGCGATCGAGTTGGTTTAGATAGCTGTTCGCGCAGTAGACACGTTCCCGCGAGAAGGTCGTAAGCCAGCCACAGCTAGCCGGATGAAAATTTGGGACGATGTATACGTCCGGCCGAGTGTGCAGAGGCTGCGCTGAAGAACTCGTGGAGGCAAGCAACTCTGCGGCTATTGCCGTTGCCGCAGCAATGAATTCACGACGGTTCCAAGTTGACGTTTCAGCGATTTCAGTTGCCAAAGGTCCTCCTTGACGAGTGGTGCGTTTGCGAACGCTGCCAGTTGTAACAGCGCGGCGAATTCCTCTCAACGATAAGCCGCTCGCGGGTGGCGAACTGCAACGAGTTATGTTGAGCCTGAAATCGTCATGCGCATCACGGCCCATCCGCGGTGAAAGTTTCCGCTTTTGTGTTTATCGCTTCACCAAAGGGCTTCAGCCGAAACCCGCGAAGCCGTGTGTACAATCCATATCATGCCCATCCGGATGAAGGATATTGCCCGGGATCTTGGAATATCTGCGATCACCGTATCCAAGGTTCTGCGCAACCATCCAGACATAAGTGAAGAAACCAAGCAACGCGTGTTGAAACGAGTCGCCGAACTGGACTATCGACCGAATGAACTGGCGCGGGGCCTGGCTACCGGAAGAAGTTACCTGATTGGACTGGTCGTGCCCGGCCTGCTCCACTCATTCTTTGCTGAAGTTGCCATGGGGCTCTCGACTGTTATCAGTGTTAAAGGGTATTCACTCATCGTTGCATCCTCAGAAGAGAAGCCGGAGATCGAACACGAAGAGATCCGGAAGCTGCTGGCGCGAAGACTGGATGCCCTGCTGATAGCGTCCTCCGGTTCGGGGGCCGAGCTTTTTGAACGGATGGATAAGCAGTCGCAGCCCTATATTCTGATTGACAGAAAGTTTCCCGGACTGGAGGCAAATTTCGTAGGAATCGACGATGAAAAGGCTGGACGGATTGCGACCAGGCATCTGTACGAGACAGGATGCCGCCGCATTGCGCATATTGCCGGACGCATGAACAGCCCAGGGCTGGAGCGCCTGGAAGGCTACAAAAAAGCGCTCCGCGAGCTCGGACTTCCCTATCGCGAAGAGTTCGTTGTCCACGGCGCATTTGTTGATACTCACATCACAGAACAGGGTTACGAAGCGATGAAATCGCTTCTTGCTCTTACGATTCGTCCCGATGCCGTCTTTTGCCACAACGATCCGCTGGCAATTGGAGCGATGAACGCAATTCTCGACGCAGGCTTGAAAATCCCAGAAGATATTGCGGTCATCGGTTGCGGCAATCTCTACTTCAACAGCAGTCTTCGTGTAGCGCTTTCGAGTATCGATCAGCAGCCTGCGCTGTTAGGCGAACGCGCCGGAGAACTGATTCTCGATATCCTTCATAAGAAATCAAAGCTCGCGCCAAGAACAATCATCCTTGAACCCAATGTGGTTGTTCGTGCATCGACAAAAAGGTGACTTACTCAAATATTTGCTTCAATCGTGCCAAGTTGAGCGGCCATAGCAGGTCCGAACAATTACGTTGTATGCGCCGGTTTTCACACTTTGTGAAAAAATGGGTTCAATCCCTTCGTCCCGTGGAATTGAACCCAATCAAGCGAGCTCATGTACTCCTGCAGCCGGGCTTGAACATGAACCTGGCGCATTGCCGCATTTCCCAAGCTGAGCTAACGGCGATGATTGCGCATCCTATTAGCACTGGTTATTTCGTGTTCAACACAAGTACGGTGGCAATCGAGTCCAGAGGCTTGCCGGGCAGCGCAACATCGATGCCCGATCCTGCCCTGGTCACCTTCAGTGGCTTGTGAGCCTTATCCGCCAGCAGATACGCTCCGGTTACTTCGCGCGGTACATTGTCAAGGTGGAAGCTGCCCTGCGGCCATGTGAACAGTTCGATGTAAATCTTGTTCGGCGTTGTCGTCGAGCGCCAGTCCCATTTGGGAATGAACTTCGGCTTGCCATCCCGATCTTTCTCTGTAGTGCTGAAGCTGCCCGCTTCATCGCCAAAGAGCGTTGCCTGCGTACCGTAAATTGCTTCGCCATTCATATCCAGCCACTTACCTACCTCGTGCAACCGCTCTACCTCAGCAGGTGGCACGGTGCCTGTTGAGTCAGGCCCAATGTTCAGCAGATAATTGCCGCCCTTGCTGGCAATGTCGATGAGATTCTGAAGCAGCGTGCGCGTTGACTTGAAGTTGGTGTCATACGACTTGTAGCCCCACGTATCGTTCATCGTCATGCAGGCTTCCCAATCGCGCCCGGGATAGCCCTTGGCTGGAATATACTGCTCCGGTGTCTCGGTATCTCCTTTGTAGCCGCCACCCAAACGGTTGTTCCAGATCAGGTTCGGGTGTTGGTTCAACAGCGCGACAATTTCTCCAGCAAGCTCAGGCGTCATATCGTCCGTTGGCGTGTCGAACCAGATGACTGCAGGAAATTCGCCGTAATTGCTCAGCAACTCCTTGAGCTGCGGGATCGCCTTCTTGTGCAGATAGTCGGCAAAGTTGCCGTCCTGCGCAGGATCCCAGTGATGACTGGGAAGATCGTGATTGCCGGTTTTGTATGCTGCGCCGCCCGGTGCCGTCCAGTCCTGATCTTGCGAGTAGTAAAAGCCGAGCTTGATGCCCTGCTTGCGGCACTCGTCGGCCAGTTCACGCAGCGGATCGCGATGAAATGGCGTGGCGTCGACGATGTTAAACGGATCGGCCTTGGAGTCGAACATCGCAAATCCGTCATGATGCTTCGAGGTAATCACGATGTACTTCATACCCGCCGCTTTAGCCAGCGCGACAATATCATGGGCATTGAATGCAGTGGGATTGAACTTTGGCGCGAGCGCTTTGTAATCGGCCACAGGAATCGAAGCGGTGTTCATGATCCACTCACCGATGCCGGGAATCTGCTTGCCATTCCACGTGCCTGCCGGAATGGAGTAGAGCCCCCAATGGATGAACATGCCGAAGCGCGCTTCACGCCACCAGGCCATGCGTGCGTCGCGCTGTGCGGGCGTTTCAGTGTCCTGGATCGCAGCCACGCGATGCGTGTTGGACATGGTGTAGTGTTCGCCCGCGACTTGTGCGATCGCGGTGGTCGCAGCAGCGACAAAAGCGAATGAAAGAATGGCGGCGAATCGTCTGCTCGTCTTCAAGGGAGCCTCCTTTGGCTCTGGCGATTCCTGAGAATCACGCGGCATTTTCTCGATTGTTCTCAAAACAGGTTGAGAGCAATCACACTGACGTCCGGGTCAGGCGCCGATTGTGGAATGTCGATTTCCAGCCTGTCCTCAGTCTGGCGGAAGGTGAGCGGCGTGCCATTGGCCAACAGGCGCGCCGACATGACGCGCGCATCTACGCCGGTAAGGATGCACAGGGGCGGCGTCCAGTTGAACAAGCGCACATAGATGGATTTGGGACCCGCCGTTGTCCGCAGACCATCGACATTCTGCACCGGCCCGTAGGTGGTTCCGTAGATCGAGTCGCCGTTGACTGTAAGCCACTTGCCAATTGCCTTCAGCCTCTCCTGAAACTCAGGCTGAATCTGGCCGTCAGGCTGCGGCCCCACGTTCAACAGAAAGTTGCCACCGCGGCTCGCCACTTCTACCAGCCCGTGGATCAGCGTGCGGGCCGATTTAAAGTTGAGATCGTTTTTGTTATAGGCCCATGTATTGGTGATTGTCATGCACGTCTCCCACAGCCGGAAATCCTCCGGCCGTGGAACCGTGGTCTTCAGCTTTTTTGAGACACTTGGATCGATTCCGGTCAGGCGCACCCCTTTTGTGGGAATGGCCGTGGGGATGAACTGCTCCGGCGTTTCATAGTCGCCGTCCACGCCTAGCCGATCGTTGGTGAGTGTCGCCGGTTGCAGTTCGGCGATCATGCGCAGCACATGGGCGCCGTCGTACTTCTCCTGATTGTTCAACCCATCGAACCAGATCAACGCGACCGGGCCGTAGCGCGTGAGCAGTTCTCGCAACTGCAGTTGCATGTAAGCCAGATAACTCTGCCACTCAGGCCTCTCAGGTTGTCCATGCCAGTTTTCGCTCGCCGGCTTGCTCGTATCACGGAAGCCGGGGTGATGCATGTCCGGCGGTGAGTAATAGAAACCGATCGGCATCTCATCTTCGTGGCACGCCTTGGCAAGCTGCGCCACAATGTCTTTGCCATAAGGCGTGTTGGTGATCTTGTAATCGGTATAGGACGAGTCGAACATGCAGAAACCATCATGGTGCTTTGTGGTAAACACCATGTACTTATGCCCAGCCTGCCGCGCCAGATCGACCCACGCATGCGGATCGAACTTGGTCGGGTTGAAGGTCTTTGGCAATGCACGGTATTCGGCCTCTGTGATGCTGCCAGGCTTGGGCACCATGATCGGCCACGAGGCTTCGACGCTGGCCTGCGAATAAGGGCCCCAGTGGATGAACATGCCGAATTTGGCCTGCCGATACCAGGCTGTGCGGTCGCAGGCAATCGCTTCGGCCCATGCAAAATGACTCAAGGCACGCAGACAGGAGGCCGCAAGCGAGGATTTAAGAAGATCTCGACGGTTCAGCATATAAGCGCTCACAAGCGAGCTACGATAGATAGCGGCAAGCCATGCTGTCAAGGTAATTTGGCGATAGTTACCGCAAAAGTTTGCAGAAAATCGCTCACGACGCAATGCTCTTGACTACAGACCGGGTGGCAGGTAACATCCATTCTCGGAAAATTGAGCGCTCAAAATGTCCACTGCCAACTCACCTGTGACCGATAGCCTGGTCAAAAACAGCCTGGCCGAGGAGCTCCGCCGAGAGATCCTCAGCGGATCGCTGCAGCCCGGCGAGCGCATCATCGAGCGGAAGTGGGCGGCGAAGTTCTCTGTTGCGCAAGCCTCCATTCGTGAAGCCATTAACATCCTTGCGCAGGCCGGATTTGTGACCAAGGCTCCCGGCCGCAGTGCACGCGTGATTCACCTGAGCGAGACCGATGTTGCCCACATCTACCAGCTCCGCGGCGCCATCGAGGGCCTTGCCGCGCGGCTCGCAGCCAATGGGCAGCCGAACCTGAGCTTATTGCAGGCCACCATGGACATCATGCGCGAGTCAGCAAGAACAGAAGACCGCGAGGGACTTCTCGACTGCGATCTGCTTTACCATCTCGAGCTCTGTGAACTGTCGCGGAATCCATACCTGATTGAACAGGCTCGCCGCATCCTGATTCCCTTCTTCGCCTTCGTGCGCATGCGCGTCTCTGCGAGTGGCCAGTCGCCTTCGGCCTGGGAAAAAGATCTGGAAGCACACCAGCAAATCATCGATCTACTCCGCGAAGGCGAAGGTGAAATTGCCGAGCAATACGTAAAAAAGGCGATGGAGCGCTTTGCAAAAACAGCATACGACTACTGGGAAAATCGAGGCGACCATGCCCGGTGAGCTGCACGGCAAAGTCATTGTGCTCACCGGCGGCGCAGATGGCATCGGCCGCGAGTGCGCGGCAGCCTACGTGCGCGAAGGAGCAACCGTAGCCATTCTCGACTGCAACGGCAACAAGGCAGAGGAGACCGCAGCTGAGCTTGGCGCGAATTGCATGGCTATGCGCGTGGACGTGAGCGAAGGCCCCGCTGTGGAATCGGCGCTCCATACAGTTCTGGCGCGGTACGGAAAAATCGACGTGGTTCACAACAACGCGGGACTTGCGAGCCCCTCAAAGCCGCTGGATCAGACTACTGAGAACGAGTGGGACGAGCTGATGCGCGTCAATCTGAAGTCAGTCTTCTGGACAACACGGTTCGCCATCGACGCACTGACGGCGAGCAAAGGCACGATCCTCAATACCGCAAGCATGGTTGGGCTGATCGGTCAGGTAAATCACGCAGCTTACGTGGCCACAAAGGGAGCGCTCATTTCACTCACGAAGGCAATGGCGCTGGACTACGCATCAAAGGGTATCCGCGTAAACGCCATCTGCCCAGCCGGCGTGTGGACGCCTATGCTGGAAACGTGGTGTGTCGAACAACCTGAACCGGCGCGCATTCGTCAGTATCTCGATGATATTCATCCGCTCGGCGCCTGCCCTCACGGCGATGTCATCGCAGATGCAGCAGTATTTCTGCTTTCAGGGCGAGCGCGTTTTCTTACTGGATGCATATTGCCAGTGAGCGGTGGCGCCGAGCTGGGCTATAGGCGTTGACACGGGAGATTGCATGGCAAGCTGCGTAATCCGTTCGATCGAGGCCGTCGATGCACGCTTTCCTCTGCCACCGGGTGCCGGCAGCGATGCCGTGCATACTTCACCGGTCTATGCGATGGCGCTCGGCCACTTGAGCACCGAAGGCGAAGACACCGGCGTTGGCCTGGCTCTGACACTTGGCGAGGGTAATCGCCTGGTGTGCGATGCCATTCGAATGCTTGCAAAACCGCTGGTGGGGCGAGCCATCGAAGAGATCATGGCGGAGTTTGGTTCCGTGGCGTGCCGGATGGCTAACGATCCGGCGCTGCGCTGGCTTGGCCCGCACAAAGGCGTCGTGCATCTGGCTCTGGCCTCTATTACCAACGCCTGCTGGGACCTATGGGCAAAGAGCCGTAACGTGCCGCTATGGAGGCTGCTGCTCGACCTGGATGACGAAGCACTTGTAGCAGCATTGGATCTGAGCTATCTCGAAGATGTCCTCACGCCTGCTGAGGCCGTGAAGCTGTTACGTCACGAGCGTGCAACGCGTTCTGTACGCGAGGCAATTCTGCTGAGCGGTTATCCCGGCTACGACACCTCAGTTGGATGGATGGCCTATGACGATGCAAAGGTGCGCAAGCTCACGCAAAGAGCCATCGACAGCGGGTTCCGCGCCTTCAAACTGAAAGTTGGCTCAGACGATGAGAGCCGCGACCTGCGCCGTGCGGCGATGCTGCGCAAGGTTGCGGGAGACACCGGCATCCTGATGTTCGACGCCAACCAGCGCTGGTGCGCGCCCGATGCGCTGCGCATGTGCCGATCTCTGGCTGCGTTCAATCCGCTCTGGATCGAAGAGCCGACACATCCAGACGATCTGCGCGCTCACGTTGAGCTGGCACGCGCAATTGCACCGGTACGCATCGCGGCTGGTGAACACATTCCGAACCGGATTCTGTTCAAAAACTTCATCTGCTATGGCGCCATTCACTTTGTCCAGGCAGATTGCACACGGCTGGCGGGCGTAAGCGAGTTTCTGACTGTGAGCCTTTTGACAAAAAAGTTCGGTTTACCGATTGTGCCGCACGTGGGCGACATGGGACAGATTCACCAGCATCTTGTGCTCTTCAATCGCATTGCACTCGATCACGAAATCGTCTTCCTCGAGCACATTCCACATCTGCGGCAACATTTTCTGTTTCCCGCGGAGGTCACTGACGGCGTCTATCGCACGCCGCAGCAGCCCGGCGCTTCCACTGATATGAAGCTCGCCGGCGCTATCGGCTGATTCAATTTGAGGCGTGTTTGTACGTTATTTCGCAAGCCCAATGGTGCGCGAGCCTAGAGATTTTGGTGCGCTCGCGGGAGTTGCCGAAATCTCTGCGAAAGGCAGCGGATTTTTGCCGCCCTCGGCTCGCATAACGAGATAGTTGCTTCCTGCATGCGCATTCAATTCGAGAATTGCGCTTGAGGCTGCAGGCAATACGATAGAGTCAGTTCGTGCATCGACAACCTCGGCTGCCTCTCCAGGCCAGGGGTTACGGATTCGCATCAAATGTGTTGAGCCCGCCTCCAATCCTACGGTTATCACTTTGCCGTTTCGTATCTGCACGTCTGCACGGCTGCGATGTTGTAGAGCAACGATACCGTCGGCATTCCAATCTTTGGGCCATGAGGGCGCAATACGAATCAGCCCGTCATAATCCTGCACCAGCGCCTGCTGAAGTGCATCGGCAACCTCGCCGATCTGTTCGACGTAAAATTCAGGCCCCACAAAACTGGCAAGCCCCGAAGGATAACTCTGATACTTTTCTGTCAACGCGCGCAGACTCGACTCGAACTGATCCGCGAGCCCAAGCCGAGCCGCCTGCACCGGATCGTAGCTCCAGTCGTTCTGGTTCTTGTTGGGACGATTGAGAAATGTGCGTACACCAAGCTCGTGCAACGGGCCATCGTCGCCGATGAAGCCGTACGGCCACACTGGCTCCAGTCCATCGTTTTCGGTGTTGTGAATCTGCGCTCCCGGATCGTAGCTGAATGTAATGATGGCATCGGACTCGTCCGTGCCGGGGCTCAGAAGAACCTTGGGAGAGGAAGCTGCCGCCAGCGGCAACGCAGGAATCAACGGAAGCTGTTTCTTTAATTCGGCAGCGAGGTCAGAATCAGTATTCAGCAGCGCCGACGCCTTAATTACAGCGGGAAACAACGATCGCATGGCCACAATATCCGTAACAGGGTCATGCACGTCCCACTGCGTCTCATGCGCGTTCGAAGGGAAGGTGTGGAGTTTACCATCGGGGCCATGTGTTGCATAAGCCAGCAGAAAACGCGCGGCTTCGCGCATCAACGGATAATTCTCTTTCAGGAAGGCGAAATCATCCGTGTATTCGTATTGAGTCCAGATCCATAGCGCGACTTCGGCACCGGTGGAAATCGTGCGCGCATTGTAATAAGGATGAAAATCTTCACCACAGTTTATTGCCGGCTCGGGAGCCCAATTTTCATTTTCATAGCCGCGCCCGTTGAAGCGCATTGTCTCAGGCACGCACGCGCCCGGACGGCCTCCCATGTAATGCTTTGTCCAGTCACGGATGCTGGCCAGGTTCTCGCGGTAGAGACGAAAGTAGGGCTGGTTCAGCGTAAAGGCGCCCGCTCCTATATTTGCGCTCACCTGCATGCGCAGGTTCCAGTGCCAGTATGCAGACGGACCCCACTGATGCTGATCCTTGATTGGAGAGAAGAGATCGCCAATGCCCGCCTGTCCTCCCGGCAACCGGTCGCCGCTTTCCGCCGCGGCGGTAAAGAGATCGACCATGCGCAGATTCTCGAAGTACTCAGCTGCATGGTCCGACGAGTCCAGTTTCAGCAGTCCCGCATGCCGCCAGAAACCATGCCACGACTCACGATGCTCTGCGGCAGGAACCTTCATCGCCGCCTTAAGCAGATTTGCGGTGACTGCCCGCGCATCGCCTCCATGCCAGCTGGGTGCGCCGATCAAGATGCGGAACGTACCATCGGAGTGCGGCAGAAATTTCACCACAATCGAGAGCGGGCCGGTCTGTTCTGCACTCACGTTGAGAGCATCTGCCGTGATGGCAGCCAGCGATCCAAAGGTCTGGTTGCTCCCACCGGCTTCCTTATCGTCAAGCCACGTCTCTGCCAGAATTCCGGCTGAATTGCTGTTAAACACCTGCGGCTTGCGAGGCTGCCAGAGCCGCAGTTCTGCTGTCTGAGGCGACTTGGGATCAGCCCCCGTAACGTCGATCACCATCACATCGAGCGACTCATCTACATAGGTCACTGCCGTCATGCCGCTGCCGCGCTCATCGAACTCGCCGTCCCACAGATTCAACCGCCCCGCGTAATCTGCGGCAGACGTAAGTATCTTCAACCCGGGCAGAACCACTTGCCCCGCGGAAAGCCGATGCGGAAATGTATCGCCGCGATTGAGCTGGGCCGTGTAGCCTTCCTGCGCCCAGACTACGACACCCAGCCGACCATTGCCCAGCGGCATGGCCTCATGAGGTTGCTCGTTTGGCCTTTGCAGAATCACGTCGGAGCGTTTCACCACGCTCCGCGTATCGATCTGGAAGTGTCCCTGGCGCCACGCAGTCTCCTCGGCTGCTCGCTGCGCAATGAGTGGCGCAGCCGACAGCAGGATCAAAGCAGAAAGCAGAATCGATCGCTTCGCGCTTCTGCTGGGGCCAGAATGGAAACTGTATGAGATGCTGCGATAAAGATGATGCAATTCCAGGTTCATTGTCCTCTCTTCTCTTAAAGGAAAGCAGCGGTGTTCTCAGCAAAACAGAATAGATGCCAGCATGCATTCACCCGGTTACATTCAGCCCATACGCGGCGATTGCCGTTCCAGACCGGATGCGTGCCTGTTCCTCTTCAGAAAGCTCCTTGATCAACGAACAAAAGGCCGCCATCCACTTCGAATAGCCGCCTGCCAGCGTCACTACCGGCCAATCCGATCCGAACATAAGCCGCTTCGGACCAAAGGCCGCACGAACCACATCAAAGTAGGGCCTGAGATCGGCGATCGTCCAATTGCTCCAGTCTGCTTCCGTCACCATGCCAGAGACCTTGCAATAGACATTCTCGCGCTCTGCCAACTCTGTCATCTGTTCACGCCAGGGTGAGATCGCCCGATCGCAGATGCGTGGTTTGGCAATATGATTGAGCACAAAGATCTGGTTTGGATGACGATCGACAAACTGCATGGTCTGCGGCAGATGACGTTCAAAGATCAGAATGTCATATGCCAGTCCGTAGTTCCGCAGCAGGCTCACACCACGGTTGAAGTCTTCGCGCAGCATGTACCGTTCATCCGGCTCGCTTTGAAGCACGTGCCGGATGGACTTCAAATGAGGATTGCCCGCGAGTTGTTCCAGCGTAGAATCTACCGCTGGATCAATCAATGGAACCCAGCCCACAACACCATGAATGAACGGATGATTAGCGGCCAGACGCAGAAGCCACTCTGTTTCTTCGATGTTCTGGCTTGCCTGCACAGCCACCGTGCCATCTATACCCGACTCATGCATGACCTTCTCAAGTTCGGGAGCAAGAAAGTTGTGGCTTAGCGGCTCCATTGGCCCAGTCATCCAGGCATGGTCGCGGCTGTTGTATTCCCACAAATGATGATGCGCATCAATCAGCAAGCGAATCACTTCCCTTTCAGTTCCGAATGGTAGTTCATTAAGCCCCAGCTTTTGGGTGCAGTCTTCCACAGCAACTCCAGTCAAAGACACCGGTAAAATTTCACTAG
>DASZXD010000104.1:0-30274 GCA_035546015.1 Occallatibacter sp.
TTTCTGACTGGATCAAGGTGCGCATCACGTCGAATCCTGGCGAAACCTTTCTTGATCGCATGATCGCACTTGTGGAAGGCGCAACGCGGCAGAAGACACCAAACGAGATTGCGCTGAGCATTCTGCTCTCAGGTCTCACCATCATCTTTCTGCTCGCTGTCGTCACGTTGCAGCCCTTCGCAATTTACTCAAAGGCTCCGCAGACGGTCTTCGTGCTCGTTTCGCTGCTGGTCTGCCTTATTCCCACTACCATCGGCGGGCTGCTCTCGGCAATTGGCATCGCGGGCATGGATCGCCTGGTGCAGTACAATGTGCTGGCCATGAGCGGACGTGCCGTGGAAGCTGCGGGCGACGTGAACACACTGCTGCTCGACAAGACCGGTACCATCACGCTCGGCAACCGTCAGGCAGCGGAGTTCATTCCCGCGCCCGACGTGAGCCACGAGCGGCTGGCCAACGCCGCGCAGCTTTCGTCTCTCTCTGATGAAACGCCTGAAGGCCGCTCTATCGTTGTGCTTGCCAAGGAAAAGTACAATCTGCGCGGGCGCGATCTTGGCGGTGCGCATGCAGAGTTTGTTCCGTTCACCGCGCAGACCCGCATGAGCGGCGTGAATCTGCCCGGCACACGCATCCGCAAGGGATCAGTGGATGCAATTGCGCGTTTCCTAGAGGAACAAGGCTCATCGCTGCCACAGAAGGTGCGCGACTCCGTAGAAGAGGTGGCGCGGCTTGGCGGCACGCCGCTTGTTGTCGCGGAAAACTCCTCGGCGCTCGGCGTGATCTACCTCAAGGACATCGTCAAGGGTGGTCTGAAGGATCGTCTCGCGAGGCTGCGCGCCATGGGCATCCGCACCATCATGATCACTGGCGACAACCCGCTCACAGCGGCTGTGATTGCACGTGAGGCCGGCGTTGACGACTTTCTGGCCGAAGCCAAGCCTAAAGACAAGATGGACCTGATCAAACGAGAACAGGGCAAAGGCAAACTCGTCGCCATGACCGGAGACGGCACCAACGACGCGCCTGCGCTGGCTCAGGCTGACGTAGGCGTAGCCATGAACTCTGGCACTCAGGCCGCTAAAGAAGCCGGCAACATGGTCGATCTCGACTCGAATCCGACAAAACTGATCGAAATCGTCGAGATCGGCAAGCAACTTCTGATGACACGCGGCGCGCTGACTACGTTTTCCATTGCCAACGACCTGGCGAAGTATTTCGCCATTATTCCGGCTATGTTCGCCGGTGCGTTTCCAGTGCTCAATGCGCTCAACATCATGTATCTGCACTCGCCGCAGTCGGCCATTCTTTCGGCGGTGATCTTTAACGCCATCATCATCGTGGCGCTCATTCCGCTGGCGCTCAAAGGCGTGAAGTACGAACCCAAGCCGGCCGACGCGCTGCTGCGCCGTAACCTGCTCATCTATGGTGTAGGCGGCGTCATCATTCCATTCATCGGCATCAAGGCCATCGACCTGTGCCTCGTTGCTCTGCACATGGCGTAAAGTTAAGGAGATTGATCGTGCATTCAACTGCTGTGTTGGACCCAATTGAAAAATCGCAAAGAGAAGCGACGGCCAGTGCCCCGGCTGGACACTCGGTGTGGGGAACCTCGATCCGTTTCACGATTGTGACCGTGCTGCTGTTTGGACTCGGCTATCCCTTCCTGCTCACAGGACTCGCTGGCGTGATCTTTCCACACAAGGCAAATGGAAGCCTGATTACGCGCAACGGTCAGGTCATCGGTTCAGAACTGATCGCGCAGAGCTTCACCTCAGACCGCTATTTCCATCCGCGTCCTTCAGCAGCGGGCAATGGCTTTGATGCCACGTCGTCTGGTGGCACCAACCTCGCGCAGTCCAATGCCAAGCTCGCGCAGCGCATTCAGGCCGATATCGACAAGCTGCAGCAGCAGAATCCTGGCAAACCTGTGCCTATCGACATGGTGACTACATCCAGCTCAGGCCTCGACCCCGACATCACGCCAGACAACGCCTACTATCAGGCAACGCGCGTGGCAAAAGCCCGCGGCCTGTCAGAGGATGCAGTCCGTGCGCTGATAGCCAAACACATCGTAGGCCGCACGCTTGGCCTGCTGGGTGAGCCGCGCGTGAATGTGCTCGAATTGAACCTCGATCTGGACACTGTGTCGAAGTAAAGCACAACAATATTGTTTGATTGTTTGCCCTGCCATGAGCAAAGCGGGAGAGTGAAACGGCTCTCCCGCTCTTTTTTGTAGCCGGCAGCGCAACAAGGGGTGTCCCAGGTCTGGATTTTCAGACCCGGGCAAACACAAATATCACTGAGCTGTATATAAGGGGATCTACATTTCCCTGCGTCCGTCAAGCGCGCGCGCCATCGTTACTTCATCCGCATATTCAATGTCGCTGCCAGCGGGCACCCCCGTCGCAATGCGGGTAATCTTTACTGGAAAGCTTCGCAGCGCTGTTGCCAGCCAGTTTGCAGTAGCTTCACCTTCGAGTGTCGGACTGGTCGCCAGAATCACTTCATCTACATCGCCGCGTTCCACGCGTGCAACAAGTCCGTTCGCGCGCAACTGCTCTGGCCCCACGCCATGCAGCGGCGAAAGCGTTCCATGCAACACGTGATACACGCCCTGATAGGTGCGAGTGCGCTCCACTGCGGCGATGTTTGTCGGTTCTTCGACCACGCACACGAGCCGCTGATTGCGTGTGGGGCTTGCGCAGTATGCGCAGGGATCGACGTCCGTTACGTTGTTGCAGATAGAGCAGAGCCGCAGGCCGGCTTTGAGTCCGCGTACGGCTTCAGCCAGCGCAGTCGCATCCTCATCGCTTGAGCGCAGAATATGGAATGCGTAGCGCTGCGCGCTCTTGGTGCCCACGCCGGGCAGTTTCTTCAACTCTTCAATGAGCCGGGCCATTGGCTCGGCATAGCGTGACAAGGGAATCCCCTCCAGAAGGTAAAAACGCTTATGTCAGCCCCGGAATCTTCAAGCCGCCAAGCATGCCCTGCACGTTGGATTTAATGGCTTCATCTGCCTTGCGGCCCGCTTCATTGACCGCGCCAACAATCAGATCCTCGAGCATCTCCACATCGGCCTGTCCGCCGCTCAGGCTCAATGCGGCGGAGGGATCGATGTGCAGCTTGAGCAGTTCTTTTTTGCCGTTCATCGTTGCGGTCACGGCGCCGCCGCCGCTTGAGGCCTCAACGATCGTCTCGCTCAGCTTGCGTTGCATCTCCTCCTGCATCTGGCCGGCCTGCGAGAGCATCTCGGAGAGTTTGAGCGGATTGAACATAACGCGTACTCCTCTTTCACCAAAACTCAAAAACTACTTTTGGCGCAGGTCTACCACACTGCGTATTTCTGCATGGAAGATTTCTTTCGCGCGCTGAACCAGTGGATGCGACATCGCCGCCTCCTCGATGCTGCCGGATACAGGCGCAGTGGAAGGAGCCGCCACGCCGCCGCCAGCACCGGGCACAACTAGAAAGCGCGCCGGCCCACTCAGCCGCTGCAGTTCCTGCTTGATGATTTTTTCTGCCGCGGCATTCACGGTGAGCGAGAGCATCTTCTTGCTCATAAGGGCTACTTCAATGCGCAGATTACCGCCGTCGATGATCCACTCGCCTGAGCCCAGCAGTTGCGATGCGCTGCTGTGACCCGCGGTGGCGAGCGCTGCGCTGACAGCTGTGCGCATGGCTGCGGTGTCTGCCGATGCTGAGGCTAATGGTTCCGGCGTTTTGATTGCCGGTGCTTCAATTTCCTGCGGAGCGGGTTGTTCGTCCGTTGCAGTCGATAAATCGAACGGTGCATGCACTGCGCCGTTCAAGATCCCCGAGCGATTAAAGTCTGAAACGGGAGCTTCGATTTTTGTCTCCACCACTGGCGGAGCAGCGGATGCTGGCGGAGGCTCGGGTTTTGTGGTTGGCTCCGGAGCCCACGCGCTTGTGCTCGGACCAAACGGCGAGATAGGTGGAGGCGCAGCAGGCTTTGGCTGCGGTGCAGATGTCGAAGCTGCCGATGCACGCGGCAGACTTGGCGCGGTGCGCGGCGGCGTAGATGGCGCAACACTGCGCGCGCCGCCGCTGCCTGCCGCTCCGCTAAGCAGTTCCTCAATGGGCAGCAGACGCTGCGCGTGAATGAGCTTGAGCAGGCCCAGCTCAAGATGGAACCGCTGCTCCTGGCGGTAATTGAGATCGTCAAAGGTGCGCAGCACGGTCTGCAGGTTACGTGTGATCTCTTCCTCAGTGAAGAGCATGGCCGTGCGCGCGGCGCGTGCGCGCTCGTCGGAGGAGATTTGCAGCAACTCAGTCTGTTCCCCGCCAATCTTGGCCATGAGTGAGTTGCGCAGATAGCGCACCATCTGGCGTGCCAGTGACGAAGGGCTGTGGCCTGCATTGAGCAGCACATTCAACTGCTCCATCAACTCCGCGCTCTGACCCGCAGCCACGGCTTCAAGCAGCCGCTCGAAGACTGCGTTGGGCACCGAGCCCATCAGCTCGCGAATCTGCGTGGCAGCCAGCAGCGGACGGCCGTTTTCCAGCGGAGCCGACGCGATGGCCTGGTCCATGATGGAAAGCGCGTCACGCATCGAGCCGTCGCCGGCCTCGGAGAGCAGTGCGAGTGCGGTCTCTTCGGCGTTCACCTGTTCCTGTTGCGCGATCATCTTCAGTTGGCCAAGGATGTCCTCGAACTTCACCGCGTGAAAGCTGAAGTGCTGGCATCGCGAACGGATGGTCTGCGGAATGTTTTCGGGCTCGGTGGTCGCCATCATGAAGATGGTCCACTCGGGAGGCTCTTCCAGTGTCTTCAGAATGGCATTGAACGCCGCATCGGTGATCTGGTGCGCTTCGTCGAGCAGGAAGATCTTGTATTTATCGCGCGCCGGCTGCACGGAAGCCTGCGTCCGAATGGAGCGGACATCATCGATACCACGATTTGAGGCCGCATCTATCTCGATGAAGTCGAACGAATGCGTTGCGAGCTCGCCTGATTCCGCACTGCCGCCTGACGAGATTTCACGGCAGGAAACACATTGCAGACAGGGTTCATGTGTCGGCCGCTCTGCGCTGCCTGCCGCTGTGCGGCAGTTCAGGGCCATGGCCAGGATGCGCGCGATGGTAGTTTTGCCAATGCCGCGATGGCCCGAGAAGATGTAGCCATGCGCAATGCGGTTCTGGCTGAGCGCGTTCAGCAGCGTGCGCGTCACGTGGTCCTGGCCGGCCACATCGGCAAAGCGCTGCGGACGATATTTTCTGGCCAGAACCTGATAACCCATGACTGCGAACACTCCTCAAGGCCGGCGCGAAAAACCGCCGGCCTGAAGGAGATTGTATCGTTCCGGGCTGGGACGAAGCACTGTGAGGAAAACGGCCGTCTTCAGTCGAGGATTATGTACGCAATCCGCATCCAGAGCGGCAGCTGATGTATGAAGACGCGGCGGCGATGTGCTGGCAGGCCAAGAGCGTCACCGTTACGACGCATCTAGATTGACGCTGATGTCGTTGAGCCAGTCGGCGATGAGGTCTTCTTCGCCGGGGTCCCAGACATAGGCGTCATTGAGCAGCAGCACTGTGGCCCATATCACCAAGTCGCGTTCCGTGATGAGTTCGAAGCGCTTGCGTTCGAGCGCGTTCACGATGTGCTCGCGCGTGATGACGATGCCGGGTTCGGGCACGCGGAAGTGGGTCTTTGCCGTGCGGAATAGCGAAAAGCCAACGGGAATTCCGGGCTCAAGATCGAACTCGAAGACGCCTGCCAGCGAGCGCTGCATCTCATCAACACCGATCTCGAACAGAGCAAACTTGCGCAGGGCTTCCAACTGGCCGTCTGTGAGTGATGGCAGTTGCGACTCGTCCGTCAGTTCGCCTTTGGTGTCACGGCTTTTGTCTTTTGCGCGCATTGACTGAAGACCTATTATTACGCCTTTGGGCGGCCTTGCGCGCCTTCGCCCGGCGGCTTTTAACTTCTTCGTCAGAGTACATGGTGCCGCGGCATTTCCTCGCGCCGCAGTTGCAGATGGCCTCGTCGTTGCCTCCGTCGTAGAGACAATAGTCGTAGGTGATCTCCTCACCGGCGGCGATGTTGCGAATAGCCATGATCCACACATGGCCGCCGATCTCCTCGGTTTCGCAGTTCGGCGCGCAGCTGTGGTTCACAAACATCGCCGCCGAGTGGCCATCGATAACCTGGGCGCCATCGCCGAGTCCAAAGAGATAGGTCACCGGCGAGTCCTCATAACGTTTGTCGGCCTCGTCTTTGGTCATGATGTGGCCGGTGTACTCGGCTACGCGCGCACCTTTGCGGATGGCGGTTGTGGTGTAACAGCCGGCAGCATGAATGGCAGAAGAGCGGATCACCAATCCCATGGAAATGTGCAATGCTTCCTTTGGCAGAGTTCTGGAGTCAATTCTATGGGACCACGCAGCCCATCTGGTTCGCATCGTACCATTAGAGGGGTGAGGAAATTCGGGATGAAACCGGCTCTTCGCATTGCGCTATTGGCTACCTGCTGCCTGGCAGCGAGTCCTTGGCTCTGCGCGCAGAGCCAGACCGCCGGCAATGCAGCTTCATCTTCTTCGAGTCAGAAGAAGCAATCCGGCAACTCGCAGCAGCCTGCGCAGTCTCCGGCTGATGCGAACCCCTTTCCGGGCGATGTGAGTACTGTGCCGGTGTTGCCGTCGAAAGATGCCCCCGACATACCCGCAGGCAGTTATGGCAATGAAGGCGGCCATGCGGCGTTGCCGGCCGGGGATGCTGATCCGGTCGCAAGCCCCGATGACGGCGCGCCTTCGAGCGATTCCCAACCCGCTTCCGGTTTCAGTTCCAGCGCGAGTGGCGTCGACAGCCTGCTGAACGTTCCAGACGATGAGCGGCAGGGCAAGCATGGGCAGGAAGCCGCGCCCGAGCACCACGAGACCGCGCAGGAAGACGAGAGCGTCGGCAAGTACTACCTTGATAACAAGAACTGGCGCGCGGCCCTGTCGCGCTATCAGTCGGCCATGGTCCTGGACCCTGAGAATCCCGATGTCTACTGGGGACTGGCTGAGAGCTCGCGGCATCTGGGCGATTTTGCCGCCGCCCGTGGCTACTACCTGAAGGTGATGGAGTACGACCCCGACAGCAAGCACGCCAAAGAAGCAGCCAAGGCCCTCAAGGAGCCGGAGCTTGCCAACGCCAAGGCCGTACCGCCCGCGCAGCCAGGCGCTAGAAATCCGTAAGAATCAGAATCCAGCCCAGCGCAGATACGCGGCGATGATCGGCTGGCCCCAAAGCGCGCTCACAATTCCGCCAATACAGAGGAATGTGCCGAGCGGCAGCTTTTTAAGAGCCCAGCCTTCGTCGCTCGTGCGTTTGGAAGGCAAGGCGAGCGCGATGATCGCGACCACTGAGCCGAGCGCTATTCCAAGAAAGAAAGACAGCAGCGCACCTTCCAGACCGAGCCATGCGGCCAGCATGGCCATGAGTTTTGCATCGCCCATGCCGATGCCTTCACGTTTGCGGATGAGTTTGTAGAGCCAGCGGATGAGGAGGATGAGAAAGGCGGCGGCGAAAATGCCGAATACGATTACTAAGAAGTCGACTAAAAAGTTCTCCCACCTAAAAAAGGGAGGGACACAAGGACCGCAATCCATGACGATCTCGTGAAACCAGCTCAGTCTGTAAAAGACGATCAGGTTGAATGTCAAACCGGAGAAAATGCCCAAAATTGTCAGGCGATTGGGTAACCACATATGTTCGGCATCGAGAACAGCAAGAGCGATCAAAAACCAATACAAGAGCATTTTGGCAGCTATTTCCAAGCATGCCCATTTCCAATCGGATGCGGATGTTTTCCAACCAGCCATAGGAAAAGTCGCTTCGGAAAATTGCCACACCGCACTGGCCCAGAGGAATCCGACGAAAAGCTCCACGAGCAGATACCGCCACCCGATCCACGCATTGCAGGTGCGGCAGCGGCCGCGCAGTGCGAGCCAGCTTATGAGCGGCACATTTTCCCACCATGCAAGCCTCCGGCCGCAGCTTCGGCAGTGCGAGCGTGGCGTGACGATGCTTTCACCTTCCGGCCAGCGGCTCAGACAGACGTTGAGGAAGCTGCCGAAGGCTAGCCCAGCAAGCGCAGCGAAAGCAGTGGCGAGGATACGGATCATTGGAAACATTGAGTATACGGTGCTTAAGACGAAGCCAGATGCGTAGGCGTTCGCAAGAATTCTGATCGGACGCTGGCATGCTGACGAGCGTTCGTGGGACGACTGCGTCTCCGTTCAAGGTAAACTGAAGATGCATGGACCTTCCGCCGGCACGTCCCAATCGAAAGGACTCCACGCCGCAAACCATTACTGACCCGGCGCGAGCGGCTGCGCTTTTTGAAGAATCTGTGGCCATCATGGCCCGGCTGCGCGCTCCCGGCGGCTGCCCGTGGGACCGCGAACAGAGCTTCGACACCATCCGTAAATACACATTGGAAGAGGTTTACGAGGTCTTCGACGCCATCGAACGGCGCGACTTTCCGCATCTGGCCGAAGAGCTTGGCGATCTGCTGCTACAGGTGCTGTTCTATGCCGAGATGGCGGCCAACGAGGGGCAGTTCACCATTTCCGATGTCCTAGGTCATCTGAACCGCAAGCTGGTCCGGCGGCATCCACATGTGTTTGGCGACGAGGCTTCAAAGGCAGCGGGCAATCGCGCGGACGTGAACGCAGATGTGGAGGGCTCGGCTGCCGCAGTGTTGCGCAACTGGGACGAAATCAAAGCCGCAGAAAAAGCTCCGTCGGCGTCCTCAGGCTCCGCGCCAGATTCCCGGCTCGATAGCGTTCTGCGCTCGCTGCCTGCGCTGGCTGAAGCGGCCAAGCTGGGAGCCAAGGCCCAGAAGTCCGGTTTTGACTGGCCGCACTGGCGCGATCTGCTGCCTAAGCTTGCAGAGGAAACGGCAGAGCTTGAGGCCGAGGCTGCATCGGGCGATCCTGCGCGCAAGCCGGCCATCGAGGCTGAGTTGGGCGATCTGCTGTTTACCGTCGTGAATCTGGGCCGGCATCTGGGCGTGGATGCTGAGATGGCGCTGCGCGGCTGTAATCTGCGCTTCCGCCAGCGCTTTCGCGAGATGGAACTGGCGTCGTCGCGTCCGCTTGAAGAGCTTGCGCCGGCGGAACTCGAAGCATTGTGGGCTGAGGCTAAAAGAAAGCTGGCGGCCGACCCTGAGGAACCTGAAAGGGTGCAGCCATGATCCAGTTCAGGCAGTGCAATGGGTTCGATGAGTTCGACGCCTGCGTGCAGCTCCAGATTGAAACCTGGGGCTACGACGAGACGGAGATGATTCCGCGCAAGACGTTTCTGCTGGCGCAGAAGATCGGCGGTCAGGTTGTGGGCGCCTTTGACACGGATGGCGGCCACGGTCCCATGGGCGAATCGCGCGAGGCGTTGGTGGGTTTCGCCATGTCTTTGCCCGGTGTAAAAACAGAGGATGGCCAAGCGCGGCCTTATCTGCATTCGCACATGCTCGCTGTCCGCGAGGGCTACCGCAACCGCGGACTCGGCGTACGGCTCAAGCGCGAACAAAGAATCGAAGCTATCTCGCGTGGAATTTTCCACATGGAGTGGACCTTCGATCCTCTTGAAATTAAAAACGCTTTTATGAATATCCACAGACTGGGTGCGGTAGTTCGCGAGTATAGGTCAGATTTTTATGGTGTATCCTCGTCTCGACTGCAGGGCGGACTCCCGACAGATCGCCTTTTGGCGGAGTGGAATCTTGTGTCGCCCAGGGTTAAGGCAATCCTGGACGGCGGTCCGGCAGCCGTGCACAGTATCGAGGAGCGGATTCTGGTTCCGGCCGCCATCTACCAGTGGAAGGCCAGCAGCACGAACCGGGACCGTGCGCTCGCCGTTCAGTTGGAGAACCGCAAGAAGTTTCAAGAGGCATTTTCCCGGAGATTGGCCGTGGTTGGCTACTCTCTGGATGCGGAAGGAAATGGAATCTTCGAGCTGGCGTCCCTCGGCCAGACGGAGCAGGTCTTCACATCTCAGGAACGCGAAAAAACTTTATGAGAATCGATGCAATCATCCTACGAGAACTGCACATGCCGCTGGTGCGTCCGTTTGAAACCAGCTTTGGTGTAACCCGCGAGCGGAGAGTTCTGCTCGCCGAAATCCACTCAGAGGGCCTCATCGGCTGGGGCGAATGCACGGTGGGCGAACGCCCGCATTTCTCAGGCGAATGGACGGACAGCGCCTGGCAGGTGATGACCCAGGAACTGGGACCGGCCCTTGCCGCAGCTAGCCCGGAGCATGGCGGCGAGTGCCCCAGGATCTTCCGCCAGGTGCGCGACAATGCCATGGCCAAGGCTACGCTCGAAAACGCCATCTGGGATATTGAGGCGCAGCGCGAGGGGATATCGCTATCGCACCTGCTGGGCGGTGTGCGCGAGACGATTCCGTGCGGTGTTTCGCTGGGAATTCAGCAGTCGATTCCAGCTCTGCTTTCGATCATTGAGAAGGAGCTGGCCGCGGGCTATCAGCGCATTAAGCTCAAGTGCAAGCCCGGCTGGGACGTGAAGGTCTTTGAGGCGGTGCGCGAACGCTGGCCTGAAATTACACTGAGCTGCGATGCAAACTCAGCCTACCGCATGCGCGATATGGATCACGTGGTAAGCTTCGATCAGTTCGACATGCTCATGATCGAGCAGCCGCTCTGGCATGATGACTTCTACTTCCATTCCACACTGCAGAAGCGATTGGAAACCCCTATTTGTCTGGACGAATCGATCCGCAACCGGCGCGATGCTCTGGCGGCCATTGAGATGGACTCGTGCCGCGTGATCAATATCAAGCTGGGTCGCGTGGGCGGCTTCTCTGAAGCAATTGCCGTTCACAACGCTGCGCTCGAACGCGGCATTCCGGTTTGGTGCGGAGGCATGCTGGAGACAGGCATTGGGCGTTCGCACAACATCGCGCTTTCAACGCTGGAGAACTTCTCTCTGCCCGGCGACGTTTCGGCTTCGGCGCGCTACTTCACTGAGGACATCATCGAACCCGAGGTGACAGTTTCGCCGTCGGGTGAAATTGCTATTTCCGATGCGCCGGGCCGCGGCTACGAAGTGCGCACCGATCTCATCGAGCAGCTCACCGTACGCAAGGAGACGATTCGGGCCTACGCCCTGGTGAGCTAAAGAAGCCTGAATAAACCTCGGAGACGCAGCGACTGCGCATAGCGCGGGAACTGCGTCTTTGCGTTTTGCGTAGAAAGTTTCGGTGCGCAACTTTGCCCGCAGGCATGCGCCTGATGTTGAGAGGCGGCCGCAGGTTGTAAAGTATGCCGCCGGAGGTTTCCTTTCGTGACCCCACAGGAAGAGCAGCTTCTCCAGTCGCTGGTTCAACGCGTCAACTCCACCCAACTCAATGAAAAAGATCCGGATGCCGAAGCATTCTTAAACCAGAGCTTTAGCTCCAATCCGGATGCGATCTACATTCTTGCGCAGACGGTGCTTGTGCAGAATATTGCGCTCGATCAGGCAAAAGCGCAGGTCGCACAGCTTCAGCAGCAGGCACAGCAACCTGCGCGCTCGACGAGTTTTCTGGGCAATCTGCTGGGCCACCGCGACCCGCAACCGCCTCAGCCGCAGCCAGCGCCGGTTCAGACTGGCTATCCGCAAGCTGGCCACGATCAGGCCCCGCCGTTCCAGCCCGTACAGCAGTATGCGCAGCCTGTTTATCAGCCGCAATATCAGCCTGCACAACCTCAATTCGCGCCTATGCCTGCAGGTCAGCCCAGCTTTTTCCGTGGTGCGATGCAAACCGCTGCCGGAGTAGCCGCCGGCGCACTGGCTTTTGAGGGTGTTGAAGCGGCGCTGCACGGCATTATGGGCCATCCCGGTTACGGATGGGGCGGGCCCGGTTTCGGCGTAGATGGCTTCGGCATGGGTGGCCCTGGAATGGGTGTTGGCTTTGAGCGGCCCGCGGAAGAGACGGTCATCAACAACTACTACGACCAGCCCGGCGGAGCACTGGAGCATCACGAGCAGCACTTCGATCAGGGCAGTTTTGATCAGGGCGGCTTCGACCGCGGTGCGAGTGAGCAGCACTTTCATGAATCTGCTGACCAGGGTAGAGCGCAGTTCACCGACGCGAGCTACAGCACACAGGGCGATGATCGCGGCGGATTCGACAACTCAAATTTCGACAACTCCGATCCGGGCCTCGAACAGGACGACAACTCCGGCTTCGCCGATTCGAGCTACCAGGACTCGGGCGGCTTTGACGATGGCGGCGGCTTCGACGGAGGCGGCGATAGCAGCTTCGTATAGGCGTAGCACGGCTATTGTGTACTGTGTCCCCATGTGAAGTGCCGGCCGATGATCGCCTTCACAATCCAGTGATCGGTAGCGGCAGTTGGTCCCACACCTGCGCCAAAGTTGATCTCCCATTTGGGTGAGACGTTGAGGTCGATAGCGGGAAAGAACTGCTGCTGCTGATCGTGCAGGCGATCGATACTGGTGATACTGCCATAGTCGGCGTAGTATTCGAGGCCGCCGGTGATCTGCTTGGTAAAGTCGTAGCTGATCTTGGCCGCGGGTGCAAAGCCCAGTCCCTGATTCACGTCCGGTCCATGCCAGGTGCGCTCCAGCGCGGGATTCACGGCGAAGTACCAGCGGCCTACCGTCTTGTCCACGATGGGCCGAATCTCCCACGTCCACGTGTCGGGTGAGTAAAGCGCGCGTTGATAGCCCATCTCCATCGAGAGGCTAACGCCCACCGGCCAGCGCCATTTTTCCGGAACGCGCACGCGCGGGCGGATGTGGTCGCCCACCCAGTCGATGCCCAGCCCGCTCTGCTCGCTGGTGAAGATGTAAAAGCCCACCTCACTCCAGTCGTTGATGCCCTGCGTAATCTCGATCGTCTCGTGCTCCGCGTGATTCGTTGGCGCGGCACCGTCAACGTAATTGCGCTGGCCTTCTGCGGTGAAGTTCGAGTGCAGCTCAACCATGGTGCTATGCGGTGGCACCGTATCTGCACCGTAAACCTGGATCTCGTAGTTGCCCTGTGCATGAGCAACCGCGGCCATGCACAGGATAAAGGCGAGGATTGAGAGCAATAGTTTCAAAGCTTGTCCTTTTTAGAGAGTCGGCAAGTCTGCGAGCGCTTACGCGTATCGAAACAACGTCATGAAGCCCGAGTCCATGTGATCTTGCTGATGGCAGTGAAAGAGCGTGTTGCCAGGATTATTCGCGATGAGGTCGGCTTCCACTTTGCTTTGTGCCGGCACCACCACAACATCTTTGTAGACGCCGCTCGTCTGTGCGCCCTGAATCGAGACTACCTCAAAGTTGTGCCGGTGCAAATGAACCGGATGATCGTCAGTGCTGCGATTGTCAAATATGAGCCGATGGCGCAGTCCTGCGCGCAAAATGACAGGTTCGTAATCTGGATACGATCTGGCGTTGATCATCCACTGATCGAGCGCTCCATGCCCCTTGAACTTCGACGTGAAGACAAGTGGAATGGTGAAATCGGGCTTGCGCGTAGTGGGCGCTGCATCACCGAAGACGCGATAGTCCCACTCAAGCTTTGTCTCACGCGGCTCTTCAGGTTCGCCGATGCGGTTGGCGTACTCAACAACGATTCCTATCCCAGCATCGCGAAAATCCTTGCGCGCTTCGCCAAAGATGTAGGTGCCCGGTGCATTCATCTGCACAAGTGCCGTCACGCGCTCCGCGGGGCCCATGCGCAGCAAATCCACTACGGCCTGTGTCGCTACTGGCGCGCCATCGAGCGCGAGCACCTGGAAGCGATGGCCGGGAAGCGCAAGCCAGTGCGGCTCGGTGGCGCTGGCATTGAGAATCTGAAACAGAACGCGCTCGCCTTCGCGCACGCGAATTGGTTCGCCATGACCCAGCATGCGCCCGTTCACGGAGCCAAGCGCATAATTCACCATAAGCGAGCCATCGCCGCTGGCCGAGTAATACGGCTCCCAGTCATGCAGAACGATGAACTCCTCTCGGTCATAGAGCGCGGGATTCATACGCGGGTCGACATGCAGCACGCCGAACTGGCCGGTGTAGAGGCCGTGCCTGAGATTGTGATTAGCCATGCCATGCGTGTGATACCAATGCAGCCCGCAGGCCGCGGCGTGAACTGGATCAGAGTCTTCTCGCCAGCGGGGATCATAGGCGAGCCTTCTTCCATCGCGCCGTCTACATCGGATGGAATCCACTGACCGTGCCAGTGCACGATCTCAGCGTGGTCAGATTTGTTGGTAATCTCGATGCTGACGGGCTTGCCCTCCGTCATGCGAATGAGCGGACCGGGAATCTGGCCATTGTAGGCGGCGATACGAATCTTCTTTTTAGGCGAGAGCTCCCATTCGATCTCGGAGATTTCGAGACGGTAATCTGGCGAGGGTGCTTGTCCGAATCCGCGCGCTGCAACTGCTCCAGCGGCTAGCGCGCTGTTGCGAAGAAAGCTGCGGCGCGTTTGTCTGCGGCCAGCAAGCAGATGTGCTGCTCCAATCATTGACTCCATTGTCGCTGATCAGACGCAATCGCTACACGGCTTGCATTTACTGTGCATCTACCACGCAGCGGAAGCCCACGCCGCCCGAGCGGTCGTAGTCCGGCGCCATCAGCAGTAGCTTGCTGTGCTGGTCGTTGCGGAAGGCCTCAGGGAAATACCATATCGAGCCCTGCGGATGGTAGTACTCGCCTCCGCGCAGAATAGCCGCGCGCGTGTGCTCGTCGCTGTACTCGTCAGTCCACTGCCATACATTGCCCACCATGTCCATCACACCATAGGGGCTCGCGCCCTGCGGATGCGCGTCGACAGGATCGGGCGCGGTCATTGCACGTCCTGTGACCGGCGTGGGCACATTGGCTGGCACCCATCGATTGCCCCATGGAAAGGCGCGTTCATCCGTACCCTGCGCGGCAAACTGCCACTCCCACTCGTGCGGCAGCCGCTTGCCCGCCCACACAGCATAGGCGCGTGCATCCTCAAGCGATACCCACGTTACGGGCCGATTGTCCCAGCCCTGCGGATACGTGCCGTTCTTCCAGTCGCGCAAAAAGTTGATGGGATCGCGCGGCATGTAGTGTGTTGCATCGAGAAATTGCCTGAACTGGGCGTTGGTGACAGGATACTTGTCGATATAAAACGGAGCCACCTGCATGGTCTTCTCGTGATAGCGGCGCGGTGAGTCCTCCCACTGATATTGCACGTCCACGCCAGGATCGTCGCCACCTTCTATCTCCGTTCCCGCAACTTTGAATACAAATGCGCCACCTGGTATGCGGACCATTCCCTCAGGCGCTACTGCTGCGGGCTTTGTCGGTGCAATGTGTACAACGGTCTGCTGCAGAATGGTTCGGTCGTGCGAGTATGTGGCAAGCGGTTTTGCGGTCATGGCCGCCATCTTCTGCATTAGAGCCTTGATCGCCTCGCTGGGCTCGCCGGGCGTGGCGAGAATCGCACCGTAGCCATTGGCTTCAATATCGATGCTCAGCACGGCTGTCTGGCCGTCGGCTTCAGGTTTCAACTCCGCTCCGTGATAGAGATCGAAGTAGCGCATGCCCGGCGCGAGCGGCACATCCATCTGCCGTCCACTGATGTCATACGCGCCGCGGTTGACGAGGGTCCATACCGTTTCGTTTCCAAGCGGCCATCGGCTGGCATACACGCCATAATTGTGCGTGGGATAGATAGGCTCCCAGCCGGGGCTCACGAGAAACGGTGCAATGGCGCGCTCAATGCTTGCGACCCGCCGCGTGGCCTCAGCATCGCGAGGATTGATGCCGTTCCAGATGCCCCAGATGTTTTCCCAACTCTCCCATCCAACGCCGTTGAAGAATGCGTATTGCAGATCGTTGGTTTTGTCGCGGGCCCAGCGATCGCTGATGTTGACCATGTGGCGGGTCTCGAGCCACTTGTAGCGGTCCACCTCAGGAATAAAAGGGAACTGATACTGGCCCCAGGTCATCACGTTCCAGCTCAGAGCCTCGTCGCTGGGATCGGTTTCTGGCTCAAAGGCCAGCGGATGGCCGATGGCTTCAGCCGCGAGCGAGAAGCCGAGCGGCACGCCGTCCTGGGTGTCACCGTTAATGCCATCTGCGCCTATAGTCTTCATCAACTCTGCGATGGCCTGTGGCCATGGCTTGCCGGGATCGTGCGTGCCCTCATCCCACATCATCATGGGGAAGAGTACGCGCACCCCGCGGCGATGAAAGTCGGCGACCATCTGACGCACACCTTCGATTCCGCCGGGCATTGACTCGACCATCTCGAGCTGGTTGCGATCGTCAATACCCATGTTCGGATACGTGGACCACACGAGCACAGCATCGATGCCGCCGTAGCGCTTTTCAAGATCGTCCAGATAACGGTCCACGGTGTACTTGCCCGCAACGGGATCGTAGAAATAACGGTCCTGCACCATCATCTGCGGCTGGATAAAGCTGGACTGCGTCCAGCGCAGCGCGGGCAGTTCATAGCGCGCAGGATCGAAGGCCGTGCGAATGCGCCGTTCGGCTCGCCAGTGCTGGATATCTGCCAGCCAACGTTCGTGGATAAACGGCGGGCAGCCCGGCTGCGCCAGCTGCCATGCATAGTGCAGATTCATGCAGGCAGGCGGCGGAATCTGCTGCTCGTGCGGCGGATACTGCGTGTCCTGCGCCGCAGCGACACAGGCGGCAACAGCGGCAATAACTCCGAGGCTGATTGAACGAAGTGTTCGACGTGTGTTCTTCATGCAGAAGCAGGATACACACTCCAGGCTACAGGCGCGCCAGCCTGCGACTGCGATAAAGGATCACAGGTTGCTGCGCGGCAACCGAAACGGAGACACGGTTCGTCTTGACCTGAAATGGAACCGGCTCGCGTTTACCCACTGAAAGCGCCACGGCAGCGGCCTCCGCCTGATTCCATCCATCTGGCCAGCGCGCGGCGAGCTGCTGCGCCCTCAGTGAGTAAAAGCAGAGCCGGTTTTCGTCGAGTGGGCCGTAGAAGGCTTCTTCGCTGGCCGCCTCGGCGCCATCCAGCGATAAGCGGTAATTTTTCTGCGCCCAGTCGATCTCAATGCGGTTATTGACGCTCAGCCCAATGCTCACTTGGTCACCCTCGCGCTGAAACGAATAGACCTCTCGGCCATGCAGATGCAGCCAGGGAACCATGATGAGATAAAAGACGTCGGCAATTTGTTTGCGATCGACTGAGGCGCGCAGAATGTCGTGCAGGTTCGCGCCCCAGAACAGATGGCGTGCGCGCAATTCGAAGGGCGTGCCGCGCATGCCGCCTGCAAGCCCCCAGATAGCGCTCTTGCCATAGATGAGCGGCAGCAACGGAATAGGTGAGCCGCCCAGCGGGCTAGTCTCTGAGGTCTGCGCATACCAACAGCAACTGATCTTGCCGATCATGGGATAGCGAAGACCTTCTGACGTAACATCGACGCCATGCTTTGCGAACTCTTCGAGCACACGATAGCGGCCCTGGCGCAGATTGCGAATGCCGCTCGCAGGTTTTTCACGGTCCCAGTCGTTGCGGATGGCGAAGTACGAAAGCACATCGACGTGCGTAGTGCGCGGCAGCTTATAGCGCTCGCAGGTGTAGCGCACGCGCTCCACGCCGGGGCCCTCCATGTATTTGGCCAGTCCTTGGATGAAGGAGACTTCGCCAGTCCACTCGCGGCTCTGCCATAATGCGCCATCGGGCTTTCTTGCAATCATGGCTTCATTCCATGCGGGGCTGCTCTTGTAGGCATCGTCGTAGTTATCAGAGAGCGTGACCGTTGCATTGAGTCCGCGGCCCTGCTCCATCAGATGCATCATGCCGTCGTAGCCGCCAATGCGTTCGTCTACCACATTCACGGCAGGATAACCTGTATCTTTGCCTCTGAACTGCCAGCCCCACAGATGCACAATCTGCGGTGCGTTGTCGGTGAGATCGGCAACGTCTGCGATCAACTGCCGGCATTGTTCGAACGTAGCGGAAGGCTCAGGAAAGCGCGGTTCGTCGCAGCGTATACCGTAGATGTATTTGTCGTGATAGAAATCGACAGGGATCGCAGGCATGCGGCTACGAACCAGCTTGCCCGCAGCGATCCACGCCGACTGCGGATCGCCTGTAACAGGTAGAAAGTCGAGCCGACAGGCAGGTGTGTCATCTACCCGTAGATTCGGCGTGGACGCGGTGCCGCAGTTGAGCGGTGCGCCCGAGCCGAGGTTCATGTTGTAGCAATCATGGCCGTCCACCCGGTGCACTCGGCAAGAGCCGATAGTGGCGCGGCGGCTGCCTGTGCTGCCGGTGACGGCCACTTCGGTTGTATCCATAAACGCGGTCGTTTCCTGCATGCAGAGCATGCGATCGGTACCGACCATGGTGATCGGCATGCCACCGTGGATGCGCCCCCAGAAGCTGTTAGGCGGCAGAGTGCCAGGTTTTGCTTCAGACAGCGCAACGAAGCTGCCGCCGGAGTCGCCGTAAACAAGCCATGCAGAGCCATCTTGCTCGCGTACGGTGGCCAGATGCGGCATGGCAATATCGATCAGCTCATAGCCATTGTCTTCGTATACATTTTCGAGCGTAATGAATAGCGATGTGCCGCGCAACTCATAGCGCAGATCGGCGGAAAAGCACTGCTGCTGCCCGTCGCGTGCCACAAGATGGAAGACTGCGTTGTGTGCGCCGTGCGCTTCCGTCGCTTTGACCTGAGGCTTTTCGAGAGTCGCTTGAAAGAATCGCCAGGCGCTGCGCTGGCAAGCGTTCACGGTTATCTTCATGCCGTAATCTTCGCCGCGCAGTCGTGCGCCGGTGGCGCGCCAGTGATATTCGTATGGCAGCGCGTCATCAGCGTCGAGAGTGACCTCAAGCTGCTCGGAGCGGAGCACAATCGGACGTGCCGGCGTGTTACGCGTGCCGCCCGGTTCCTGTGGCTGCGTCTGTGCCTGTTCGGCTGGCAGCAGAGTGCTGAGCCCGGCTGCGGCTACGCTCGCTCCGCCCATGCGCAGAAAGTCTCTGCGCCGAATGCGATCCAGTTCATCCTGCATGGTAAAGACCCTCTTAAGAAATGGTTAAATGTACTGTGACAGGAATTGGTCCACGTCCGCGCGTGGCGGCATTGAAGCCTGTGCGCCGCGACGGGTAACGGCGATGGCCGCGGCAGCGTTGGCAAAGCGCGCAGCGGCCCAGGGGTCTTTGCCTTCGAGCAGCGCCACAGCAAACGCGCCGTTGAAACAGTCACCGGCGGCCACGGTGTCGATGGCCTGTACCTTGAAAGGAGGCACCCATGCGGCCCGGCCATCGGCGAGCGCCACATAGGCGCCGTCAGGGCCGCGCTTGAGCGCCACGCCGCGCAGACCTTTATCGAGCAGATGTTTCGCGGTGTCTTCCGCGCTGGCTCCGTCGCCCGTGTAGAAATCAGCTTCTGTCTCGTTGGGAGTAAACCATGCAACCTGACTGAAGACCGCATCAGGCAGCATGGCAGCGGGTGCGGGATCGAGCATTACAGGTACGCCGGCCTCTGCGCAGAGCGCGAGCGTATAGCTCAGCGTGTCGATGGGAATTTCAAGCTGGCACAGCACCATGCCCGCGGAGCGGATAAGTGCAGCCTGCCGATCGACGGCCTCGCGATCCATTTTGCCGTTGGCTCCTGGAACCACGACGATGCTGTTCTCGCCGCTCTCGGCAACAAACATCGGCGCCAGGCCTGATGAACCCTCAGTCTGCGCCATGGCCGCGGTATCCACCCCTGCACGCGCAAGATTTTCGAGCAATTGCGGCCCATACACATCGGTACCCACTTTGGCTACCATCGCTACGGGATAACCGAGCCGCGCGGCAGCCACAGCCTGGTTGGCGCCTTTGCCGCCGGGAGTCGTCTCGAAGCCGGTGCCGATGAGCGTCTGGCCGATACGCGGAATCTGCGGCGTGCGCGTGACCATGTCCATGGTGATGCTGCCCACTACGACAATCGGCTTGCGGTCTGCACTCATGCGCGGCACCTCAATAAAGCGGAGCCAGCGCGACCGCGCCCAGGCCCAGCAGGAAAAATATAAACATGAAAAAGAGCAGCTTTTTGGCGGCAGCAGGAGCATCGGCAAACTCGCGCCACACAAACACGCCCCAGCAAGCCGAGACCATGGTTGCTCCCTGACCGATGGTATACGAGACGGCTGGACCCACAAGATGCGCGCCCGAGGCGACAAAGTTCGATACGCCGCCCACGCACCAGATGGCTCCACCCAGCACTCCGGCAAGATGCCAGCCAAGAGGAGCCGGCCAGTAGTCACGGCCCTTCACACGCGGCTTGCCGTCGAGCGGTTTCACCATGAGCAGCCAGTTGGCGGGAACGGTGGAGATGAGCAGTCCGATAGCGAAGAAAACAGAGACAGCATAGGGCCCGGGGGCCTGTTCGCCGGGCAGGCCATTGAGTGCGCGAGCTACGAAAGGATAGAAGCAGCCCATCAACACTCCAGCCACCAGGCTGAGCACAATGCCACGGGTCGTCGCTGCTTTGGTCGTTGTCTCGCGCTTGCGATAGGCCGCCGCGTCGAGAACGATAGCTACCACCACCAACGCCACGCCGCCAAACAGCAGCAGCGGATTGCCGACCGGTGTAATCACGTAGTTCGAAACTGCGCCGATCACCAGCGCGAGCCCGATGCCGACCGGGAATGCCACGGCCAGCCCAGCCACGTCAATTGCCGCAACCAGCAGCAGATTAGCGACGTTAAAAATCGCGCCGCCCAGCACCGCATAAAAGACGAGGACTGGCGCGGTCTGCACAAGATCGGAAATCAGCGGTGTGCCATCAGCGCCATGGCTGCCGGCGGTGAGCCCCAGCACCAGTGCCGCGACGAAGAGGCCAATGGCATAGTCCCAGTAAAAGAGCTGAAAGCGGTAGCGCGGGCAGAGCTTGAGCGTGTTGGCCCACGATCCCCAGCAGCACATGCTCAGGACCATGAGGAACAGCGCGGCCCCATAGGTGTGAGGAAGCAGCATACAGGTTCCTCCGATTTTGCTACGTTATGCGTTTAAAAAGGAAACATAAAGCATCGGTTGGTGCGTTGTATATGGCCAGAGTGTCATTTGGAGCCAAGACTCTCAACAAATGACCAGAACTGCTTGTTATTCCGATACGGAGTAAATGAATCATCCTGGGTTGGGTCGGGTATGGACTCTCCATGAATCATGTTTGCCTTGCGATCAAACGCCTGCTGAAGATGTTTGCGCGCATCATCGAGTTTATGTTCCTGCGCGTCGGCGCAGGCCAGGTTGTAATAGTACATTGGGTAGTCGGGATCTGAGACAGCGGCTTGTTCAAGAATAGAGCGTGCTTCCGCGGTGTTTCCTGATATTCCATAGGACATGCCGGCCTGGTCGGTGAGCACGCGCGTCATGGTCTTCACGTCGACGCCCTGAGCCGTCTGAACCTTTGTTAGCGCTTCTTCGAACAGCGGTCCGGCTGCAGCAAACTTATGAGAGTTGTAGAGCATCTGCGCATAGAGGAAGACATCTTCGAAGTGCGGAGCATAATTCGGATCGAGCCTGAAACCTGCAAAGACACGGCGCAGGTTCGGGTCGGCTGCGTGAATTGGTTTGTCGCCATAAAATTCAAGGTCGCCGCAGATATCCGCACTGGCAACAAAGCCACGCACCATATAGCTGATCTTGCCGTTGTCTCCTCCCTCTGTGTAATCAACAACAGAAACCGGGAGCGCATTTGGCTCGGTGATCTCCGCGGTGTTCAGTACCTGCAGCGATTTGTTGTCTTTTTTCTCGGGTCCAATGACACCATCGCGGCACTTTGCACTGGTCATCGGCGCCTGTTCGGGAAACAGGAATAGAAAGCCGAGAAAGAAGAGATGGCCGGAGCTGTCGCTGCCGCGTATACCGATCTCATGGCCATTCGACTTCGCGGAGGACTGGACGATCTTGAATCCATCGGCCGACCAGCTCAGTTGGCCGTTGTGATTGGCAAGCGCGAGTTTGAAATCGCTGGGGGCAGACTGGCCCAGAATCTGCAGCGATGCCGTGAGGATGAATGCGAGAAGGGTTCCCAGTGTTCGCATGGCCGCAAGTCTATCGGCAATTCGAAATGGAAGCAAACCTGCAAATGATAGAAGTCGCGGTCTAACTTTTCGAGGCCTTTACAGTTTCCGTCAATGCAGGCACCACCTCGAACAGATCGCCTACGATGCCATAATCGGCAACTTCGAAGATCGGCGCGTCGGGGTCTTTGTTGATGGCCACGATGCACTGCGAGCCCTTCATGCCGACGAGATGCTGAATGGCTCCGGAGATGCCGACGGCGAGATAGAGCTTGGGCGCGACGGACTGGCCCGAACTGCCCACCTGGCGCTCCATGGGCAGCCAGCCGTTGTCGCAGATGGGGCGTGAGGCGGCGAGTTCAGCACCGAGCGCCGTGGCTAGGTCCTGCACAAGAGGCAGGTTTTCCGCCTCACGGATGCCACGGCCGACGCTGACGATGAGTTGCGCGGAGCCGAGGTCGACGGTTTGCGCCGAGCCGCGGAAGGGCTCGCCGGGCCTGGTGCGAATCTGTGCGGCATCGATAGACGGCGCAAATGCCTCGATCGGTGTTGCGCCAGCGGCGTCAGGCAGGGCAATATCGGGCACGTCGGGGCGAAAGGCTCCGGCCTGCACGGAGACAAAGCATGGCCCGCCGCCTGCGTGGCGATAGCTGCCGTTTAGTCGGCCCTGCATGAACTGGCGCGTGAAAACCGGACCGTCAGCAATGTCGATCACATCGCCGATGAGCACCTGTCCGATGCGGCAGGCGAGTGCAGGGGCGTAGTCGCGAACCTGGTAGGAGTGTGGAAAAACGATGTACGCAGGGCTTTCCTTTTGGATAAGCTGATGCAGTGCCGCGCAGTAGCCGTCTGAGGTGTAGTGCGCGAGCAACGGGTGCTCGACGCGCACCACTTTGCCGAATGCTTTGGTTGCAGCCTCGTTTGCGAGAGATTCGGTTTGTGCGCCAATGACGACGGCGGTCACTTCATTTGCGGGCGCGAGGCGCAGTACTGCCGCGGCGGCTTCCCAGCTAGTCCTGCTTATCCTGCCACCACGCTCTTCCAAAACCAGAAGTACACTCATAGGACCCTCGCTTCGAACTTGAGCTTTTCCACCAGCGCAGCAGCGGCCTCTTTGGCGCTGCCGTCGAGAATCTGCGTGGACTTCTGTTTTTTAGGCAGCATGATGGCATCGAGTGTTACGACCGGCGCGGCATTGACGCCGAGATCGGTTGCATTCACCATGCGTACTTCCTTTGTCTTGGCGCGCTTGATACCCATCAGCGTGGCATAGCGCAGTTTGGTGCCGCCGGACTGAATGGTGAGCACAGCGGGCGTCGGCAACTCGATGGATTGAAACCAGCCCTCTTCGAGCTCGCGTTTTACCTTGAGACCGCTGTCGGTTTTCTCCACCTGCAGGATCAGCGAGGTATGCGGCAGTCCGAGTAACTCGGCAACGATGACGCCGGTTTGTCCCAGACCCAGATCTTCGGACTGGAGTCCGGTGAGGATTAGGTCTGGGTTCTCAGCCTTGATAGCCTCGGCAAGCAGACGCGCTACGCCGAGCGCGTCGCGGGAAGCGAGATCGTCGCAAACAACGTGGATGGCGCGGTCAGCGCCCTTGGCCAGCCCTTCGCGGATGGTCTGACCCACGCGCTCCGGTCCTGCGCTGAGCACGATCACCTCGCCGCCGGCTTTTTCCTTGAGCTGCAGCGCTTCTTCCAGCGCATAGGCGTCGGGCTCGTTCATGGCATATTGCAGGTCGGCCTCGTCGATCCATTTGCCTGCGGAGTCGATGCGCACCTGCGCATCGCGTTCAGGAACTTGTTTGATAGCCGCGATGATCTTCATGCTTGAGCGCCCCCGCTCGGTTTTACTTTAGCTGTTTAGCTTGGATGCAGGCTGCTGTTACGTTGCATTATCCTGCGGCAGCACGCGCGCGGCTAACTGCGCAATGTCGAGTAACTGCGGTGCGCCTGCGCCCTGCGCGGCCAGCGCATCACGGAACATCGTATTGCAGAAGGGGCAGGCTGCGCCCACGATAGACGCGCCTGTCGCGGCCAGTTCGGCAGCGCGGTTGTGGCTGACGCGCTCGCCGTGCTCTTCACCCAGAAATGCAAGCCCGCCGCCTGCGCCGCAGCAGAAGCTGCGCTCACGATGACGCGGCGCTTCGATGAGTTGGCCTGCGAGCGAGGCAACCGCCCGCGGCTCATCGTAGATGTTGCGATAGCGGCCCAGATAGCAGGGATCGTGGAAGACAATCTTTTCACTGCCTTGCTGTTTCGGAAGCACATCCCTATGCCGCGCCATAAACTCGCTGTGGTGCTCAACTGGCGGCGGCGTGCCATACTCCTTCCAGTCCTCCTGAATGGTTCGCACACAATGCGGACAAATCGAAACTATTTTTTTGGTTTTGGACTGAGCCAGTGCCTCTATATTCGACTCTGCCAGTTGCTGAAAGAGCAGATCGTTGCCCAGCCGGCGTACCGGGTCGCCCGTGCATTTTTCCTTACGCAGCACACCAAAGGTGACGCCAAGATGCTGCATCACACGCACCAGAGCGAGAATGATCTCGCGCCCCTTGGGATCGTAACCGCCCATGCAGCCCAGCCACAGGCAATATTCCTGCGTGCCGTCGTAGAGCGGCAGCGCATTCTTCTCGACAAACTTGTCGCGCTCCACCGCGGGAATGCCCAAAGCGTTGCTGCCGCGCTCCAGCGCCAGAAAGAGCTTGGCCCCATGTGTGTCTTCCCATGCGCCGGTGTTCACTGCGCCTCGCCGCAGGCCGACGAGGATGGGCACATGCTCGATGCCCACCGGGCACTGGAACTCGCACGCGCCACAGGTGGTGCACTCAAAGGCCGCCTGCTGGGAGTTGTACTTCCCGAGCAGCGGCTCCTCAGACGCAGGACCGAACTCGTTGAGATAACCGCGCAGGCCGAGGACGATCTGTTTCGGATTAAGCGTCTTGCCGGTGTTATTGGCGGGGCAATGCTCGGTGCAGCGCCCGCACTCCACGCAGGAGTAAGCCTGCAGACTGACGATCTGCGTAAGATCTTTGCCCGCCACCAGGCCGAAGTCCTCGTCACCACTGAGCGGGGGAATACGGCTGAACCCGCCGCGCGATAAAAAGACAGTCACCGGGCTCAGCACCAGGTGCAGATGCTTGGTATGCGGAATGAGCGGAAGAAAAATGAGCAGTGTAAGCGTATGTGCCCACCAAAGCACTCTCGCCGCCGGACTTGCATTGGTCACAAAGAACGCCGCGAGATAAGTCGCCATGAGCGCAAAAATCAACAATGCAATCAGACCGGATTCCCAGGAGACCATCTCGCCAAGCCACTTGGGCCGCAGCAGAAAGCGCCTGACAAAAAGTCCAAGGATGCCTAAAGCGCAGGCAAGCGCGAATGCCGCGGCAAAATAGAAATAGCAGCGGCTAATGAAACCCTCCGGCGCAAGAAATCCAATGCCGAGAGCCGTGGCGCAGTGGTTCAGTGTCACCAGCACGAAGGCACAGAAGGCCCAGAAGACGAAAGCGTGCGCCAGGCCGGGTAGCGGGCGCTGGCGGATGACCTTGGCCTGGCACATTACTTCCCAGAAGAAGTCCCAAACGCGGCGGCCGATAGGGAAGAGACGGAAATCGGCGTCCTTCTTCGATTGCAGGATCTTGCGGAGCACTATGCCGAAGCGGTTCCAGAAGGCCCACACGGAGACTGCTGCGAGCGCAACGAAGATCAGTCTTTCTGCGGAGGAAAAGTGCTGCGGCTCGGCAAGAGTTGGGAGCGCGAAGATCATAACGCCAAAGAACTCACGATACAGGATCGGGGCTCGCGGCGTCGCCTGCTGTCAGAAACTGCCCAGTTCTCCCCATAGCTCCAGTGCAGAGACCAGCAGGAAGGCGCCGACAACATCGTTCACAATGAAACCGACGATCGATTTGGTTCTGAAAAGCGCAATGGCATCAATGACCGTAATGAGCAGCGCGACGGAGAAAGCCAGCAGCAGCGCGCGGGAGTTGTCTGTGTAGGCGAAGCCGCCGGCCAGCAGGCCCAGGACGATTTCGCGTGCCGCCAGCACAGCCATCATAGGCCTTGACGAGCCGCGCAACAGCGGAAGACCGCGCGGGCCGGTGGCTATCTCTGGCTTGATGAGCAGAAGCAGGCCGATCCCACAGAGGAAAACGGTCACGGTATAGGCAACCACGCGCGCAAAGGCCATTTTCAGTCCCCCTTTATTTGCCCGCCGGCAACCAGCTTGTGTGATCTATTTGTGTCAGCAAGCGTACGCCTGACTGGTGCAAGTGGCAAGTGGTAGCGGTGGGCAATTCCCAGGCTGGCGCAGTTCTCAGAACACCCTCGCAGGCAGTACCAAATCTTGGACAGCGCGGTTGCCCGGGCGGAAACCATGCCGTGACAGGGGGCTTGGATTCGCGATACCCTCTTAGTGTGCGCGTCCTCTGCGCACGAAGGAGTCTTTTAACCCACCATGCCCATCCAAACGACCTCGAAGATCTGGCATAACGGCAACCTGATTCCCTGGGAGCAGGCCACCATCCACGTGATGAGCCACGTGATCCACTATGGCTCCAGCGTATTCGAAGGCATTCGTTGCTACGCACAACCGCAAGGGTCGGCGGTCTTCCGCCTTCCGGAGCACATGCAGCGACTTCTGGACTCGGCCAAGATCTACCGGATGGAGATTCCGTTTACGCTCGAGGAGCTTTGCGCGGGTGTAGTAGACCTGATTGAGGCCAACGAAGTGGCCCCGTGCTACATCCGGCCCATTGCGCTGCGCGGCTACGGCGAGATCGGCGTCAGCCCCAAGGGCGCGCCGGTTGAGGTTTACATCGCCAACTTCCCGTGGGGCAAGTACATTGCCGGCCACGGCGGTGCGGATGTGTGCGTTTCGAGCTGGAACCGTCTGGCTCCCAACACCATGCCGGCGCTGGCCAAGGCGGGCGCTAACTATATGAATTCGCAGCTCATCCGCATGGAGGCTGAGGCCAACGGCTATCAGGAGGGCATCGCGCTCGATACCAGCGGTCTGGTGAGCGAAGGCTCGGGCGAGAACATTTTTGTTGTCCGCAACGGCGTCATCTACACGCCGCCGCTGGCCAACTCAGCGCTTTCCGGCATCACCCGCGACTCGGTATTGACCATTGCGCGCCATCTGGGTCTGCCGGTAACCGAGCAGCCCATACCGCGTGAGTTGCTCTACATTGCCGACGAGGTGTTCTTTACCGGCACCGCGGCGGAAGTACAGCCTATCCGCTCTATCGACCGCGTGCAGATTGCCGACGGTAAGATCGGCGAGATCACCAAGAAGATCGGCGACGAGTTCATGGGCATTGCCAACGGGCTCAAGCCTGACCGCTTTGGCTGGCTCACACCGGTGAAGGTGAATGCCACCGAGCCAGTCACGGCGTAACCGGCTCAGCGCTTCGATCTAACGGGCTGCCCTCACGGCGGCCCGTTTTCATTGGTAACAGCGAATCAGAGCAATGCTAGTTGACCTCTCACAGACATTGGTTTTATGTACCGGACCAGCAGCAACGTAATATCGTCCGACTGGTTCGCTCCCTCTGCAAACTTCTCTACCGCGCCCAGTATCCCTTGCTGGATAGCGTCGAGCGAGCAGTCGGCGTGCCGTGTCAGGGCGTCGATCAGCCTCTCCGACTCAAGCAGATTGCGGTTTTTGTCTTCGGCTTCGGTCACTCCATCAGTAAACAGCAGCAACGTATCGTCAGGCTCAAACTGGGCCCGTGTGGAAGTGAAAGTGGCCTCTGCAACGAGTCCAATCGGGAAGGAACCTTCTTCATACAGTTCACTCACTACACCGCCACGCAGCAGCAGATGAGACTACAGCGGCCAGGGCAGGCGACAGCGATCTTTACGATGTTGTAACTGCCGGATCTGTTCTCGGTGAGTAGAATCGATCCATGCAAATGAACAAACGCTATTTGTGCATGATTTTGGCATCTCTTGCCATCCTGGTTTGCGGCATCGGCTTTTGCACACGGGCTGCGGCGCAGGCCTATGTGGGCAAGCCCAGGCTTATTGTCGTGGTGGTCATAGACCAGTTTCGTGGCGACTACCTGAATCGCGATCGGGCTGAGTTCAAGGGGCGTGGCTTCAACCTCTTCATGAAAGAGGGCGCGTGGTTCACTGACTGCTACTACGACTATGCCAATACCAAGACCGCGCCGGGTCATGCGACCATCGGCACCGGAGCCTACACTGACGGGCACGGAATCGATTCGAACGAGTGGTGGGATGCATCGCGTTCTTTTGACGTACAGGTGAGCTCTGTGGAGGACGAGCGATACAAGCTCGTCGATCTTCCGCACGACTCGATTCCCGCCAACATGCCCGGTGCCCCCTCAACCGCGCCGGACTTCGTCGTTGGCTCATCGCCGCTGAATCTGCGCGCCACCACCTTCGGCGACGAGCTGCGCCTGGCCACGCAGGGTAAAGCGCGCGTCTACGGCGTTTCGCTCAAAGACCGTGCGGCGATTCTCCCCGTGGGCCAGTCGGCCAACGGAGCATTCTGGATCGACAACACCAGCGGGCAGTTCACCACGTCGACCTACTACATGGAGCACCTGCCGGAGTGGGCAAAGGCCTTCAACGCGAGTGGCCGCATTCAACAGGCCGAGCGCGAGGCGAATGTAGATACCTCAACGGCGCAGTTCTATGACCTCGTAGGCCGCACTCCGGCTGCCAACAGCTACGAACTCGACTTTGCCAAGGCGCTCATTACCGGAGAAAAGCTGGGGCAGAGTGGTGTGACAGATGAACTTGTCATCTCGCTTTCAGCCAACGACATTCAGGGCCACCAGTTCGGACCCGACTCCGACTCGGAACAGCAGATGATCCTGAGCCTGGACCGCGACCTGGACAGCTTCTTCTCCTGGCTGGACAAGTCCATCGGCCTCGACAATGTATGGCTGGCGCTCACGGCCGACCACGGCATCGCACCCGTTCCAGGCGAAGCCGCCAAGCTGGGCATTCATGCCTATTCGGTCGACATGGATAAGGTATACGGCACGCTCAATGAGGAGCTGAGAAAGCGTTACGCACACGGCCAGCAGGTAGACTTCCTGCTACCCAATCCTGATCTGCCGTATATCGTGCTGGACAAGCGCGCCTTTCAAAAAGTTGGCGTGAGTGAAGATGCCGCGGAAAACGCTGTCGCCGAGTTAGTGCCGGATGCTGTAGCAAAGCAGAATCCTGCACCGACGCCCGCGCTCAAGGGACTGCAGCCGGTTGTGCCGGAGCCCTCAGATAAGCGGCTGCCGCCAACGCCGCGCGTGCAATATGTCTACACGCGCCTGCAGCTTGCGCATGGCGAGCTGCCGCCCTCTGAATGGGGCAAGGAACTGGCGCACAGCTACACCTCGCACGGCAACTGGTTTGTGATGATGGTGCTCGACTCCTACCAGATGGCCGGGGGGAGCCAGTTCGGCGGCACCAACCACTTCAGTCCGTGGAGTTATGATCGTCACGTACCACTGGCCTTCTATGGGACGCCCTTCAAGGCGGGCGAGTATCATGAACTTGTCGCCCCCGTGGATATAGCGGTCACATTCGCATCGCTGGCCGGGGTCAACCGGCCGTCCGCCGCAGTGGGTAAAGTGCTTCTTGAGGCCATCAAACCTGAGGCTTTTAAGCCAGTGGCGGCAGACAACGGGCAATAAGCAGAGGAGGGAAGTTTCCGGCGGTGAAACCTGACATGAAAGTTTCGCTGGCCGGAATCGAGTTGGCGAATCCCGTAATCGCCGCCAGTGGCACCTTCGGCTACGGCATCGAGTTTGAGGAGATTGTCGCGCTCGAGCGGCTGGGCGGCTTTGTCACGAAAGGAATCTCCCTCGAACCCATCGCAGGGCATCCTCCGCCGCGGCTCATCCACACCGCAGCCGGCATGCTCAACGCAATCGGCCTGCAGAACGTCGGCGTCAAAGATTACCTCGAGAAAAAGCTGCCGCCCATGAAGCGGTATCTGCCGTGCAAGGTGATCGTCAACGTCTTCGGCTACACGGTTGGCGAGTATCTCGGGGTCATCGACCAGCTTAATCAGGCCGAGGGCATTGCGGCCTATGAGCTGAATGTCTCCTGCCCGAATGTGCACATGGGTGGAATGAGCTTCGGCGCCGATCCAAGCTGTCTTGAAGACCTGGTGGGCAGAGCCAAGGCTGCTTCAAAACGCCCGCTGATTGTGAAACTCTCGCCCAATGTCACCTCGAGTGCACAGATGGCGCGAGTCGCGGCCAACTCAGGCGCCGATGCGT
>DASZXD010000105.1:0-7795 GCA_035546015.1 Occallatibacter sp.
GAGCGGACCCGGCAGGCGCTAAGAGGAATCAAGCATCTGCTGGCTAAGGGTGTGGTGCACGCGTAGAGACGTTCCCGATTTTTCTACAGCGTCGGTTCGTGCTTTTCCCAGGTCTGAAAATCCAGACCTGGGGCACCCGGCCGCAGTTCCTCGGCTACCTTGATCTTGACCCGAATCACATCATGAACGAAAGCCTAGGCCTGGCGGGTGGCCCGGGGCCCAGGGGAAGAAAGCTCAACCACGATGAGGGTGCCCCGGGTCCCGCGTTTGGGACCCGGGAGCGCACAACTCTTCGCTTCACCGTTTTTCGAGTACTCAATTATGCTGACTGCAAATGCCCAGAGGACTTCACCACTACCAGCAGACAGGAGATCTGCATTACCTGACGTTCAGTTGTTATCACCAGTTGCAGCACCTGGGCACGGCGGCGGCGCGCGGTCTGTTCGAGCGGGCGCTGGAGCGTATTCGTCGCCGCTACGAGTTTGTCGTGAAGGGATATGTGGTGATGCCCGAGCACGTGCATCTGCTGGTGAGCGAGCCGCGCGTGGGATCACTGGCCGCGGTTATCAAGGCGCTGAAGCTTTCGGTTGCGCTGCGCCGCAACGAACGGCCATTCTGGCAGGCGAGGTACTACGACTTCAACGTGTGGACGGCGGAGAAGGAGGTCGAGAAGCTGAAGTACATTCACCGGAATCCGGTGAGACGCGGGCTGGTGGCAAAACCGGAAGACTGGCAATGGTCAAGCTTTCGGCATTACGCGACAGGCGTGGAGGGCGTGGTCGAAATCGAATCGCAGTGGACGGCGTTCAGGCGGGGAAACCAGCTGCCGAAATCGTTCAGATACAAAGAGAAGAAAGGTTGAGGTCCGTGCTCTCCCGGGTCCGAGAATCCGGACCCGGGGCACCCGGCAAGACTAAAAAATAATCGAGCCCGTAATAAAACTCCGCGTAAACGCAACGAAGGCCGCCCTTTCGGGCGGCCTTCGTTTTCGAGAGAACCAAGGTGCCAGTGAACTCTACTAATCGCCGGCGACGGGCTCGGCTTCCTGCTGCTGGTTACGGTTGATCGGGCTGGCGGCGTTGTTCGATGCCGGACGAATGGCGTCGAGACGAACCAAGCCGTCGACCGGCTTCTCACCGAGAACGTGCTCGCGGTAGAGGCGCGCCATCTTGGCGTTCTCGGCATCCTGCTTGATCTTCTCGGCTGCCGACTTGCTGTCGCGTGCGCGGATCTTCTCTTCGCGCGCGTTCTTGGCAATGCCCAGCTCATCCAGCGTGTGGTTGGCTTCGGCGTTCACGTGGTCCATGTTGAGCTTCAGGTCGTGGCCAACATGGGTCATGCCCACCTTCTTGCCGCCGGCGAAGATCTCATGGCGTCCATGCTCGTCATACCACTTGGTAAGCGTGGCCGTCATGTGCATCTTCTCAATGATGTTGCGCCAGCCGATGCCGGTGTTGTACGCGCAGAAGCTGATCTCGCCTTCCTGCGTGGCATAGGGGATGATGCACTGCTCGGTGCGGCGGAAGTCGTAGTTGAACAGGTCCTGGAACCACATGCCGGCGATGAACAGGAAGTTCCAGCGGTCCTGGCGGCGCTTCTGGATGTCTTCCATCGTCCGGTCGCCCTTCACCGAGCCATAGTTCTTGCCGGTCGCGTTGAAGGTCTTGTCCATCTTCTTCAGCATGTCGGAGATCTTGAAGTGCGTGGGCGACTGGAAAGGATCGTAGTTGCGCAGCAGCGCAAGTCCGAATCCGATCACCGAAAGCCACTTGCCGCGGGCTGCGTCGTTGACCTTGGCAAGGTCCTTGGCTACCTGATCCATGTGCAGGAACGCGGTAACCGGAACTGCTTCCTTGGTCTCCTTATCGATCATCATGGCCATGCCGATGCCGCAGTTCGGGTGGCACCCGCAGGAAAGCTGGCCCCACTCCGCGTTAGGCCCGTGCACCATGTCGGCCCAGTCGGAGAAGGTGCTCATGAACGAGATCGGGAACCAGTCGCGCTCCGGCTCGCCGATGCCCATCTGGTTCTTGATGTCGTGCGCCATGTGCGAGAGCGTGTAGCGCTGCGCCTGGCGGCGCTCGTCGGTGATGTCCTCATCGCGGCCGGTAAAGCTGACCGGCTGGAACGAGAGGAAGCTGATTTTCTTCGGATTGTCCAGCGCGAACTGGATGATGTGCCCGACCTGCTCGTTGTTGATGCCATTGATAATCGTCGTGACCGGCACAATCTCCACGCCCGCTTCGTGCAGGTTGTTGATGGCCTGCAGCTTCACGTCGAACAGATTGCCCACCTTGCGGTGCGAGTTGGCTGCGTTGCCGATGCCGTCAAACTGGAGATAGACGTAACGGAGGCCGGCCTCAGCCGCCGCGCGGCAAAGCTCCTTGGACTTCGCGAATTCAATACCGTTCGAAGCCGCCTGCACCGAGTTGTAGCCAACCTTGCGGGAGTAGGCCACAGCGTCAAGGAAGTACGGCGACAGCGTGGGCTCGCCACCCGAGAACTGGACGCTCATCTGCCGGCGCGGCTTGATGGTGATGGCGTTGTCCAGCATCTGCTTGATCTCTTCCCAGGTAAGCTCGTGGACGAATCCGACCTGGTTGGCGTCCATGAAGCAGGGATCGCACATCATATTGCAGCGGTTGGTCAGGTCGATGGTCAGCACCGAGCCGCGTCCGTGGGTCACGGTCGAGGTGCCGTGGTTATGCAGCTTCTCGTCGTTGTGGGCGCGGATGTCGCGGCCCGGGAAGCTCTCTTCAAGGTGCTTGAAGAAGGCCGGGTCGATGGACATGACGTCCTCAAAGTGACCGTGCTTGGGGCAGTCCTTCACCATCAGGATCTTGCCGTCGCGCTCGATGATCTGCGCCTTAATTTCGCCAACCTTCTCATTCAGCAGCACTTCATGAGGCAGCTTGCCGTCCAGAATCTGCTGGCGAATCTCCGGAACGCACTTGGGGCAGAGCGAATCCGTGGTGCGCGGCCAGCCGAGCGGAGGCTTTTCCTTCTGCCAGCTCTTGAGCAGCGGCTTGTCGCTCCACTTGGGCGTGAAAGAGGCGTTGGGGCTAATTCGGTTCAGCCGCTCATAAACGGCCCATGCTCCCCTGGCTGCGTAAACAGCCGCCTTTTCTGCATACTTAATCGCTTTGGGCATGAACTGCGATCTCCTTTGGAAAGATTCGCCTGGCTGGAATCGCCTGCCTGGCCGGCCCCGGCGGGGAATCGCCACGGGCACGAAAACTCACATTCAGGGTAAACACCATGTCCGGCAAGTCCAACCGGGGTGCAGCGAACGGGGAAATGGCCGGTTGAATGGAGACTAGAGTACGGTGAATGGCGGGCCGGCGCACAGCATGTAAGTTGATCCAGCACCGGGCTTTATCACCCGAATCTCACTGGCATTCCCCGATGCGCACCGGGAACGGCGCCTATGGGCCGGCAGTCTGATCGGTCCTGGCCACCTGGTTGATAATGCGCTGGATGACGACGATCTGCACGTGGATGTGGCTGGCTACATCTGGAAGGAACTCGGTGATGAAGTTGTCGATGGGCGCCGTGGCCAAGCCAATGCCGTAGCGCGAGGCTGTTGCCTCCGCATTGGTCTCACGGCCCGGCACATAGAGGTTGCTGATCTGATCGTCGATGGCGAAACCGAGCAGGTCAGCATAGTTCAACATTCCCTTGCCGTTATCGCCCTGGGTCCAGGCCACCTGATAGATGGCATGGGCGATGCGGCGTTTCATTGTGGCTTTGGGCATGCGGTGATAGTGCGGGTCCTGGTGGGCAATTGAGGGGATCAGAAAGGTGCCGAAGAACTCGCCCGTCATATCCTGGGTAAAACTCACGCCCGATTCCCGGCCCCAGCCGGCAAATCCGGGGCCATAGGGTGAGTGAGAGTTTGCCGCCACGGCAATCCCGGCCTCGCCAAAGATGGTGAGCAGGTTGAACGGATCCACGAGGTTGCGCCCCGCCAGATGCGCCTTTTCGAGAGGCGTGAGCGCTTTTACCTGCGGCCCGTTCAAAAAGCGCGCATACCAGTTGATGATGGGCAGATGCGGAACGCACTCCACCATGTCGACAATCTTCGGATTAGCCTCAGCGGCCGCGCCGCCCGCAGAAACCGTAGCGGCCCGGACAGCAGCTGTGGCCGCCATGCTTGCGCCGGCGTTTTTGACGTTGCAGGGGTTAGGCGGCTGTTGCGGAGCGGCTGCTTGTGGCCTGGGTGCGTCGGGCAAAGCGGAAGCCGTCTCAATGCCTTCATCCGTCTGGCTGGCCCACGCCGGAATCGCAGGAACCGCAAGCACCAGCAGAGACAGCGTCAGCAGTGCCACGCGCGCTGCGTAACAAGCCCCTATTGCGCGCCGACACCCGTAATCGCGCGACAAATGGATTGCCAATCGCCGGGTCCTTTCTACCGGTTGGTGTGGTTCCTCTATGCGCACGCAAGGTATGACCGGCCCGCACGGTCGGTTGCATCGACTTCGTTCGCCTGCAAGTGTGACGCAAGTTTTCAGAAAAAGGTCACTTCGCGCGCTATAGACAGGAGCAGGATCGTCCTCGCAGAGAACCAGTGGCCGTCGGGCGCCGCAAGGGACGCCCGACATCAGAACTCCACCAAGCTATAGATTTTAAAATAGATAGATATAAATAAGCCAAACCGTGGCCAGTAACAGCTCATATCCTGACTACGGCACCGAGGCAGGATCCTTCTTCGCGGCACGCCGCTCAGCCAGCGGCCGAATCGCCGAGAGAAACTCGGCCTCTGTGTAAGGCCGCTCAGCCTCGATGCCAGCAGGTGCTGGTGCAAGCGGGAAGACGATATCCGCGCCGCCCGCATCCGGCTTGAGCCAGAGCGCCATTACACCGATGGCCGCAAACCGCAGCACACGCGCCTCATAGTTGCCTGCGGCTACGGCGCTCAACGCACCGGCCTTCTCAATGGCCTGCGCGGTGGCTTCCACATAAGGGCCGTAGTTGATATTGGCAAGCAGGCTAGCCGCCCCGGTTCCGTCTACATGAACCTCGGCCCCGGCTACGTGTTTGCCGCCGCCGCGCACCAGGTAGCGAAAGCCGGTGTGCGAGGCTGAGTCCAGTCCTCTGCCGCCGGCGACAAGGTCGGCGCGCAGATCGTAGACATGGTGTGGCTCTGAAAGATCGAGCGAGCTGAAATCCACCTGACGGCCGGTCAGCACGCCGGGCCGCGTTGAAACTCTGTGCAGCCCCGAGCGCACCAGGAAGCTGCCATTCGCCGGTTCTTGTGCGTAATGAATCGCCATGATCGTCTCCTTGCTCGCGCTCTACTTCGTGAAGTACGACTCGTACCACGAAGCGCCGCCGTTATAGCTGCCCGGGAACGAGTTGAAGTCCTGCGTCGACGGCCCGTACCACGGGTCCTGGATATCGATGGTCGGGTGCGCAGTATCGCGGTTGTCGTAGCCATCGGTGACCGGATTGTGCCCGCCGCCGCCATTCCACTGTATGTTGATCGAGATCGGGCATCCGTTCTCGATTTCGTTCATCACCTTTTGCAGCGTGGGCTTGTTCATCGCCGTCGAGAGCAGATGGCCGGTCGTCGTCAGCGCCTGGTCAGGATAGCCGGGCTGGTTGCACTGGCTGCTGCTGCCGTTGATGCAGCAGGTCGTCTGGTGAAAGTCAGTATTCACGAGCGAGCACTGCGTCCACGTCGAACCCGGGCTGTAGTATTTCGTGATGCTCACTGTCGATGCGGACCAGCACCATTCGGTCTGCTGCTGGTGCTGCTCGCTCAGGCCGAGATAGACCACCGGCGAAACAATGATTCCGCCAAGAGAGGACCAGCCCGACCACGGTCCGGCATGAGGATTGTTCATCCAGATGTGCCACAACGCATTGTCCGTTCCGCGCGCAAAAGCCTCGATGCGCCCGTCACTGTTCACCGGTGCAATTGGGTCGCTGGTGATGATGCCGCCCAGCGACGACCACGCCGACCACGGACCCGCATGCGGATTGTTCATCCAGATGTGCCACAGTGCGCAGTCGGTGCCGCGCGCAAACACCTCGATGCGGCCGTCTGTGTTCACTGCCGCATACGGCTCACTGGTGATCACGCCACCAAGAGAGGACCAGCCCGACCACGGTCCGGCATGAGGATTCTGCTGCCAGATGTGCCACAGCGCATAATCGGTGCCGCGCGCGAACACCTCAAGGCGTCCATCGGTATTCACCGCCACGCTCGGCGTGCTGGTGATCACGCCGCCAAGCGACGACCATGCAGACCACGGACCCGCATGTGGATTGTCCTGCCAGATATGCCACATGGCGTTGTCTGTTCCCCTCGCAAAGACCTCGATGCGCCCGTCCGAGTTCACATTTACGGCCGGGTTACTGGTGATGACGCCGCCAAGTGAGGACCACGCAGACCACGGGCCAGCGTGTGGCGCAGTCTGCCAGATATGCCAGAGCGCATTATCGGTGCCGCGCACAAAGACCTCGAGCCGGCCGTCGGAGTTCCTCACCACTACCGGATCGCTGGTGATGACGCCGCCCAGCGAGCTCCACGTTGACCATGGACCGGCGTGCGGCGCCGTCTGCCAGATATGCCATACGGCTCCATCCGTTCCGCGCGCGAAGGCTTCGAGGCGCCCGTCGGAGTTCATCACAACCGCCGGCTCGCTGGTGACGATGCCGCCCAGCGAACTCCATGACGACCACGGCCCGGCATGCGGATTCTGCTGCCAGATGTGCCACAGCGCGTGATCCGTTCCAATTGCAAAGATCTCGAGACGCCCATCTGAATTGAGTGCGGCTGCGGCTGCTCCGCTCAGTGCCACTTGAGGTGTCGACGCCATCTTCCCCCTCCTTGCTTCGAGTCCCGTTACCGAACAATGAATAGTCGGAATTTCTGCACGAACGTTTCATCCGCTTGCGCGCAGCCGGAGTGGCAACGCACAGGGATACCCTGAAGCGCAAACACTGTGCGCCTCTCTGCGAGAAAAGGTCAAGTGAATTGTTGTGTGGTTTTGTGAAGGTAGGTGGTAGGCCACTTGGCTTAAGTTAGCTAACCGTAGGAGGACCCGAGCGCTCGTGCTGTAAACTTCTCTTCAAAGGATCAACTTATGGCTTCAAACGACACGATAGCGATCATTGGGATAGCTATTACATTTGTGGTCAGTGTTGCGAATCTAGTCTACAGTATTCGGAATAATACCCGGACAGTCTTCGTGAACACGGTAACTAATTCACGTCTGAAGTGGATTGACTCGCTTCGAGATGAAATCTCCGCTTTCATTGCCGTTTCAAATCGGTTGGCGGAATCAATTCATAGCACAAGCGATGTCAGATCTCTGCAGCTTCAACGCGATACCCTTCTGCACCAAATTGCCCTTCATCTCAATCCCAGGGACTACGAGGACCAGAGAATCAGACTTCTAGCTGAGCGCGCTTGTGAGCTGACAACTCGTCACGAGAAGATTGCGGAACTTTCCACCGCGTTGATCGAATTGCGCGATGCAACGGGGAACTATCTCAAGAAGGAATGGAATCGAGTAAAGATCGAATCAAAAGGAAAACTGTCTTAGTTTGCCCTGCCTCCCTGTTAAGATCGACTCATCGCTCCTTTGCCTTCATTGCGTGTTCCAGAAGACCCTCGGGCAGCGCACAGCTTTGGAAACTGTCGCGACTTTCATCGTCCAGGTCCATTACCTGCTGCGCAGGAGCATTTTTCACAGGGCGCCCAACGGAAGTTATCTGCGGTGTAAAACTTGACGCAACTCCAGAACCGGATTCATAGGAGTTCCGCTTGAATTGCTTTGCTAGCGCA
>DASZXD010000106.1:0-6812 GCA_035546015.1 Occallatibacter sp.
CTCAGCTCGACCGGCCTCTACAACACGCCTTATCCCGCGCCTGCAACCGTTCTGGTCACCGCCACCAGCACACAGGACACCTCAGTCAGTGCGACCATGACCGTCACACTGAGTGCGCCATCGGCAACCGGCCCCGCTTTGGCCGTGGATATGGCCACGCCCTCAACGCCCAGCGAGAACCCGCACACGATCAGCCCCTACATCTACGGCGTGAACTCATTTTTCCTCGACACGGCCTCCGAAAAAATTGCCAATCCGGGCCTTATCCGCTGGGGCGGCGACGACACCTCGCGCTACAACTACCAGAACAACATGACCAACTCTGCCAGCGACTACTACTTCGAAAGCTTCCAGGGCGCCGCCGACATGTTCCCCAACGGCAGCGGCAGCACCAGCTTCAACCAGTTCGTTCAGGCAACTGATGCAGCCGGCTCCGCGGCTCTGGGCACCGTGCCAGTGCTGGGCTGGGTCACCAACAGCACAAACCTGGCCTGCAGCTTCACGCGGTCGCAATTCCCCAATCAGCAGCAGTTCAACAGCAACAACTGCGGCAATGGCGTTCTGACCGATGGAACCAATCTGAATGGCAACAGCGGCACCACCTCTACGCAGATTCCCAATATCACCAGCATCGCTGAGCCCCCACCAGACATCACGGCGGCCTCCACGCCAGGCCCCGGATCGGTGACCTCAACCTGGGCCAATGGCACCTGGGCCGGAGGGTGGGTGAACTCGATGGTGACCACCGCTGGCTATGGCACTGGAGCGAGCGGCAAGGGCGTCGCCATGTGGGACCTCGACAATGAGCCGACCTGGTGGGATGCCGTACACCGCGATGTCCATCCCTCGCCTTTCACCTATGACGAGGTCACCAACAACGGCATCGGTACGGCGCTGGCCATTAAAACTGCCGATCCCACCGCGCTCGTCAGCGGCCCGGTCATCGACTACTGGTGGGCTTACTTCTACTCCAAGCAGGACATCGAAAAGGGCTGGTCCAGCGGAGCACCCTGCTATCAGCCCTGGAGCAACCCCACCGACCGTACCGCGCACGGCGGGGTGCCCATGATTGAGTACTACCTGCAGCAGTTCCAGAAATACTCGCAAAGCTACGGCGTCCGTCTGCTCGACTATGTCGACATTCACGGCTACTTCTCACCGCAGTACAACGGCAGTTCCGTAGGCTTCACCACCGCAGGAGATACGCAGGAGCAGATTGCTCGCATGAACGGTACGCGTGTCTTCTGGGACCCGACCTACACCGATTCCAACTATCCGCAGCCCAACTACATCACGGATTCAAACTACACTACGAGCTGCTCGCCGCCGGCGCAGGCTCCTGAACTGATTCCGATGCTGCAGAACTGGGTCAAGAACGACTATCCGGGCACCAAAACAGCCATCGACGAATACAACTTCGGTGGCCTCGAGTCGATCAACGGCGCAGTGGTACAGGCTGATATTCTCGGCATCTTCGGCCGCCAGGGACTGGATATGGCTGCGTTCTGGCCCACGCAGCAGTACAACACGCAGCAGCCGGGCAACTATGCCTTTGGCATGTATCGCAACTACGATGGCAACAACTCAACCTTCGGCGATACCTATCTCTACGCCACAAGCGCCGGCACAAGCGGCGACGCCGAGGGCCAGCTCGCTGTCTACGCTGCGCAGCGCAGCTCAGACAACACGGTAACAATCATGGTGATCAACAAGACCTACGGCCCGCTGACTTCCACGCTCTCGATTAACAATTCGACACTGACGAGCACAACGGCGCAGGTCTATCAGTACAGCAATGCCAACATCAATGCCATCGTTCCGCAAACTGCCGCAACCATCACGCCGCCTTCCGGTGGCAGTTCGGCAAGCACCATCAGCTACACCTACCCGGCGCAATCCATCACGCTGCTGGTGATACCCCACTAGCACGGTGCCAAGGTTGGGTCCAGGCGCCTGACCTGGACCCGCCACATGTGTTTCAATAGTAAAGATGGGTACTCCTCGGAGGTCGACTCTGCGCGGGCGCTGGCTCGCGGCCACACGCAAGGTGCGCGAGCTCGCGCTGGTGGGCAAGGCACTGGCTTTCACCGGACACCCCGTCATGGCGCAGATTATCCCCATGCGTTTCTGCAACTTAAGCTGCGCCTACTGCAACGAGTACGACAAAGTCTCCGAGCCGGTGCCGCTCGAGGAGATGTATCGCCGCATTGACCACCTGGGTCGGCTTGGCACCAGCATCATTACCATCTCCGGCGGTGAACCGCTCACACATCCTGAGCTCGACGACGTAATCCGCCGCATGCGTAAGACCGGCGCACTCGCCGGGATGATCACCAACGGCTATCTGCTCAACCGGGAGCGTATTGAGCGGCTCAATCGCGCCGGTCTCGACCACATGCAGATCTCGATCGACAACATCGATCCTGACGACGTGTCGAAGAAGAGCCTGAAGGTGCTCGACAAGAAGCTGCAGATGCTTGCCGAGTTCGCCGAGTTTCACGTCAATATCAACTCCGTGGTCGGCGGCGGCATCCGCAATCCCAACGATGCGCTCGTGATCGGCAAGCGCGCCATCGAGCTCGGCTTCACCTCCACCATCGGCATCATCCATGACGGCGATGGCCAACTCAAGCCGCTCAAGCCCAACGAGGCCAGCGTTTACTTTGAGATGCGCCGCATGAAGAAGCGCAATTACTCGCGCTTTAACCAGTTCCAGGAAGCCATTGCACAGGGCCGGCCCAATGACTGGCGCTGCCGTGCCGGCTCGCGCTATCTCTACATCTGCGAAGACGGCCTCGTTCACTACTGCTCGCAACAGCGAGGTTTTCCCGGTGTGCCCATCGCCGAGTACACCAAGGCTGACGTCAAGCGCGAATTCGTTACCGCCAAGAGCTGCGCGCCCAACTGCACCATCAGCTGCGTCCACCAGGTGAGCCACATCGATCACTGGCGCGCGCCGCAGACCAGGACCATCTCGCCCGGCGGTCACGGTCAACTCGTAAATATCCAGACGGGCGATTAAGAATCGTATTTCGAGCACTCAACCGGATCGCTTCCATACGGCCGATCCGTATATCAATACGGCCTTTATATGTACTCACTCTTTCGGCTGCTCTTCAGGAACAGTTACTGGCGAATGATTCTTCGCAAGGCCACCTGGTCTGAGGCCCAGGCCAGCTTGCGCCGCGCGCACAAAGATAAGCGCGCCCGCAGGCATCTCTTTGCGCTCGCCGTCATGATCCTTGCACCAGCGCTCTGTTTTATCTACCTGCTCTGGCTCATCGGGTCTGGCGCTTTCATCTTTCTGCCCTTCGTCATTCCCGTCATCTGGCTCATCCGCCGCAGCCATCGCAAACAGGATGAGTCCGCGCTCCGTATCGCACCGGGACCCGCATCTGTGCGTAGAGAACTCACCTCTGAGGAACGCTCTGCCATACGCACACACTTCGCAACACAGGCGCTGATCTATGCCGTCTTTGTCGATCGTGCTGCAAGCGAGGCTTTTCTTAAGCAAAACACAGTGCCCGAGGGCCGTGAGATTATCTCTCGCCGCCTTCATCTCGATCTGCTCAAGAAGATTGGCGCGTGGGACAAGATGTCTCAAACTGACCGCGACGCTATGATTGACGCCGATGGCAACTGGGAGTGGCCACGAATCAATCAATCTTCCTTCGCCATTGAGCCGCTGCGCCTGTTGCGCTGGATTCTCCGTGTCGATTTCTACCTGCCGCTCATCGGCCAGCAGTTACGCATCGATCACACGGTGGCTAACGAGCTTGTGCATGACCCCGACAAGGTGCTCAAGGGTGACGCGCTTGCAAGTCCTGCGATGCTGGAGACTGGACGCGACTCCGCGCGGCATTATCTGCTTCGCTGCACAGCCGAGCTCATCAGCCGCGGTCTTGAAGAAGCGAAGACGGAAGAGATTAAGGAATGGGCATCGCGCGCCTCAGCCACGCTGAGCGGCAACCAGAATGAGGATCTGCTGCTCGACGGCACGCTTGTGAGCGAAGCCTCTGAAGACCAGATTCGATGGGCAAGAGCGCTGGCCAAGACACGTGCGGATTTTCTGCAGTCGGCCATCGCTGTATTAGAAGGCTCTGCTCCGCTTACGCCACAGCTTTCCCCGGCAGAGTAGACTGCGGCTTTACACTGCGTCTTCGCAACGCCGCTTAAGCCCATTCGCCTCTGTCGTCACGTACTGCTCGTTGAGCGTAGCCAGCAGCCGCCTCATCAATGGCCCGAGCAGGCCGCCCATTTTCGTCGAAAGCGTTACGCGGCTGCCATATTGCGTCGCATGCACTGCATGGCAGGCAGTCACATGCACACCCGGATTCCGGGAGACCCACGTAAACACGCCCGTCTTCTCATCGAGCTCAGTCACGTGCCACACAGCCGGCCGCAATCTAGGCTGCACAATACGCGTACGGCTGCCAACTGCCATCGGCCCTGTCTCAAGCCGTTCTACGCTGCTTATTGTTGGCGTCCACTCCGGCCAGCGCTCCACATCCATCAACACAGCCCAAACCTGCGCCGGCGGAGCGGCTATCTCAACAGTAATCTCGAAATCGGGCATGAAGACAATCGATGAGCTCGTTTAACGCCGTGCCGACGCCATCGCCTGATCGATCGTGGTGTAAAGATCACGATCCGGATCCTTCACCTCAACCGAAGACGGTCCCTTCGGTCCATCCGTCACAATGTAGATAGTCGGCGTCGAAGAAATGCCAATCTGCTTGCCCAGCGCTACATCCGCATCGATCTCAGCCTGCAGCTTGCCTTGCGGATCGACTGCGAACGGCATTGCGATTCCGTGGCTCTGCGCAAACCGCTGCGTAAACTGCATCAGTTGCACGGGAGTCTCGATGGAGTTCTGATTCGCGAAAACCTCGTTGCGATACTCATCTCCTAGGCCCTTGCTCTTCGTATCGAACCAGCGTGCATTGATGGCCGCGGTCTTGCTCCAGTTGTGATAAGGAATCAGAAAGTCGTGCCGAATCCACGGAATCTTATACTTTGCCGCAGCCTGCGCAAGCAGCGGATTCGCATGCGCGCACGCCGGGCACTGCATATCGTCAAATTCCACAATCGCAACACGCACGCCGGCCGGTAGCTTGAGCAGAGAAGCATTGTGCATCTGTGCGCCTGCCGGCGCAGTTATCAACGATGCCACACCGCACGCAAGAGCCAGCCACAGCGCGCGATACAAGCGGCCTTTCGCCAGATGAACCTTGAAAAACGACGGATGCAATACGTTCATACCCCTTAGACCTGCCTATTCACTTAATGTGTGCGTGTTTCTGCAAGCGCCTGATCGATCAGTTGATACAACCGGCTGCGGTCCACCACTTCCACAAAAGGCGGCGCGGAATTTGCACTGTTAGTCACCACCCAGATCGTCGGCGTATGCTCTATGCCAATGCGCTGACCCAGCGCATAGTCGGCCTTCACTGCGGCGGCCAGCTTGCCTTGCGGATCGACGGCGAACGGCAGTGCAACCCCACGACTCTGCGCATAGTTCTGCGTAAACTGCATCAGCTGCGCTGGAGTCTCGATCGAGCGCTGATTGGCGAACACCGAATCGCGATAGTCATCGCCCAGCTTTTTGTTCCTGGTGTCGAACCACCGCGCATACACAGCCGCCTGAAAGCTCCAGTTGTGTTGCGGCAGCGGAAAGTCATGCCGTATCCACGGAATGTTGTACTTCGCCGCGGCTTCTTTTAATAGTGGATTGGCGGCTGCGCAATCCGGGCACTCCATATCCTCAAATTCGACAATTGCCACGCGCGTACCGGCCGGCGGCTTGAGCGCGCTGGAGTCGTGGACCGGGGTTGTGTCCGGCGCACCGAACTGCGCACGTGCAGTGGTCGCAGCCAGCAGCAGCGATACCCCGAGCAGGCTCACCAAGAGGCCTGAAGCGCTGCCGCGGCTCCAATTGGATAAAGCAAAATTGCGGGACATGGCGATCAGACGGCCCCCTAAAAGCATTGTAACGGGCCAGATGCGGGAAAGTTGCGGCTCTCGGTCAACTACCGGTCCTGCCTTTCTTGGCGCCGCGTCGACATCCACTGCCGCCACTTGTAGTCGGCATAAATTGACCCGACAATAAGCAGGATACCGACGATGGCGAGGAATATCTTCATGCGATTAGGAACGATATGCAGCGCAGAATCAATCAGCTGGGAATGGTCCCGCTCTGCGAGCTGCCCGGAAGCTGCCGCCGGTGCGACCCAGCTAATTGGTACAGGATGTAGAAGGCGACATCTCCGGTGAGAGCAAAATAGTCGTCGAACGGGCCGGGAAGATTTATCGGCAGCATCTCGTAAATATAGACAAGGATGGGAAAAATCAGCCATCTCCGGCTCTGCCCGTCTTCGTGGTAAACCTTCCAGAGGCACAGTGTCAGAAGCAACCCTGCTCCAATTGCTGAAGGAGCAGTGAATACATCCTCACCCAGGCTGAAAGGTATAAGCACCAGCGACCATAAGGCGGAAAAAATCACTGGCAGAAAGACGTCAAACAGTGTGAGCCTGCGTGTAAAGAACGCCATCACCGTTGCAACCACCAGCCCCGCGGCGAACGCACAGCAGCAGGTAATCAGTCCAGCCTTCCAGCCCGCGCCAACCCATACTGCAATGCCAAGCACAACGGAGACTGGGGCCGACACAGCAACCAGCAGCACACTCTTCCACATCGGGGAACTCTCCCGGCGCCGGGCGTGGCAAAATCGCGCCCGCCGACCTCAGCTTTCATTATGCGCTCACACGCGCTCCTCTGTGTATGAACCCGGCCAGTTCCGGAATGTCGCTTAC
>DASZXD010000107.1:0-2220 GCA_035546015.1 Occallatibacter sp.
AAATGCTGCGGCGAGACGGCTCGATACCGAACCGCCGCGAGGGCTCGCGTCGATATGAAGAAGCGTGGGCATGGAGGCACTCCCGCGGAGAAACGCGCACAAAGAATGAAGGATTGCTGTTGTTATCGTAGCGCGAACGCACGGCGGCAGACGAGGAGTATCGGGTTCGAAGAACTGCGAGCGAGGATGGAGTAATCAGGAAAGATATTTCGGGGATTCTGATGGAAATGGGGTTTGGGGATTTTCTGGTGGCGGAGGACGGGATCGAACCGTCGACCTTGGGGTTATGAATCCCACGCTCTAACCATCTGAGCTACTCCGCCGAGGAGGGCGGCCAGAAAGGCCGGGAAGGGGATGGCGCAGGGCACAGGCCCGCACACAATTCCCACATCTGATGATACGGGCGCGGGAATGGAAGGTCAAACCCGGCGCGGCTCTCAAAACGGCGCTGTGAAAGCCTGCATGAATCTCCCATCCCGTTCCTGTAAACTCGGCAGGATGAGTTCGATGAGTTCCCTGCGTGTTGCCGGCGTGATTCCGGCGCGGCTTGCTTCTACGCGGCTCAGCCGCAAGGTGCTGCGGCCCATTGCCGGCCGGCCCATGGTGGAGTGGGTGTGGCGCGCCGCGCAGGCCAGCGGCCTGATGGACCCGGTTGTGGTGGCCACCGACTCTGACGAGGTAGCCGAGGTGTGCAGCGCGCGCGGCATTCCGGTGGAGATGACCTCGCCTGCCTGCCCCAGCGGGTCGGACCGGGTGCGTGAGGTGGCGTCGCGCATCGACGCCGACATCTACGTCAACATCCAGGGCGACGAGCCTACGCTCACGCCCGACTTTTTCGTCCCGCTGCTCGGCCTCTTCGAGCGGCCCGGTGTGGATGTGTCAACACTCGCCGTGCGCTGCATCCCGGAGGAGTTTACTAATCCGAATGCGGTGAAGGTGGTGACGGCGCTCGACGGCCGTGCGCTTTACTTCTCTCGGGCCACCATCCCTTTTGATCGCGACGAGACCGGATTCACCGGGTATCGCAAGCATCTGGGCATCTATGCCTATCGCAAGGCCGCTCTGGAGCGGTTTGCCGCGCTGCCGCCTTCACCGCTCGAAAAGCTGGAGCGGCTGGAGCAGTTGCGGCTGCTCGAAAGCGGCATCGCCATCTATGTGGCCGACGCGCCACGCGACACCATAGGCGTGGACACCGAAGAAGACCTGGAGCGCGCTGAGGCCGCGTTGCAGCTTATGGACAAGCAATGAGGCGTGCGCAGTCGTCTCTCAAGCCGCAACGTTGCGTTATTGCTGGTTCTGCGGCGTGAGCGGGGCGAGCGCCTGTTGGAGCTTATCGTAGTTCTGCTCCACGAACGCAGCATTCTCAGCTGTGATGGCGTCGGACGGATACTCCTTGATCATTCCCTGTTTCTTCATGCCGACGATCATCACGTCGTTGAGCAGAGCAAGCGAGATCACAATATATTCGTGCGTGGAAAGGCCGTTGCTCTTCACCACGGCGGTCGCTTCGGGAAAGTGCAGATCCCAGTCGGCGGCTTTTTGTGCGATGGACTCGTCGTTGTCGCCGCCGGAGTTCATGCGCTGTTTCAACTCAGGGTTGGTGTCGACCATCTTTTTCAAAGCTGTGGTGGCTGCGGCGAACTGATCCACTTTTGGCATCGTCAGGTGGTAGTTGTGGATCTCTGCAACGTCGGCGCTATCATCGCTGTGATTTTGAGCGCCGGCGGCAGCAGCGCAAACGGTGAGTGTTGCGAGAGCAATAATGGCGAGTAGGGAAGTCCTGTGACGAAGAAGCATAGAGATGACCTCGATTCCGGGAAAGTTGGCTGATATGTGGTTCTGAGGCGCAATTCTATCGGGTTTATGGCTCAAAGGGCCTGAAAAAATATGAATTGCACGCAAGATCCGGATAGCGCGTTTGGCCGCCAGGGGCGAGGATGTCTTACATGACGAAGAACGGCAAAACTCAGTTGGCGGCGCGGACGGGGATGGCTGAAACGTTCGACTCCGACACGGCCTGGAAGCAGTTGCTGGCCCGCGATCCAAAGGCGGATTTTTTTTACGCCGTGACGACTACCGGCGTGTTTTGCCGTCCGGGTTGTTCGAGCAAGCGTCCCCGGCGCGGGAATGTGCGCTTCTTTCGCACGGCAGACGAAGCGCGTGCGGCCGGGTTCAGGCCTTGCAAGCGCTGCGATCCCACCACGGCGTGTGGCAGCCCTT
>DASZXD010000108.1:0-6483 GCA_035546015.1 Occallatibacter sp.
TGCAACCGGCGGTGCAGATCGCGCGGAAGGTCAATCGACGTGCGGATAGCCGAAGTCTTCATACAGCGAATTATGGGGCTGGCGACTTAAATAAGTCAAACCGATCATGTCTGTAAAGAACTGTCTTTATCGCCGATCAAGGTTGAGGAAGCTGGCGGTGCTCAGGTGCATTCAGCGACCGTAAAATTAGCCCGTCTGTGCAACTCGGCTGTTTGGGATCGGCTGAACCTGTTTCGAACACAGCATCAACAACAGCATCCAAAACAAATTCGCACAGATTCCCGATGATTTCCAACCCCACATCGGCATCCAGTACAATCTACTCCAGCTTCTCCGGATGCAGCGCAATATTCTTCTCGCCCGCGGCCTTGCGCTCGTTATAGGCTTTCACCCAGTCTTCCCAGTGCTTGCCTGCGGCGCGGTCCTTGCCGCTGAACTCAAGCCGCGCAATCTCCGCGTAGCTCACTTTGAGCTTATCGTTCGACTTCGGCGTGAAGTACTGCACCCATGACTCAGCCAGCGTGGCGCCCGTATGCCGATTGAAGATGTATGCCTCAATCTTCTCGCCGTTCTTGAGCGTAATGGTCACATCGCCTCGATAGTCGAAGGCCTTTTCAAGCGCCTGACGCACCTCGTCATCGTCGGCCATCTCCGGAACCCAGCCTTCGAGTTGCTGGTGCTCGGTGCCCGGCGCAAGTTCCAGCGCCTCTACCTGCTCAAGTGTGTATTTCAACACCTCGGCGCTCATGCCCGCGTCTCCTCAAGCTCACGATCGGGCCGCGTGATCTGAACGAGTGGTTGCCCATGAGGAACCGGCTCATTCAGCAGCTTCAAAGCATGCTCGTCGCGATAGGTAGAGAACGTGCCGCGAATCATCGCCCAAAATCCCTTGAGCGAGCCGAATCCGTCGATCACGGCGCTCGGCTCGTAGCCGCAGCTCACCATACAGTTGGCGCACTTCGGATTCCCGCTCGCCACGCCGTACTCTTCCCACTTCGTCGTTTCGAGCAATTCCTTGAAGCTCTCCGCGTAGCCATCCTGCAGCAGGTAGCAGGGCCGCTGCCATCCGAAGATGTTGTATGCAGGCGATCCCCACGGTGTGCACTCGTACTTGCGGTCGCCCATCAGGAACTCGAGAAACAGTGGCGACATATTGAACTTCCAGCTCTTCTTGCGATTCGACAGAATCGCCCGGAACAAGCGGCGCACACGCGCGCGGCCAAGGAACCGGTGCTGATCGGGAGCCTTCTCGTAGCTGTAGCCGGGCGAGAGCACAATGCCCTCTACGCCCATCTCCATCACATCGTCAAAGAAGCCGCGCACCTGATTTGGATCGGTGCCGTCAAAGAAGGTCGCGTTTGTCGTCACACGGAAACCGCGCTTCACTGCCTCTTTGATGCCTTCAACGGCGAGATCGTATCCGCCTTCACGGCAGACGGAAAAATCATGGTGCTCACGCTGCCCATCAAGGTGAACCGAGAAAGTCAGATACTTCGACGGGGTAAACTCCGGCAGCCGGCGCTTTAATTCGAGCGCATTCGTGCACAGGTAAATGTACTTTTTGCGCGCGACGAGGCCGTTGACGATCTCTACGATCTGCGGATGCAAGAGCGGCTCGCCGCCGGGAATCGACACCATGGGCGCGCCGCACTCTTCCACCGCAGCAAAGCACTCTTCCGGGGTGAGCTGCTTCTTCAAAATGTGTGGCGGATACTGCACCTTGCCGCATCCCGCACAGGCCAGGTTGCAGCGGAAGAGCGGCTCCAGCATGAGCACCAGCGGATACCGCTTTTCGCCCGTGAAGCGCTTCTTCAGCACGTACGAGGCAACCGTCCACATCTGTGAAATGGGAACTGCCATCCTTGGTTTAACCTCCGGCGCCTTAAGCGGCGCGTTCCATGGCCCGCTTGTACGTCGTCAATGCGAGCAGCGGGAAATAATCCCGATAGATCGTGTAAGCCAGATAAAAGACACGTGGGAAGCCAGTCCCAGTGTACAGCGCCTGCCGTTTCACACCCTCACCTGTCGACTCATCCCAACTGCCATCAGGCCTCTGCCGTGTCAACAGCCAGCGCACGCCCTTGGCAATCGAGTCGGAGCGGTCGTCGCCCGCCGCCAGCAGACCGAGCAGCGCCCATGCTGTCTGCGATGGCGTGCTTGTTCCCGTACCGCGCAGGTTTGGATCGTCGTAGCTGCCGCAGGTCTCGCCCCAGCCGCCATCCGAGTTCTGCACCATGCGGATCCACTCGGCCGCCTGTTGAATCTGCGGCTCGTGCCTGTCCACGCCAATCGCGTCCAGTCCGCGCAGCACCAGGAACGTGCCGTAAAGATAGTTCACGCCCCAGCGGCCAAACCAGCTCCCATCCGGTTCCTGCTCTTTGTAGATGAACTGAATCGCCTTCTGTATGCGCTTGTCTTCCTGCGTGTAGCCATAGGTGGCCAGCATCTCGAGAATGCGACCGGTAATGTCCACCGTCGGCGGATCGAGCATCGCGTTGTGGTCAGCAAACGGAATGTACTGGAAAATCATCTTCGTGTTGTCTTTGTCGAAGCTGCCCCAGCCGCCGTTCTTGCACTGCATGGCAAAGATCCAGTCAATCGCCCGCTGCGCCACCTGGTGCTGATATCGCTCGCGTGGATTGTCCACCTTGCTCAGCGCCAGCAGCACCTGGCCCGTGTCGTCCGTATCGGGATAAAACTCATTATTGAACTCGAAGTACCAGCCGCCGGGCTCAACGTTCCGCACCTTCTCAGCCCAATCACCCTTGTGCCGCACTTCCTTCGAAAGAATCCAGTCGGCGGCCTTCAGCATGCGCGGATCGTCGCGTGGCACTCCGGCCTCACCCAGCGCGTAGATCGCCTGTGCCGTATCCCATACCGGTGAAACGCAGGGCTGCATGCGGAAAGTCGGCTCCGGCATATCTTCTGTAGGCGCCTGCTCAATGCCCAGCTTCTCAAACTCATCGCGCGCGCGAATCACCTGCGGATCGTCTTCCGAATAACCCAGGCAGCGCAGTGCAACAATTGCGTTCAGCATCGCCGGATAGATCGCGCCCAGCCCGTCGGTCATCTCGAAGCGCTCGAGCATCCACTTCTCCGCGCGCTTCAACGCCAGCTTGCGCAGCGGACGGATGTGCACTGCTTCAGCAAAGTGCAGAATGCGATCGACCACAAGAAAGAAATTCCGCCACGAAAACAGCTTGTTGCGATCCCTGCGCAACCGCAGAATCGAGTTGGCGCGGCCGCCTACAAAAAGCTCGTCGATTGCCTGCTCATGCGGAATCTTCTTGAACGGCTTTTTGGCGTACATGATCGCCAGCGGCACCAGAATCGACCGCGACCATGACGAGATTTCGTAGATGTTGAAGTAGAACCACTTCGGAAAGAGGACTATCTCCGGTGGAATCGCTGGCACCGCATCGTAGTCATACTGGCCCAGCGCGCAGAGATACATCTTGGTAAACGTATTGCACGCCACCACGCCGCCATGCTCCAGCACCCACTCGCGGCACTTCACCAGCCGCGGATCGTCCGCGGTTACGCCCATCAGCTTGGCTGAGAAATAGCACTTAACCGAAAGCGAAATATTCCCGGGCCCGCCCGGATAGATGCTCCAGCTTCCATCTTCATTCTGGAAACGCATCATCTCGGTAAACGCGCGCTGCAGCCGTGCCGGATCGCCCGACTCAAGCAGCGTATGCACAAAGATGTAGTCGGCTTCGAGCATCGAGTCAGCCTCAAGCTCGCCACACCAGTAGCCATCAGGATGCTGGAGAGAGAGAAGGAAATCCCGCGCCCGGCCAATGGAAGAGTCCACATCAGCCATATCCGCGTCAATGCGGCCAAAACGAGGAGCAGCCGCTTGCGTCTGCGTTTGTTTTAAACTCATGCGGTCTGAAACGCCTCAGTCTCTGTCCGGATCGGCAAAATGCAAACCAACTCCGGCTTTCCGGCGCGCCCGTTTGCCGCGTGCCCAGTATCTTGCTTTCCCATGAACCCCGAAAAACTGTTAATTGACCGGAACCGGTCCGTCCGCGGTGCCGATAGCCTGCACAATCTCCGGAGGCAGTCCGAAGCGCACATTTTCCGGCATCACTTCTACTTCTTCGACGCTCGAAAAGCCATTAAGTCGCAGATAATTAACCACGTCTTCCACCAGAACCTCAGGAGCCGACGCACCCGCCGTCACCGCGACGTTGGTCACACCCTCCAGCCACTTGGGATCGATGGCTTCGGAGTTATCAATCAGGTAGCCCATGGTGCCCAGGTTGCGTGAAACTTCAACCAGCCGGTTCGAGTTCGAGCTGTTCGTCGAGCCCACCACCAGCACAAGGTTTGCGTTGTGCGCCACGTTGCGCACCGCCACCTGCCGGTTCTCCGTTGCATAGCAAATGTCCTGCGAGTGCGGCCCAACGATATTCGGAAACTTCTGCTTCAGCGCGTGAATAATGTCCCGCGCTTCGTCGAGCGAAAGCGTTGTCTGAGTCAGGTACGCTACGCGGTCCGGATCGGGCACTTGCAGCGCCTCCACCTCGGCCACGTTCGACACCACCTGGGTCACTTCCGGGGCCTCGCCCAGTGTGCCCTCGATCTCGTCGTGATCGCGATGGCCGATGAGCACAAGTGAGTAGCCCTGCTTGGCAAACTTCACCGCCTCAATGTGCACCTTGGTCACCAGCGGGCAGGTCGCGTCAATCACCTTCAGATGCCGCTGCTTGCTCACCTCGCGTACGGCAGGCGAAACACCGTGCGCCGAAAAGATCACACGCTGCCCGTCCGGCACTTCCTCGATTTCATGAACAAAGATTGCGCCTTTTGCCGCCAGCTCATTCACAACATAGCGGTTATGCACAATCTCGCGGCGCACGTAAATGGGCGCGCCGAAGGTCTCCAGCGCGATTTTTACAATGTCGATGGCACGCACAACGCCTGCGCAAAAGCCCCTAGGCTTGAGCAGCAGAACTCGCTTTTCGGTGGGGGAAATCCCGGTGGCGCTGGCATTGGGAATGGATTCGAGGACAGATGTGGTCACATCGTCAAGTATACCAATGGCTGAGCTGAAGTGACAGCACAGAAATCGGAGAGGTGCCAACAGCCAAACCCCTTTGCCCGTCGCATCCCGTTTCGCCTCAGCACCTTCCGCGCACCAGCCCCGCCAGTACCTCCATCTCCTCTGGCTTAAGCTCTGTCAGCGGCGGCCGCACCGGTCCCGCCTGACGTCCTACCTTGCGCATACCTGCCTTGACGATCGATACCGCGTATCCACGCCCACGCTGGCGCAGCTCCACAAGTGGCCGGACGAACTCAGCCATCCGCCGTTCTACCTCGTCCGCGTCGCCGCGCTTCGCCGCCGCATAAAACTCCTGTGCAAACTGCGGCAGAAAGTTGAAGATCGCCGACGAGTATGTTGCAAATCCCATCTTGAAGTACTGCAGTGCAAAGGCCTCTGCCGTCGGCATGCCGCAGATGCATGTCAGCCGATCGCCCACCTGCGCACGAATTCTCCGCATGCACTCGAGATCGCCTGTCCCATCCTTGAATCCAACCAGGTTCGGCGCGCGCTCACATAACCGCTCCAGCATCCGCTCGTCGAAAACCGCATTATCGCGGCTGTAAACCATTACCGCCAGCCGCGTCGCCGCGCAGATTTCAGTCACATGAGCCACCAGCCCCTCTGGCTCAGAGTTCACAAGATATGGCGGCATCAAAAGCAACCCGTCCGCACCCGCGTCCTCCGCCGCCCGCGCAAACTCCTGCGCCATCGCCGTTCCGTACCCGCATCCGGCAATCACCGGGACGCGCCGGTGCGTCTGCTCCACGGCAGCGAGCACCACGCGAGCATACTCTCCCAGCGTGAGCGAAAAGAACTCTCCCGCTCCGCCCGCCGCAAACATCCCTGCAGGCCCGTGGTTCAGCAGCCATTCGATGTGCTCGCGATAAGCCCATTCGTCGAATGCAAGCTTATCTGTGAAGTGGGTAACGGGAAATGCCAACAGCCCCACCGCCAGTTTGTGCGCGACTTCTGCTGGAGAAAGATTCGGCATAGCCTCAGGCCTGCACCATCATAATCCGTTCGCATTCATCTGCCCTGCAAAACGCCAGGCGGCCATCTCCTCAAATGCCGCACTCTCCGGTGCTTCCGCTCACAGCGAATCCAACCTTACCGCTTGATAGTCTAATAACCGTGAACGCTCCTGGAGACCCTCGTCTGCGCGTCGCCGCTATCGACTTTCTAAATCCTGCCCCGCTCATGTGGGACTTTGAGCATCCGCCGCTCGACCAAGCCCTCGCCGAGCGGTACCGCATCGATCGCATGCTGCCATCCGAGTGCGCTGCGCGCCTAGCCTCGGGGCAGGCTGACATCGGACTCATTCCCATCGCCGCGCTCGCCACCACGCCCGGCCTGGGCATTCTGCCCGGATGCACCATTGCCTCCAAGGGCCGTGTACGCTCGCTGCTCCTTGTCCGCCGCGCCAGCCAGCC
>DASZXD010000109.1:0-11160 GCA_035546015.1 Occallatibacter sp.
TCGGCCGCACAGTGTTCTGAAAGATTGTCGCAATCAGAAAAAACGTCCGGAGTCTCGCGTCGCAAAAGCCAAAATCAGGCTACAACACTCCCACAATCCGCATTGACAACCCCAGCGCCGTCCGCATAACGTTATTTCGCCTCGAAAATATTTTCATTTGAGGAAATGCCCCACTGCCGCGCAGCAGTCTAATCTGTTGGCCGTAGGCATTTCTTCCGAAAAAGGCGAGCCGAATCATGAAGCGCCACATCCTCCCAGTCCTTCTCTGCGCCGCTACTCTCCCACTCACCGCCCAAAAACCAGCTGCGCCTGCGAATGGTCCCGCCGAACTCCGCGTCGACAACCTGACCACACCGCTCGGTATTGACGATCCGGCACCCAGTTTTTCCTGGCAACTGCGCGACCCGGCACGCGGCGCAAAGCAGACCGCCTATCAGATCCAGGTCGCCTCGTCGGCTGCCAATCTCAGCCAGGGCAAAGCCGACGTCTGGGATAGCGGACGCGTCACTTCCTCTGAATCGCTCAACATCCGTTACGTCGGGCCTGCGCTAGCCGCCGGCACCCGCTACTTCTGGCGTGTAAGGGTGTGGAACTCCGCCGGCCAGCCGTATTCATCGAGCCCATCTTCGTGGTGGGAGACCGGCTTGCTGACACAGGACGCGTGGCACGCTCAATGGATCGGCTACGAAACCCCGGAAGAGGCCGCCGTCCGCAATGCGCCTGCCGCGTGGATCGCGAGCCCCGATGCAAGAACGCTCGCCAGCGAGCGCGGCAAAGAGCAGCATTACGCTTTCCGCACCGCTGTTACGCTTGCGCAGCCGGTGCGCTACGCGGCACTCTACGTCACCGGGCAGGACACAGTCTCGGCCTGGGTCAACGGCAATAAAGTGCTGACAGCCGGACCGCTGCCGCTCTGGCAGCAGACGCCCTGGAGGAAATTTCTCCGCGTCGACGTAACAAAACAACTCGCCGGCGGCGTCAACTCACTGGCCATCGAGTCAGTCCACTTTGTCGTGAACCCCAACGGCATGGTCAGTGACGAGCAGCCACCCATGATCGCCACACTCGCCGTGCAGTTAGCGGACGGCTCATGGACCACCTTCACCACCAGCCGCGACTGGAAGACCGCCATCCACGCGCCCTCCGGCTGGCACAACAAAGGCTTCAACGACGATACCTGGAAGAACGCCGTTCTTCCAGGGCCTGGCGACGGCACTGAAACCTTGGGCCATCCATGGATTCCCGACTCGGTCAAATCCCTGCGTCACACTTTCTCCGTCGCATCGCCCATCAAGTCCGCCCGGCTCTACGCCACAGCTCTCGGCACCTATGAACTCTTCCTCAACGGCAAGCGCGTTGGCGATCAGGTGATGGCGCCCGGCTGGACCGATTATCGCCAGCGCGTCGTCTACCAGACCTACGACGTGACCGCCCAGCTTACGCAGGGCCGGAATGCCATCGCCGCGCTGCTTGCGCCGGGCTGGTACTCCACCTCGCTCGAATGGCTGCAGCAGCCCAACGACTACGGCGCCACGCCGCCCGCGCTGCGCGCACAGCTCCGCATTGAGCACGCTGACGGCTCGGTTGAGTGGGTGAATACCGACACGGAGTGGCAGGCCAACACCAGCTATATCCTCCATTCCGAAATCTACGACGGCGAATCGCAGGATGCGCGCCGCCTGCAGCCGGGCTGGGATAACGCCGGCTTCAACGCATCAGGATGGAAGCCCGCTGAAACCATTGAGCCTGCTCCGGTGATGATCGAGGCGCAGAGCTTCCAGCCCATCCGCGTCGATCGCACACTCGAAGCCAAATCGCTCACGCAGCCCAAACCCGGCGTCTGGGTTTACGACTTCGGACAGAATATGAGCGGCGTCGAGCAGATTCACATTCACGGCTCCGCCGGAACCACCGTCCGCATGCGTTTTGCCGAGGTGCTCAACTCCGACGGCACGCTTTACACCGAAAACCTGCGCACCGCCAAAGTCACGGACTACTTCACGCTCGACGGCAGCGGCGATGAAGTCCTCACGCCGCAGTTCACCTTCCATGGCTTCCGCTATGCCGAGTTGACCGGCCTGCCCACCGCTCCAGACAAGGACTCTGTGAAGGTCCTCGTGCTGCACACTGCAGCGCCGTTCACTGCGAAGCTCAGCACCGGCAGCGCCATGATCAACCAGCTCTGGAGCAACATCCAGTGGGGCCAGCGGTCCAATTTCGTCGGCCTGCCCACTGACTGCCCGCAGCGCGACGAGCGCCTCGGATGGATGGCCGACGCGCAGGTCTTCTGGCGCGCCGCTTCGTACAACATGGCGCTGGCTCCGTTCTCGCGCAAGTTCGCCGCAGACATGCGCGGCACGCAGGATACCGGACACTTTTACGGCATCTACGCACCCGGCACCTGGCAGCCGCACACCGGCTCAGGCGCGGGCTGGAGCGATGCGGGCGTCGTTATCCCCTGGACCTCATGGCTGCAGACCGGCGACACCCGCATTGTCGACCAGAACTGGGAGGCGATGCAGAACTATCTCGACGCCATCGCCGCCGCCAATCCCGACTATCTCTGGAAGAACGAGTCCGGCACGCCCTTCGGCGACTGGCTCTCGCCCGAAGGCAAGACCGACTACACGCTCATCGCCACCGCCTACTGGGCCTATGATGTCACGCTCATGCGGCAGATGGCCCTAGCCACCGGCCGCACCGCAGACGCTGACAAATACGCGCAGATTTTTGACAAGATCCGCGACGCCTTCCAGCAGCAGTTCGTCCGTCCCGATGGGTTCATTGCTGGCGCGGACAACAGCCCCTCGCCCTTCGGCCAGATCAACAATCCCAACGCCAAAAGCTCGGGCGGAGACACGCAGACCAGCTATGTCCTCGCGCTGCACATGAATCTGCTGCCCGATAATCTCCGCGCCGCCGCCGCGCAAAAGCTGGTTGCCAAAATCCATGCCAACCACGATCTGCTCGGCACGGGTTTCCTGGGCACACCCTATCTGCTTGAAGAGCTCACCAAGGCCGGCTACTCACAACTCGCCTACAAGCTGCTGCTCAACACGCAATATCCTTCGTGGGGTTACATGGTCACCCACGGCGCAACAACCATGTGGGAGCGCTGGAACGGCGACCAGATGCGCAACGATCCCAGCATGAACTCCTATAACCACTATGCCTACGGGGCCGTCGCCGACTGGATCTACCGCTTCGCCGCCGGAGTTGATACAACGCAGACCGGCGCGGGCTTCCACACCATTGTGCTGCACCCGACATTCAATGCGAGCCTCGGCAGTATCAATTTCGACTACGAATCCAGCTATGGGCCCATCCACTCCGACTGGAAGATCGTCAACAACACAGCCACCTGGCATATCACCTTACCTGCTAACACAACAGGCTTGTTAGCCATCGGTGCTGCTGACGCCGCAAAATACAAATTGAATGGCGCTCCTCTGTCCGGAAATTCGCACGTCAAATTCGTGACACATGACGGACAAAGCGGTTTTGAACTTGAACCAGGGAGCTATACGTTCTAAATTCAGATCCAATATCTGGTCAAAACAAGTGCGTCCTGAAGACAATTTCATCTTCATGTTTCTACAAAACCATCGCGCAAGGCACGAAGAGGCAGGGCACGACTTCAGTCGTGCCGTTGGGAAGTAGCCTTTTTGAAGGGTACGGACTTTAGCCCGTACATAAAATTCACCAGAAGAACGAAGGGCTTTAGCCCCTGAGGTAAGCGGCTGTACAACTCACCGATCCAACCGCTACTCTTTCACTTCGCTTTTGAGGAGCCCAACGCATGCCGATTATCCTCGCAGGAATCGGATGGCACATCGTAGGAGCGGCCTGCGCCGCCTCGTTCTATGCGCCCATCGAGAAGGTCAACAAATGGTCGTGGGAAACCACCTGGGCCATCGCCGGTTTCTTCTCCTGGATTCTCCTGCCCATCGGCGTCAGCCTCATCCTGCTGCCTGACTTCCACGCCTTCTACGCCTCCATGGGCCCGGGCCTGCTGCTCAAGGTCGCGCTCTTCGGAGCCATGTGGGGCGTGGGCAACGTGAGCTATGGACTCACCATGCGCCACCTCGGCATGTCGCTCGGCATCGGCGTGGCGATCGGCGTCACGCTGGTCGTCGGCACGCTCGTTCCGCCCATCCTCCACGGCCAGACCACGATGCTCTTCACCACGCGCAGCGGACTGCTCACTATGGCCGGAGTCTTTGTCGCACTCATCGGGGTTGCAGTGGTCTCTTACGCAGGCCACCAGAAGGAGATCCAGCTCGGCACAGAAGTGCGCGAGTTCAACGTCAAGCTCGGATTGCTGCTCGCCGTCCTCTGTGGCATCTTTTCGTCGGGAATGTCGTTTGCCATCGACGCGGCCCGGCCCATGGCTGACGCGGCGCTCAAGCTTGGCGTCAACCCGCTCTACTCCGCACTGCCCAGCTACGTCATCATCATGGGCGGCGGCGCAGTCGTGAACCTGGCCTACTGCTTCATCCGGCTTGCCGCGCTTGAGCGCCTGTCCATCCGCGCCGACCTCGGCCAGCCGCAACCGGTGCTCATCAGGAACTTTCTGCTCGCGGCCTCGGGCGGAATCATGTGGTATCTGCAATTCTTCTTCTACGCATGGGGCGCAGCCAGCATTCCGCAGCGGCTCTTCTATGTGAACTGGATGCTCCACATGAGCATCTACGTCCTGTGCGGCGGCTTAGTCGGCCTCGCACTCGGTGAGTGGAAAGGCGTGGGCAGCCGCCCCGTACGACTCTTGTGGGCCGGGGTCTTAGTCATCATCGCCGCCGCTAATTTGGTGGGCCTGGGTATGGCTGCCTCGTAGAGGTACAGTTACGTAGATGGAGCACTCTTCAGCCAACTCGAATTCCATCTTCAGAGATGGTCCCGTTCTTTGCCGGTAGAATGCGGTGGACTGCACGACACATCAAATGCACATGCGCTTGATATCATCGTACCTGCATCTCTCAAATCGTAGTCCAAAAGTTATGGTCTTACAGTGCCCGGGTGGCGGCTCGCGGCATCTGTAGCTTGCGAGAAAATGTCCTGAAAAGCAGGAAAATCGGCGGGGTTTCCCATAAAGTCGAACTCCAGTAGCGAGTCAGCAGAAAGGCACGAAATATGTATCAAGGTCTCACTTGAGCTAAATTTGGTAGGTGCGCATTGAACTGCTGAAAAAGCACCGGCAACCTTGCCTGTTCGCGGATCAGTAAGTTTTCCATCTCCGTAAAATCCTTGGCTATTCAGCCAATGCTTCCGCTGGAAATCGAGGTCTTTTGAATGGCGCTCGGCGAATGGATCAATGACAATATAGCTTTCCCAATGTGAAAACACGGTTAGACGCGGTTTCCTCAGGCTGAGTAAATGGCCAGATTCCCCTGGCACCCATAGCGTCGGAATCACCAGATTCTCTTTCTCAAACGTGGCTGTCCGATGTCTTAGCCAAGTTAGAAGGGCATCCAAAGAGGGGCAAAACAATATACAGCACAGCACGAGCACCGAGACAAACCCAATAAAGGCGATCGATGTATTAGAGAGTTCCTTGAGTAAGGTCCTTTCGGCCTTAGAATTCAATTGGTTCATTCTGAACTCCCGATTCATAGATCCGCTTGCGAAATTTATTGAAGCAGAGCGCGCTGGTTTTCGCGTCCTCTTTCATTGCTGTGGTACTGGCTGCGACTGCTGTTGTTCGGCTTGCTGCGTAGGCAATGCATCGATCGCCTCTCCTGTCTCAATGTACTGGCGTAATGAGTCAGCACTTATCTCGGTTCCTGCAGTAACCGCCCTCTCCACTGCGCTTGCAGCTTCCCCGCCATCAACAGCTCCAACATCTGAAATCAATGTCGAAAGATCGACTGGCAAGTTCCTTCCCACTGTTTTGACATAATCGATATACGCGTTCGTCGCGTTGGCAACCGTCTGGTCAGTTTGCTGAGAGTCCAGGCCATTAGGACTCAAAGTCAGGTTAGCCAGAGTTGTCATAGACATTTGGTAAAGCTGGTAATCTGCCTTAGCGCGTTGTTCATCCTCGCTAGCAGTGAAAAAATGTTGCGCAATGATAGTGACCGGGTTTAAATGACGATTAAACCAATTCTGAGCTTTAGCAACTGTTACGTTTGGGAAATCTCCTGGATCGAGATAGCATTCGCCCTGCGTCACCGTGAGATGGAGGACACCATTCGCGTCCATGGAGGTAGACGATCTATCCGGATTGCAATGGTAATGGCCATCGATATCTTTTCTCGCGAGAGGTCGATTGAGGACATAACTATATAAGTTGAGTGATTGCGGATTCGTAAAATCGGCGAAAGGAACGGCCATAGGGAAAGAGGCCCAGTCCGGGCTAAGCCATCTGCCCATTGAGCTTGCGTAGTACCGAGCCCCGAAGTAGTCGTTTCCTGATTCTGGGTCGCGTTCTTTGCCGGTAGAACGGGATGGTGACGAAAATACGTCAGAAGCACAGAGGGCGAACTCCGTCATAACCATGTGTTCCCCATCGTACCGTTATCCTCGGTCCCTAACTGCGAGAAACCGAGGGCACCCCAAATGGTTTCGAACGATCTTCGGGACCGGTAGCACCCACAACAATCCGTTCACTCCGGCAGCGGCAACTCCTTATCCAAGCCTGCGGCAATCAAGTCCTCTCGCAGCTTATCCACCGTCGAAAACACAATCCCCTGCATCCCCAGCGCGTGCGCTGCCTCGATATTCACTGGCTTGTCGTCCAGAAACAGCGTTTCCTCGGGCCGCGTGGCCAGTGCCGTCAGTACATGCTCATAGATCACCCGATCAGGCTTGGCAACCTTCAGCTCGTAGCTCCACACCCGCACATCGAACCGCTGAATCCACTCATACGCCCGCTCGATGCTCTCATGCACGCTGTCGCCCATATTCGAGAGGATCGCCGTCTTTAGCCCGTGCTCTTTCAGCCGCGCCTGCCACGCCACCATCCGCGGATTCTGCGTGGTCCACATCCGCGCATCCCAATCATTCAACTCGGCTACCGTTGCGTCGCTCAGGTTCAGCTCGGCATCGTGCACGATCTTGTGCCAGAACTCGAGGCCCGTCAGCTTGCCCTCGTCGTAAGCATGCCGGTCGGCCCAGTAGAAGTGGTCCAGCCGCTCCGCGCTGAGCCCTGAGATCCGCTGCAGCATTGCATACGCCGCAGCATCCGGATCGCTCGTCAGCACCATCCCGTAGTCAAACACCACCGCCCGCAGAGCCAACGTGCCTCCCTCACCTGTTAAGCGGCGGTGTCTACGCCGCCGCCAATTCGCCCCGTGCCAATTCTCGCCGTGTATGTTGGGAGAGGGCGCCTGTCTTTATTCTGCACGACCGGGCACGCCCTGAAATTCCATGCGCTACTCACGCCGCACCAACTGGAACACCGAAGAAAGCGACCTGGCCCGCGCACACCGCGAGCGCCTCGCCTCCGGACTTCCTATCTCCGACCTTACCGCATCGAACCCCACGCGTTGCGGATTCACATACCCGGTCGGCCTGCTCCAGTCACTCGCCAACCCGAGCGCGCTCGACTACGACCCGCAGCCCAAGGGCCTGCTCGCCGCGCGCCAAGCCATCTGCGCTTATTACGCGAGCCACAATGCTGCGCTTACGTCTGATCAGATCGTGCTCACCACCAGCACCAGCGAAGCCTACAGCTTCCTCTTCCGGCTGCTCTGCGACCCCGGCGACGAAGTCCTCATCCTTCAGCCCGGCTACCCGCTCTTCGACTTTTTAGCTGGACTGGATGATGTGAAGTTAAAAGCATCCGCGATGCTCTACGACCATGGCTGGCAGATCGATGCCGAGGCCATCCGCCGCGCCATCACTCCCCAGACTCGCACCATCGTCCTCGTGCATCCAAACAACCCCACTGGCCACTTCACCAAGCCCTGGGAGGCCGCCGAGCTGGCCCGGCTCTGCCGCGAATACTCGCTCTCGCTCATCGTGGACGAGGTCTTCCTGGACTATTCGCTGGACGCCACCCCGCAAACCTTCGCTGCCGGTCTCGAAGACATTCCCGTCTTCGTCGTCAGCGGCCTGAGCAAGATTGCCGGACTGCCGCAGATGAAATCCGCCTGGATTGCCGCCACAGGTCCCGGCCGCGCCGAGACCCTCGCCCGCCTCGAGGTCATCGCCGATACCTTCCTCTCAATGAACGCGCCGGTGCAGCACGCGCTGCCGGCCTGGCTGGAAGGCCGCCGCCAGATCCAGGAGCAAATCCAGGCTCGCACCGCCGCCAACCTCGCCGAGCTCGACCGCCAGCTCGCCGGCGCACCCGCCGCGCAGCGCCTCAGGGTCGAAGGCGGGTGGTATGCCGTCCTCCGCATCCCTGCTCTTCAGCCCGACGAGCAGACCGTCCGCGAGTTGCTTGACCGCGGCGTATGGGTTCACCCGGGCTACTTCTTTGGCATGCCCGAATCCGGCTGGCTGGTGCTTAGCCTGATTACTTCAGTCCATGAATTTGCCACTGGAGTAACGGCATTGGTTGACTATCTGCAAACGCATCAAGGTAGTAATATTACTCGCCACTAGAGTCAAGTTTTACTTGAAGAACATGTATCTAATTATCTCTATTTAAATGACATTTACTCGCGATGCGGCGTGGCTTATCGCCGAAAAATCAGAAATGGGTTTTCCTCGCGCTCCTCGCCAATTGTCGTCATTGGCCCGTGCCCGGGAATGACCTGCGTCTCCTCTGGCAGTACCAGCAGCCGCGTGTGAATCGAGTCGAGAATCTGCCGCTCATCGCCACCCGGCAGGTCCGTGCGGCCAATGCTTCCGGCAAACAGCGTATCCCCGGCCACCAGCAGCTTCATCGGCGCGAAGTGCAGGCACACCGAACCCTGCGTGTGCCCCGGCGTATAAATCACCTGCCCCTCATGCCCGGCCACCTCCACCTTCATTCCATCCGTCAGGCTGCCGTCGGGCACGGCCGTCTCCGGCGTCGGCACGCCCAGCCATGCCGCCTGCTTGTCCATGATCTTGAGCTGTTCCAGATCGTTCTCGTTCATCAGAATGGGTGCGCCGGTCAGCCGCTTCAGCTTCAGCGCCCCGCCCACATGGTCAATGTGCCCATGCGTGATGAGGATCTGCTTCACCTTCAGTCCCAGTTCCCTGAGCCGGCGCTCGATCCGCCCGATCTCTTCGCCCGGATCGATAATGATCGCCTCACCCACCGTCTCATCGCCCAGAATCGTGCAATTGCACTGCAGCGGCCCTACCGGAAAACTCTCGATAATCATGCAAAGATGATAGCCAACACGCTGACTCGCTGCATTTCAGGAATGTCCACAGAAAGTAACGGCCAGTACGCAAAATTCTCTTGCGCCGGTTCGCTTTTTATTCGCTATAATGCGCCCATGGCAATTACCCGGCGGCAAAAAGAGATTCTCGACTTTCTGGAGCGGTTCGTGGGCCGCAACGGCTACTCTCCCTCTTTTGAAGAGATTGCGCGCGGCATGGGCCTCAAGAGCCTGGCCACGGTTCACAAGCACATCACCAATCTCGAAAAGAAGGGGATGCTTGACCGCGTCCACAACCGCAGCCGCTCCATCGATGTGCTGCCGCCCGGGTCGCGCACCCGCTCCAGCATCAAGCTGCCGCTGGCAGGCCGCATCGCCGCCGGGCTGCCCGTGGAGCAGATGGAGAACCCCGAGAGCATTTCGCTGCACGACGTCGTCGGCAACCGCGACGTCTTTGCGCTCGAGGTGCGCGGCGACTCCATGCGCGACGAGCACATCATCAACGGCGACTACGTACTGGTGGAGCGCACCAAGATCGCCCGCCAGGGCGAGATTGTTGTCGCGCTTGTCCACGGCTCTGAAACTACGCTCAAGCGCTTCTTCGCAGAAGGCAACCTTGTCCGCCTGCAGCCCGCCAATGTGGAGATGGACCCGATCTATGTGCCCGCCGCACAGGTAGCCATCCAGGGCCGCGTGCTGGGCGTGCTGCGTAAATACAGATAGAAAAGTTACCGCAGACTCATCATGAATCGAAGAGCTGCTTTGCAAGCAGTGCTCAAATCAGAAGAGGCGCGATGGTCGTCAATGAGCAGCGAACAGCTTCTTCAAAAACTGAACGAGCAGCAGGACTACGAAGTTGTTCTTGAATCGAAACGGTATCAGGTTGAAGTAGAAATATTGGAAAATACGGATGAGTATATCCACGTAGTTATCAGCGTTGACGATGGTACTTTATCCGCCTCGATTTTTCCAGCAACCACAAGCATCATATGTCAGAAGCTCAAGCAGTAGCTGTTTGCATGACAGATCGTACTCTAGTGTCTTCTTCGCGAAATTCGCAACGTAATTAAGTTTGTCATCTTGAGCGGAGTTTGGCTGCTTTTGGGCCAAACGAAGCCGAAAGACCTGCGGTCGTTCTTTGTGACTTGCGCCACGAACTTCGGAAACATCACACTTGCCCCCATTTGCCATAATTGATCCATGCGCACCATCACTGCCGCGAAGCTCTGGGACGGCTCCTCACTCCTCGACAATCCCGTCATTGAAATCCAGGACGGCCACATCGCCTCCATCTCCACCGGAGCCACCGCAGGCGAACACCACTTCCCTGCCGCCACCCTTGCGCCCTCATTCTTCGACGTGCACATCCATGGCTCCGCCGGTCACGACGTGATGGAAGCCACGCCCGAGGCCCTCGGCAAGATCGGCCGCTTTCTTGCCTCGCGCGGCACGGGCAGCTATCTGGCCACCACGGTCACAGCGCCGCTCGACATGACCCTGAAGGCGCTGGATGGCCTGGCCAAACTCATCGACCGCCCCGACTCGATCCCGTCCAACGGTCCTACCACCAGGCCCATCGGCATCCACCTCGAAGGCCCATTCCTGTCCCATGCCAAATGTGGAGTCCAGCCCAAGGAACATCTGCTCGAACCCGACATCGCCATCTTTGACAAGCTTTTTGAAGCCGCTGGCGGCCACGCCCGGCTCATGACTCTCGCGCCCGAGCTTTCCGGCGCAATCGAGCTCGCCGCGCACGCCACCAGCCGCGGAGTCCGCGTCTCGGTTGGCCACTCCGACGCCACCGCCGCCGAAACCAAAGCGGCGATCGCCGCCGGAGCCGTCAGCGCCACGCACACCTTCAACGCCATGCGCGCGCTCGATCACCGCGAACCCGGCATCCTCG
>DASZXD010000110.1:0-6970 GCA_035546015.1 Occallatibacter sp.
AAGCGACTTCGGAAAAGTAAGAACCAATAATGAAGATGCTCTCGGGTCTTTTATTCCGGCCTCGCGCCACCAGGCCAGATCGCACGGCTTCCTCTTTGCCGTTGCTGACGGTGTAGGCGGCCTCGATCTCGGAGAGGTTGCATCCGCCACGGCGATCAAGGTCGTTACCGAGGAGTTTGCCGGAGCCCAGGCCGGAACCATGCTCATCAGCCTGCTGCCGCGGCTCGTTCAGCACGCCAATGCTGCAGTACATGACCGCACCCTCGAGCCCCAGTATCGAGGCAAAAAGATGGCCACCACGCTCGTAGCCTGCGCCATGCGCTATGACCAGGCAGTTATCTCTCATGTAGGCGACTCGCGCTGCTACCTGGTACGCAACGGCAAAGCGCGGCAGATTACTCAGGACCACACGCTCGTCAACGAGCAGCGCAAGATGGGGCTGCTCTCGGCCAGCGAAATCGCCGCCTCCGATTCGCGCCACGTGCTCATCAAGTCGCTTGGGCCGGAGATGTTCGTGTCGCCGGATACCACAGCCATTACACTGCAGACCGGTGACACCCTCGTGCTCTGTACTGACGGCCTCCATGACGAAATGCCGGAGGAGACCATCGCCGAAATCGCCTCGCAAAAGAAGAGCGCCGACGAGATCGCACAGGAACTGGTGACTCGCGCCGTTGAGATCGACGGTGCCGACAATACCACGGCGCAGGTCATCCGGGTGCGCTCGGTGGAACAGATCGGGATGTACCGTGGCCGGCCTTATCGCATGCCCTCCTGAACCAGCAGGAAATCGCAGCGGCCTTATGGAATCCTTACCGATCTCGGGCTCTTTCTCGATAAAGTTAAAGATAAGCATTCACGAGGTACGATGAGCTTTTACGACACGCTGAACGCAGGCACTCAACTCGACTTCTATCGCATCGAGGCGCCGGTCGCAAAGAGTGGCATGGCCTCGATCTTCCGCGCGATCGACACCCGCGACGGCCGCATCGTGGCGCTTAAGATTCCGCATCCCGACATGGAAGCCGATCCCATCCTCTTCGACCGCTTTCAGCGCGAAGCCGGCATTGGCGAAAAGCTTCACCACCCTGCGATCATGCGCGTCTATGGCGGCGAAAAGCGCTCTCGCATTTACATGGTGATGGAGTGGTGCGAGGGCCGCCTGCTGCGCAAAATCCTCGACGAAGGCCGCATTCCGCAGGAACGGGCCCTGCGCATCGCCGCTGCCGTGCTCGACGCGCTCAACTATATCCACGACAACGGCGTTGTTCATCGCGACCTGAAGCCGGAAAACATCATGGTGGACGAGCACGATCACGTCAAGCTGATCGACTTCGGCATCGCCAGTGATGCCGCCGCGCGCCGGCTCACCTACGCCAACTTCACCGCTACGCTCGGCACGCCCAACTACATCTCGCCCGAGCAGGTAAAGGGCAAGCGTGGCGATGCCCGCACTGACATTTACTCAATGGGCGTCATCCTCTATGAGATGCTCACCGGCAAGCTCCCGTTCTCCGGCCCCACGCCCATGGCGGCAATGAACGATCGCCTCCTCAACCACCCTGTCCCGCCGCGCGTGGCTGACCCCGCCGTCTCGCCCCAGCTTCAGGAGGTCATCTACCGCGCACTCGAGCGCGACCCCAAGAACCGCTATGCCGCCGCGCACGAATTCAAGCATGACCTGGAACATCTTGACCAGGTGGGTGTGGAAGAACGGTCCGAAATCACTCAGTGGGACAAGAGGAAGTCCCATGTATCCAGAAAGATCCTCTACTACGCAGGTCTTGCGCTCATCCCGGTGGTCGTCCTGTTGCTGATGGTCCTCATCGCCCGTCGGCACTGACCCCGTTTTTCAATATCGCCGCTCCGCGAATCTTCACGGATTCTTTATGCACGGCACAATAGGATTTCTTTGCATCCATATTCACTTTTCCCGGCTGAAGGAGAAACATGGCAAAGTACAAACTCGAGTACATCTGGCTTGACGGCAAAACCCCGATCCCTGAGCTGCGCGGCAAAACCACTCTCAAGGACTTTGAGACGCCGCCCACTCTTGCCGACCTGCCCCTCTGGGGCTTCGACGGCAGCTCCACAATGCAGGCTGAAGGCAAAAGCTCTGACTGCATTCTGAAGCCAGTGGCTCTCTATCCCGACGCTGCCCGCAAGGATGCCTATCTCGTGCTCGCCGAGGTGATGCTGCCCGATGGCACGCCTCATCCCTCCAATATGCGCTCCACCGCTCCCGACGATCCGGATATGTGGTTCGGCTTCGAGCAGGAGTACTTCCTCTACAAGAATGGCCGTCCGCTCGGCTTCCCTGAGGCTGGCTTCCCCGGCCCTCAGGGTCCCTACTACTGTGGCGTTGGCTACAAGTACATGGGCAGCCTGGCCCGCACCATCGTCGAAGAGCACCTCGATCTCTGCCTCCACGCCGGCATCAACCACGAAGGCATCAATGCTGAAGTGGCCAAGGGTCAGTGGGAGTTCCAGATCTTCGGGAAGGGCTCGCACAAGGCCGCTGATGACGTGTGGATTGCGCGCTACCTCATGATGCGCCTTTGTGAAAAGTACGAAGTGGATGTGCAGTGGCACTGCAAGCCCATCAAGGGCGACTGGAACGGCTCTGGCATGCACACCAACTTCTCCAGCAAGCACCTGCGTGAAGTCGGCGGCAAGGAGTACTTCGAGTCGCTCATGGCGGCCTTCGAGAAGAACAAGGAAGCCCACATCGCCGTCTACGGTCCGGATAACGAGCAGCGCCTCACCGGCCACCACGAGACCCAGTCGATCCACAAGTTCAGCTACGGTCTCTCTGATCGCGGTGCGTCGATCCGCATGCCCGTCAACTTCATTAAGAACGGCTACAAAGGCTACCTTGAAGATCGTCGTCCGAACTCCGAGGCCGACCCCTACCAGATCGTCGCCCAGATCATCAAGACGATCGAAAGCGTAAAGGTTCCGGCTCTCGTTTAACCGGGCCGGCATTTGGAACCACCTCGGGGGAACGGGGCTGCGGGAAACCGTGGCCCCGTTTCCCCGTGCCTGTTTTGCACTTGCTCCCGGCGCGGGTGATTTATCCTATTGCCAAAAGCCGCGAATGCTTTTTCCCGCCAAAAGGAGATTCGATGTCCACTGAGTTTCGTAATTTTCTCGCCCTCTCGTACGAAGAGTTGGAAGAAAAGAACCTGGAAGCCAAAGCCGACCGCCAGAATCGTGTCGCAGCCGATGAGATCAAAGAGAAGCGGCTCAAGTATCTGACCGACGAAAAGCGGATCAAGGCCGTCTCGGTTCTCTTCTCTGATCTTGAGGGCCGTCTCCACCTGCTTGACTACGATAAGAAGTTTCTCCTCGGCGCGCACGAGAACCTCACCTTCGATGGCTCGTCGATCCGTGGCTTTACCGCGCAAAAAGAGAGCGACCTGCGCCTCGGTATTGACTGGAGCGCCTTCTACTGGGTGCCCGCCGATGTCTTCGGCAACGGCAAAGTGCTGGTCTTCGGCACTGTCATCGACAAGGACGGCAGCCTCTACTCCGGCGACATGCGCGGCGTGCTCAAGAACTACTCCGACCAGCTCTACAAGGAGAAGAAGTACACCCTAAACGCCGCCAATGAAATCGAAGGCTTCCTCTTCGCCGGACGCGACGCTGAAAAGCGCTATCACGAGACCGGCAAGTTCGAGTTCGTGAACACCGGTGGCTACTATCACGTTCTTCCCCTCGATCCCCTCCGCCAGTTCATCGACACCGCGGCTGAAGTGCAGCGCGCCATGGGCTTCCAGAACGAGAAGGACCACCCCGAAGTCGCTCCCAGCCAGTTCGAGATCAACTACGGCTACGGTGAAGTCGTCGCGGCAGCCGACCAGATTCAGCTCTACAAGCTGCTCACCCGTCAGATCGCCAACAACATGGGCTACACCGCCAGCTTCCTGCCCAAGCCCGTCGTCGGCGTAAACGGCAGTGGCATGCACACCAACGTCTCCATCTCTGAGGGCAAGAAGAACCTCTTCTGGGATCCCAAGGGTCAGGAGATGCTCTCCAAGTTCGGCTGGGAGTTCATCGACCGCATTCTCACCCACGCGCTCGACATCTGCCTCATCCTCAACCCCAGCGTCAACGCCTATCGCCGCCTCGATCCGCACTTCGAAGCGCCGAACCAGATCAAGGCCTCGCCCACTGACCGCGGTTCCATGGTGCGCGTGCCCATCGGCAACTCGCGCTCCATGCGCGTTGAGGTCCGCTCCGTCGCTCCCGACGCCAACCCGTACCTCGCTCTCTACTCCATCTTCAAGACCGGCATCGACGGCACCACTGCCTCGATCGACAACCTGCGCCAGGCCGAGCGCTATCTGCCAGACCACATCCAGCAGGCCATCGAAGACTTCAAGGCCTCCAAATGGATCGGCGATATTCTCGGCGCCGATGTACAGAGCCGCTTTGTCGATCTGAAGACCGCCGCTGCCAACCGCTCACCCCGCGACTTGGGCACGTTCGTCAAGGGCTCTGAGGTGCAGTACCACCACGAGGTCTACAACCAGTCCCTCTGGAACCTGTTCTAAACGGCAGCTTCCGCAAATCAAACGGCCCGGCCTTCCCAGCGAAGACCGGGCCGTTGCTATTTACGTGTGCCCAGCGGAAAGTCCACCTCGAACCCGGCCTGCCCGCCGATTCTGGGGCTCGCAATATGGCCGCCGCCCACCAGCGCGAAGGTAACGGCAACGCGCTTTGTCACCTGGCACGAACCGCCGCCCAGCCCCTGCAGCTGATCTTTGCCCAGGCTGTGAACGTCCGCAATGGCGCCATACGCCTCCGCCCCTAAAGTGACGCGCGCGCTCACATCGTGCTGCAGAGACAGACCGCCGGTATAAACGTGGCCACGCACGTTTTGAGTGCCAAGAACGCCAGTGCTGGTATTGCCGGCAAACAGAAAACCAAAATTCGCATTGATCCGTGTCTTGTCTGAAAGCGGTTCCTGCGCAATCGAGTTCAGCCAGTAATCGGTCAGTCCCGAGCCGAGTTCCTGGTGCGCGTCGCCAGTCGGAAACTCGATGTACAGACTCGCAGAGAGCGCTGGCATGCTCAGCGGGCGGGCCGCCTTGCGGAAGTTCCACTTGACGCCCAGGTCCGTGTCGCCGGGTCCGTTCGAGTTGTCGTTTTGCGCCGTGCGGTAAATGGAAAGGTACGGCGCGTCGACGTCGAGTTCAAGGCCGTGCGGCAGGCCGTAGTTCAGCTTGTAGTTGAAGGTGTTCTGGCGCAGATCGGGATACTGCGCCGACTGCAGTGCATCGAGTTCGTTGAAGACCTCGAGATGCAGCGTTCTCTCGTCCGTGACGTCGGCATTATCCGTATAAAACGGCATCTGCGCCCGAACCAGCCCCGCGCTTCCCATCGCGCAGACAGTCACCAGGACAATTCGGCTCAAACGGCTCATGCAGACGTATCACCACTGTAAACTGCCGAGCTTCCGCCATCACGTCAACACAGCGTGAAAAATCCCACCCGTCCCAGCCAGGTCATAAGTTCTCGCGCAAAAAAACTGCTGCCGCCATCGCCGCAGAAGGCACAGAGAATGGCGCGCCCGGCATCCGGCGCTACTGCGCTGCCAACGCGCTCGATTCCGGCAGATACAACCTCGAGTCCTCCTAAAAAAGCCGGCAGCACTCCTGATCCAAACTAGGAACGCGGCGGATAGATCCCCTGAACGCAAATAATGTAGTGCAGGCCGTCCTGCAGCGTGCCGGCATTCAGATTGGGCAGCGCAAAGTCGGTCTGCCCATTGCCGCCATACATCGTTCCCAGCAGCGAAAAAAGCGCCTGGTACTGCATGATTGGCAGCAACTGGCCACTGCAGGGCATCCAGTTTATCGGCGCGAAAGAAAATGCGACAAGCTTGACCACTCCCATGAATTCATCCACGGCTCTCTCTCCTTGTATTCGTTTTTCCCCTCGATATTTCTTGCCATTTCTCGCCATTTCTTGCCCACTGCCAATCTTGAACAAGAACGCATAAGGTAATCATAGGGGCTCACATGAAATCTCTAACATTTAAATCATCCGTGAATTTTCGCAATTGGCTCGAGCAGAACCATGCCGGCGCAGAAGGCATCTGGTTGCGGATATTCAAAAAAGATTCCGGCAACACTTCCATCACTTACGCCGAAGCTCTGGATCAGGCACTGTGCTTTGGCTGGATCGATGGCCAGAAGCAGGCGTATGACGAACACTCCTGGCTTCAGAAATTCACGCCGCGCCGCGCCAAAAGCGGATGGTCAAAAGTAAATACGCAACATGCCGAAAGGCTCATCAGGACCGGGCAAATGACCGTTTCCGGGCTCAGGGAAATTGAATCCGCCCAGGCCGATGGCCGATGGAAAGCCGCTTATGATTCGTCCCGCAACGCTGCGCCGCCTGAGGATTTTTTAAGAGCATTGGATAACAATAAGAAGGCAAAAGCATTTTTTGAAACGTTAAACAAGGCCAACATCTATTCCATCGTCTATCGTCTTCAAACGGCAAAGAAGCCGGAGACCCGCGAGAAACGAATGAAGTTGATCTTGGAAATGTTGACCCGCGGTGAAAAATTTCATCCCTGAAAAGTCAGGCAGTCTGGCCTCGGCATCTGACGGCAAAAAACATGCACCGTACTCCGGCGTTACAACTGGCCAATCTGTTCGCATGATGCATAAGCCACAATGACGAGCCGGGTGAAGGATATGGACTTTAGTTGAAAAATACGGACCTAAGTTGCAGGGCACCGGCGTTAGTTGAAGGGTACGGACCTCAGTTGCAGGGTAGTGCTTTAGTTAAAGGACACGGGCTTTAGTTAAAGGACACGGGCTTTAGTTGAAGGGTACGGGCTTTAGTTGAAGGGTACGGGCTTTAGTTGAAGGGTACGGGCTTTAGTTGAAGGGTACGGGCTTTAGCCCGTACATCATCATCATCATCATCCCCACTCCCACCTCACCACCCACTG
>DASZXD010000111.1:0-20926 GCA_035546015.1 Occallatibacter sp.
GCAGCCCGCCGCGCAACACCATAAAGCCGCAAAAAGCGCACCACAACCCGTGATTCCCCATCACCCGCTCTAGCCCCACTGCCAGCAGCAGAAACCCGGCCAGCGCCACCACCATGCTGTCGCGCAGTTCGCGCGCACGCGTAGCGCCGATAAACACGCCATCCATCTGGTATCCCCACACTGACACCACGGGCAGCACCATCGCCCACGGCAAAAACACCAGCGCCGTCTGCCGCACAATGGCCTGATTGGTAAACAGCCCCACCAGCGTCCCGCCCGCAACAACAAACACCAGCGACAGTGCCGCCGACACCGCGCCCGCCGACACCGTTGAAGCCTTCAGCACCGCGCGAAAATCCTCACGCCGGCCCGCGCCCACGGCCTCGCCCACCAGCGCCTCGGTTGCATTCGCAAACCCGTCCAGCGCATAAGTCGCAATCCAGTGCAGATTCAGGAGAACCGCATTCGCCGCCAGCACTGCATCTCCGGCACGTGCGCCCGTTCGCGTAAACCAACCATACGCCGCCACCAGGCTCAGCGTCCGCAGCAGCAGGTCGCGATTCAGCGCAAACAGCCGCCGCACGCTCGGCCCATCAATCAATTCGCGCCAGTGCACCGGTTGCGCCGCATGCCGCGGCCACGCCCACCAGATCAGCGCCATCCCGACAAGCAATCCCGCACAGTCTGCCGAGGCCGTCGCTGCCGCAATCCCCTTCACGCCCATGTGCAGTCCGATCACCAGCCACAGCGCCACGGCCACATTCACCACATTCACCGCTGCTTGCAGGCCCAGCGCCGCGCGCGCATGCTGGCGCCCCAGCAGAAATCCGAGAATCACATAGTTCGCCAGCGCCGCCGGAGCCGACCACATCCGCACGCCGCAATAGGCAAGCGCATTCTGCCTTACATCGGCGCTCGCGCCCAGCAGCGTAATCGCCAGCCCGATCAGCGGCCCCTTCACCGCAAGCAGCAAGACGCCGATCGCCAGCGCCGAGACCATCCCGCGCAGGAAATGGAGCCGCAGACTCTCCACATCGCCTGCGCCGTGCGCCTGCGCAACGAGCCCCGTCGTCCCCATTCGCAGAAAGCCAAATGTCCAGAAGACGGCATTGAAGAAGATGCCGCCCATGGCCACGCCGCCCAGCGCCGCAGCTCCCGGCAGATGCCCGGAGAGCACGGTGTCAACCGTCGACAGCAACGGCTGCGTCAGATTGGAAAGGATCAGCGGAATCGCCAGCAGGAAAACCCGCCGGTACCAGTTGGCCATTTAGCTCGATTGTATCGATGCCGTACCCGGTCCGCGCCTGCGCGTCAGCCGCGGCACGCCCAGGAACGTGAGCGCAACCAGAAAGATTGATGCGGCAATAAACTCCATCCGGCCATGGCGCAGATCTTCAAACACCAGCTTGGCAGCAGCGAATGCCAGCGCGCCATACGCCACGCGCACCATCTGCAGGCGGCGCAACCGTGCGCCGCCCCACGCCAGCAGGAACGACACAGAACACAATGTGATCGTGCGCAGCAGCGCGATATGAAAGATACCCGGACTAAATAGTAGCGACAGCAACCTTGCCAGTGCGCTCACTGCAAACGCGGCCAGCCCAACTGTGGCCAGCGTTGCCGGCACCAGATGCAGAGCCTGCTTGTCTGCCGATTCGTCCGGCAGCTCGTCTGCAACGGCATACGCCGCCAGCGCGAACACGGTCATGACGAGCGACTGCCACTGCGGCATTCCCGGCATTCCGCCCGCAAGCGCGTGAAATGCATACATCACCATGCCCGATGCAACCGCGGCAATCGAGAGATAAAGCACTCCCTGCAACTCCACACTCGGCAAGCGCGTTCTGTCTCCCAGCACAACCGCAGCAAGTCCGCCGGCCGCCAGCAAAGCAGAAGCCGCCGGAACCGGCGCCAGTGTAAATACAGCTCCAGGAAACAGTGCGCAGGCCCACACCGCAAAAATTCTGAAATTGCGCCTCTGCTCCTGCTGCCGGAACGGTCCGTACGCAGCGGCGTAACACACACCTGCAAGTACCAGGCACAAAACGCCAATGGCCACCACTCCTGCCGCTGGCATCAACCAGGCAAACGCGCAGATCAGCAGACCAAACGCAATCATGGCCTGCAAAATTTGAAAAACAGTAATCTGCTGAACTCTGCGCAATGTGCGCAGAACGATACTCGACGTCTGCAGCAGCAATAGCAGAAAAGCTGCGGCAATCACCACCCACGCACCAAGTGCGGGGTATTCGCTGCGCGCATCCGCCGGCAGTCGATAGATGAACAGCAGCGTCCACACCACAAAATCGCCGCTCAGCGCCACCAGCCCACGCACCGCGGCCGCGTGTTCGCGCACTCGTGTGAGTTCGCACACCCCAATCATGCACAGCAGAATTGCGCCAAACGGCGCCATCTGGTGGGTGCCGATCGCCAGAGCTACTGCTGAAAGCGCAATGCCGGTATAGGCCACTCCGAACGTCGCCATGCGGCCCGCTGAAAATCCGGCGACGGTTGCGAGTGCCGCATACAGCGCCAGAGTCCCCGCCGCCACTGCTGCCGGCATCGCAGCAAAACGAATCGACATCTCCCACAGCATCGGCGCAAGAATCAGGATCGAGGTCGCCGCATACAGCGTTGCTGCCAGCCGGCGCGTCTTCGCGCGCATCGCGGCATAAAGCCATCCTGCGGCATAGACAGCCGCCGCTGCTGCAACCAGCCCTCGCGGCAGCAGGCTTGCCCCTGAGACTGCGCGCAGCACATACGCGCCGGCAATGCCCAGCAGCGCTGCGCCAAAAACTGAAAGCGCGCCGGTAAACTGCCCTCCTGTTGCCGCAACCGTCGCCGGATAGGCTGCGGCCGCCACCGGTTCCTCTGCAGCTTCCTGTGCGGCAGGGGCCTCGCCAATGTGCAGCACCTGCTCGAGTGCGGACAGGCGCCGCTCCAGCACATTCATCCGGAGAATTATCTGGTCGAGTTCGTCAGGAGCTTCGGGATGAGCGTTCATGCTTCTTCACCCCAGCGGCAGGCCTCTGCCGGATTGATATGGAACCGTCTTTCCGCTCTTCAGTCTCCTGCCGATGCAGGCGCAGCTTCTTCAGACCAGGGCGGCAGCAGTTTGATCAGCACCCACAGAATGCCCAGCGGCAGCAGCGTGAGACCTACAGCGGCGAGCAGCCCTTCCCTTGAGACCAACCCGATCTTATAAGTTGTGTAACCAAGAAAGCTCTTGGAAAAGAGCTGGCCGCCAATCACCACGTTCCAGCGCATGGCAAAGATACCCATCAGTGTGAGCAGCCCTGCCGTCACGTAGATGCGCTTCCGCGCCACGTCGCCCAGCTTCACCAGTTGCGTCACTGCCAGCAAAACCAGAGGGGTCAGCGTGCCGCAGATGATCTGCACCACGATATGCGAGAAATAAAGCTTCGTGTGCACCATGAAGTCGAGACTGCGGAACGACTCATCGGCCTCGTAGATGCGGTGGATCAGGTCCAGCATCTCCAGGCTGAAGTCAATAATGAACGTGTAGAAGAGATACATCGCAATGGTGTCCACGCAGCGCATGTCGATCGGCCGCCTGCGCAGCCGTGTCGCGAGCATATAGAGCAGCATCACGCACGCAATGCCCGATACCATGGCCGAAAAGATGAACACCACCGGCATCAGCGGAGAAGACCACCACGGATTCGCCTTGATCGAACCGAAGATGAATCCGACATAGCCGTGCAGCATAAAGGCTGACGGAATGCCCACCAGCGTCACTATCCAACCCACCCGCTCGTCGATGTGCAGCGCGCGCGGGCTTACATTCGTTGAGCCCAGCGTCATCACGCGGTAGATAATCCGCGCAATCCCCTTCGACTCCTGCGCCAGACGCACAATCTCGGGCCGGTAATCAAGCCATATCTCGAACACCAGCACTGCCATCAGATACCACAGGTACACATAGCCAAACATCGCCATGGCTGAGGTGCCGTGCGGCGTGAAATACATCTCTGGCGACCGCTCCGGATGCCCGAGATGGAACTGCAGCGGCAGCGGCGCATCCAGCAGAAAGGCAAGCGCCGTCAGCAGCGCCAGCCGGTACGTTGGCCGCACCGCCTCCACGCGGAAAACCCGCACCAGCGACGCCAGAATGAATGCGCCAGCCACCAGTCCGGTGATGTACGGATACAGAACGATCAGCACGCTCCAGTAGAGGTTGATCTCATTCGGATACATGTAGCCTTCAACGCCGTTCATACTCGTCTTTGATCTCCCTCTCTTCTGCGCATCCCGTAATCGGCAGATTCAGCCCGCCCGTTCTCAATGCACCGATCCGTCCAGGTCGTTGTAGTACACCTTTGCGCCCGTCGCCATCTGCGGCTTGAGCACCTGCACGCTGTGCGTCTTCAGAAATGCATGAATCGGATCGGCAGGGTTCTTGAGGTCAACAAGCTGGCGCGCGCCCGTCGGGCAGTTCTCCACGCACGCCGTGGTCAACCCCTTCGTGATGCGGTGATAGCAGAGCGTACACTTATCGGCCACTTCCTTTTGCGGGTGAATGTACCGGCAGCCGTAAGGGCAGGCCTGCACGCAATACGCGCAGCCCAGGCAGTACTTCTGATCCACCAGCACCACGCCGTCGGGGCTCACAAAGGTCGCGCCCACCGGGCACACCTGCGTGCAGGGCGAGTCCGCGCAGTGATTGCAGAGCTTGGGCACAAAGAAGTATTTGCCCGCATCCTCCTTCGCCGCCGGAAAACCTTCCTTGCCGCCATCCGGCGAGATCACCTCAGGATTGGTCATATTCGTATCGGTAACGTGATAGCGCTCCACCCATGTCCTGAAGTAGCCGTCCGGAACGTCGTTCTCCTGCTGGCAGGCGCGCACGCAGTTCCCGCAGCCAATACATTTGGGAATATCGATGAGCATGCCCCACCAGTGGTCAGACATCGAGTAATTCGGCGAGTCTTCAGGTGTACCGGCCAGCACCGACTTCCATGCCACAGCGGCAGCGGGCAGCAGAACCAGGATGTGACGGCGGCTCAGATTCACTTGGCACCTCCGGCAGACGAAGCAGAATTCTCGATAGCCGGCGAGTGCGGCTGGTGGCAGGTCTCACACGTAACGCCGTTCGCGTGCTCTTCGATGTTCACTTGCGGAAAAGTCTTTGGCCGGGCCGCGGACGCGCTATGGCACCGCACGCAAAGCGTGGCCGTGTCGAGCTTCACCGGAGTCACATTCAGCGGATCGGCTGCGTGCTGCGCCAGCGGCCCATGGCAGGCCTCGCAGTTCACGCCCGCGTGCTTGCCGGCCTTCTTCATGTCGAGCACGTCGCTATGGCACGACTCGCACGCTGCATGGCCGGCATAGTGCAAAGGCCGCGCGGCAATCTCGTTAATCGCTGCAGCCCGATAATGCCCGTATCGGCCAAATGTCGGCGGAACAACGTAGCCGCGAATGGCCCAGAAGACAAGAAAGGCGATAACGAAGAGTCCTGCAAAACGGAACAGATGTCCCGTATCTCTGAAGAAATTCATCTGGCCCCATTCTTCACGGAGCGGTCATGCGGTGGATTGCCTGAACCGCTTCATGTGATCCAGATCATGGAATGGAACCAGCGTAACCCTATGAATGAGTCGACTGTATGTGCGTCGAGTCACCTTCAACGGTGACGTCCTCATATAGCAGACACAAAAAGCGAGCCCTTGCTCCCGTCACAGTGTGCACAAGAGCAAGGGCTCGCTTTTTCAGAGATTGAATAACGCTCAGCGTTTACACGCTCCGGCATCTTCCTGATGCCTAACCAGCAACTTCAATGGGATTGGCTGGCGGCTACTTGCGCTCCGAGATCATCCACCCGCCAGATGTCTTGACGAACGTGAATTGAACCATCCGCGCATACTGCACAGGCTTGCCAGACGACTTGATCGTCGAAGTCTCCATGCAGTTCCACAGCGCCTTGTCGCCGCCAATGAACAGCGACGTCACCGGGCAGTCGTCCGTCACCGTCGCATCCGGATTGCTCTTGAAAAATCGCTGCCAGCCCTTCACGCTCACCGGCTCAATGCCCGCGGCCTGCAGTTGCTGCATATCATGCGCAGCCAGCCCGGAGTCGAACCGGTCCAGCGTCTCCTGCACCATCGATGCCTCTGACACCACCTGGCACGCCGCAATCATCCGTGCCGCCGCAGGAGTCAAATTGCTCGCCGAGCTTTGTGCAAAGCTATTCGGCGCGGCCGCTGCCACTAACCCGGCCGCTGCAGCAAGAGCGAAAAACACCTTCATCGATTTCATAAGCCCACTTCTTTTCTGCGCGTCCCGCATCTCCCTGAGCCGCGCGGAAGTTTACAGCATCGCCGCAGCCACTGTTCACTTCCTCAAAATTGTCCTCCCGGCGTTTCACGCAGAAAATGCCACTTTGGGGCTATCTGTGAGCCGCATCACATGCAGCGCCCGCCCCGGCGCCATCCTGTTGATTTCGGGACGGAAGCGGCTGGTTTTCCGCTCATCCCGACACCAGCCGGCACCTCATTGCTGCGTTACTCACAGCATCGGCCTCGCGCCCCCTGCCTTCAAGCACATCCTGCCCGCCGTCATTACCAAAGTCCTGTGATACAGCCTGCCACATCCGGTATCTTCGCACCGCCAAAAGCCGGGCGTCTCATCCGGAGGCATGCCGCTCCCCCACCGTACGCATCGCCTCGCCGAAACGCGCCAGCTCCAGATTGCGCATGAGTTGCCTCCAGTGAACCTGGCCATACGCAATCTTCATCGAGCTGTCTTTGAAATCGACCTCGCCCGCCCAGATGCGCCGGTGAAACTCACCGAACTCGGGCACGCTGTCATTCCAGTCTACCGCTTTGCCCGCTGAGCCCAGCAGCAGATAGGCCATCGCATAAAACATGTGTGCAACCTGCCGCATCAGAAAGAAGCGGGCCAGTTGATACTCGTCTGGCAATTGCCCGAAATACCTTGCAAGATAGCTGCGTTCCTCTGCCTCGTGAGTGACCACGAAATTCGCAACCACCGCCAGGTCGGCATAACGGTCGTTCTGGAAAGCCGCCTCCCAGTCCACCAGCCACACGCGATTGCCATCGAAGAGAATGTTGTCGGGCTTCACCAGGTCGTTGTGGCATGGCGCCATCTCGGCATCGTTTTGCCGGCAGACCGCGCCCAGCTCCGCATGCCACGCGAAAAACTGCTCCTTTTCGCCGCGTGGCACAAGATCTGCCTCGCGAAAACTCCGCAGCAGTTCGTCTACGGCAGCTCCGCTGTTCAGCAGAAATGTGCATGAAGTATTCAAATGGTTCGCTCTCGCCGGGAATGCGGGCAGGGCATGCAAAGCCCGCATCGCTGCGGGCATCTGCGCAAGCGCTTCCCTTCGCGGCAAAGGCACGGCTTCAATGAAGTCCATAATGCAGACCCCCTCCTCCGCGTTCGCATACCACACACGCGGCGCCAGCAATGCCTCCGCCGCCGCCTGCATGGCCGCAAAATGATTCGTTGGATCGCTTACGCGCTTGACGATCCTCAACAGGTATGGAGTTCCCCGCACAGCAATGCGAAAGATCAGGTCTGCCCTGTGCCCGCCAGACAGCATCTGCATCTCTTCCATCTTGTCTACGCCGAAAGCCGCGCGAAGGCCGCGCGTCACGGCCGCAATCTTTTCCTGCGGAATCATGCAATCCTCCGTTGGTTATCGAATTGAGACGGCGAAGCCTCTCGGTTGCATGCACACGGGCATGCCGCGGCTCAACCGGTGTTGAAGCACACTTCGCACCAGCTCGAACTGTTGCTCGTACCTCTGCTCGAATCACAGTTCGAACCACAGCCCAGACTTACATCCGAGCCGTGATACTACCCCGATCCGGCGCTCAAAAAACAGTCTTGTTTTGGTCTCTCGAGTCCACTATTCTGAAAATGGGGAAGGCGAAATAAGCACGTTGTTTCGCCCCTCACCTGCCAGCCTGCCCTCCGCCATCGCGGCTATTACCCGAGCGTCTCGTAATCTTTGCCTCATCTGTGCGCGCATCGTCCTGTCCGCTTCCGGACAGACCATCTCGAATGCGCACATACCTCGACTGCGTTAATCCTGTAAGCCCACTATTTTGAGCACGGCCAGCCCTGCACGATGGTTTCTAAAATGCAAAGTCAAGGCTGAAAGCAGACCTCTGACGCGGAGGAACCATGTACGCCGATCTCAAATTTGCGCTGCGCCAGTTGCGCAAAGCGCCCGGATTCGCAATTACCGCCGTTCTCACTCTGGCACTCGGCGTTGGCGCCAATATTGCCATCTTCGCGCTGGTGGACTCCATCATCTTGCAGCCGCTCCCTTATCCGCAGCAGCAGCGGATCATGCGCATCGGTTACGGCGACGGCCAAACCGACGCCGCCTTTTTCCCAAAAGGTTGGATTCGTGCCCTCGGCGAGCACACAGACTCCTTCACTTCCATCAGCGGATTCGGCCCCGACGCGCAATCCAATCTCGGCGATGCCGCTTCATCCACTCGCGTCTTCGGCGCTGAGGTCATGGTCAATGCGCTGCGCACGCTCGACGTATCGCCTGTACTGGGCTATTTCTTTTCTTCTGACGATGCTGTCGCCGGGCACGAACCCGTCGTCGTCCTGAGTTACGGCTTCTGGCACGATGCCTTCGCCGCCGATCCCAACATCATCGGGCACACGTTGCGCATCGATGGCGTATCGCGGCGGGTCATCGGCATCATGCCGGCCGGTGTGCACTTTCCCTATGCAGATACACAGTTCCTCACGCCGGTCACCTTCAACCCAAGCGACACGCAGGACCCCTGGCAACGCTTCGATCTGCGCGCCTTTGGCCGGCTGCGCGAAGGCATCGCGCCCGCGCAGGCACAATCCGATCTGCGCCGGATGCAAAAGAGCCTGCTGCCGCTCTTTCCCTGGCGCATGCCCGACATCTGGGCTGCCAACATGACCGTGGTGCCGCTGCTCGAGTCGGAAGTAGGTTCGATGCGTCCACGCCTGCTTCTGCTCTTCAGCGCCGTCGGTCTCATCCTGCTCATCGCCTGCGCCAACGTCGCCAACCTGATGCTGGCGCGTGCCGCAGGACGCGAGCGCGAGATCGCAATTCGTGGCGCACTCGGCGCATCCACCGCCCGCCTGGTGCGCCAGCTCGTAGTGGAAAGCCTTGTGCTCGGTGCAGTCGCGGGCGCGGTTGGCCTGGCGGCTGCGGCCATCGGCTTGCGCATCCTTGTCTCGCTGCTTCCCGCTGACACTCCGCGGCTCAACGACGTTACTCTTCACTGGCAGGTGTTTGTCTTCGCCGCAGGGTTGTCGCTGCTCACGGGATTCCTCTTCGGACTCATTCCCGCACTCAAAGCGGCCTCGCCTGATCTGCGCGATGCACTCCATGCCGGCAGCCGCAGCGTTGCCGGACGAGCCGGCCAGTTCCGTCTCTCCATGCTGCTGGTCATGGGCCAGATCGCGCTCTCCGTCCTGGTCATCACCGCGGCCGGACTCATGCTCCACAGCCTGTGGACCCTCTCGCAGGTCGATCCCGGCTTTCGCACCGACCGCATCGTCACCGCGCAGGTCTCGCTCGATGCATCTGCCTGCCAGCAGAAGGGCCGCTGCCAGGCGTTCTTCTCCACGCTGCTCGACAGCCTGCACGGCGTCGCCTCTGCAGAAGATGTCGCGCTCGCTGACTCTCTGCCCCTCCGCGCACCGCAGGGCGGTTACGTTTACGACGCAGAAGACCATCCGCGCAGCCCGCGCCAGGGTGCACTGCTGGCCACCGGCCGCGTCGTCTCTCCCGGCTACTTTGCCGCGCTTGGCATGCAGCTTGTGCGCGGCCGTCTGTTAAATGAGCAGGATGCCTCCGGAACAACACGCGCGGTCGTCATCAATCAGACCATGGCCAATCGGCTCTGGCCGCATCGCGACCCGCTCGGCAAGCACATCCTCAATGTCGGCGATGAACCGCAACCCGCGATATGGAATCAGGCCAAAGCCGTCACCGTTGTCGGCGTCGTGAACAACACCCGTGAAGACAGCCTGGCAAGCGACTTTGGCGAGCAGGTTTATCTGCCTGTCACGCCTGCCCTGGCACAGCCAACCATGTACGTCCTCTTGCGCACGCAGGCAACTACGGCAACCGCCGCGCAGCAGTTGCGCCAGGCAGTCTCCAGCCTCGATCCCTATGCCGCGGTAACCGGGCTGCGCACGCTTAATGAAGTAGTGGCCGCATCCGAATCCACCCAGCGTTCGCTCACTCTGCTGCTGCTGGCCTTCGGAGCTTTAGCTGTCATCATCGGAAGCGTTGGCGTCTATAGCCTCATTGCTTACATCGTGAGCTGGCGCACGCGCGAGTTCGGCATCCGGCTCGCGCTCGGCGCACAGCGCTGGCAAATCGTTCAAAGAGTGCTGCGGCAAAGTCTGCTGCTCGCACTGGGAGGATCGGCAGCGGGTCTCGCCGCCGCGGCACTCGCGGGACGCATGATGCGGAGCTTCCTCTTCGAAGTGCAGCCGCTCGATCCCGCGACCTATGGTTCCGTCGCATTGCTGATGACTCTGCTCGCCATTGCTGCTGCGTGGGCTCCCGCGCGGCGCGCAGCCCGCGTTGACCCGATGAAGACCCTGCGCATGGAGTGAAGGAAACTCAGCAACCGCCTACTCCGCGATAATCTCTACCACAACCTTGCCTGTCGACCCTGCCTCCACCTCTGCGTGCGCCTCGGTGATCTCCGCAGTCGAAAATCGCCGCGCACTCAAAAGTGGCTTCAGCTTGCCCTGCTCGGCCAGCTCCGCAGCGCGCTCCAGAATCTCACCGTGATGCTCGCGTCCCTCGCCCGTCAGTAGCGGCAGCAGCGTAAACACTCCCGAATATGTCGCACCGCGAAACGACAGCGGAGCCAGCGCATGCGATCCCCACCCAAGGCAGCTCAGCGCATGTCCCGTATATCGCTTCACTGCGGCAAACGAGGCATCCAGCGTTGCACCGCCCACCGTGTCATACACAATGTCGAACCCCGCTCCCCCCGTGTATGCGCGCACATACTCTTCCACCGTACTTGCGTGATAATCGATCGGCGTTGCTCCATAGCTCTCGACAATCCGCTTCTTGCTCGTGGACACGGTTGCAAATACCTCGGCGCCAAATGCGCGCGCCACCTGCACCGCCAAATGCCCAACACCGCCGGCCCCGGCGTGAATCAGCACCTTCTGCCCCGTACGTACGCCCGCGCGATCCACCAGCCCCTCCCACGCCGTAATCGTGCTCAGCGGCAGCGCTGCGGCCTCCCGCATTGAGAGGTTCCTGGGCTTGCGGGCCAGCAGCCGAACATCCGCCACGACAAACTCGGCCAGTGTGCCCTGCAGTCCACCCACGCCGCCCACCATACCGAACACTTCGTCGCCGGGTTTGAATGTGCTCACGCCGGCGCCAGCCTCTTCCACCGTGCCTGCCACATCCAGCCCCAGCACCGCGGGCAGCGGCTGCCGCGCATGCTCCGCCTTACCCGCGCGAACCTTCGTATCCAGCGGATTCACGCCACTCGCCGCAATGCGCACCAGCACCTCACCCGGCTTCGGCGCCACACGCGGCATCTCACGCTCGATAAAACTCCCACCCGCTGTCTCAACCACCCACGCTCTGTATCTCATTGCATCCGCCTTTCATCACTTGCCCGCCGGCACTGTGGAGAACAAGGGAATCAGTCCTTCCAGCAGAGTCGGATGCGTCAGAACCGCATCGCGCACCGCCGTATACGGCAACCCTCCGATCATCGCCATCTGCACCGCGCCCATAATCTCACCCGCGCTTACGCCAAACGCGGTGAAGCCCAGAATTCGGTCGCTCTCCGTATCCACCAGCGCCTTCATGAAACCGCGCGTCTCAGAAAGCGTGCGCGTCCGTAGCGCCGCCGCCATCGGAACCTTCGCCAGCCGGTACGGAATCCCCTTCGCCTTTGCCTCTCGCTCACTCAGCCCGATACGCGCCAGCTCCGGGTCCGTAAACATGCAGAACGGAACCTGCCGCCCCGTTGTCACCCGCGAGCGCCCCAGCATATCCTCCCGCACCACGCGAAAATCGTCGAATGAGATATGCGTAAAGATCGGGCTTCCCGCACAATCGCCGATCGCCCACACATCGGGCGCGGTCGTACGCAAATGCTCATCTGTTTTGATAAACCCATGCTCCGTCACTTCAACGCCCGCAAGCTCCAGTCCGATCCCCGCCGTATTCGGCGTGCGCCCCATCGCCACCAGCAGATGCGTGCCTTCGAGTGAGTCCTCTCCGTCGCGCGTTGCCAGTTGCAGCCGTACCCGCTGCCCCGACAATCCCTCCACCGCCTTCACATGTGTATGCAGTCGCAGCTCGATTCCCTCATCGCGAAACAGCTCTTCAAGCGCCTTGCACACATCCTCATCTTCGCGGTGCGCCACCGAACCATTCCGATCGATCACCGTCACCCGGCTGCCAAACCGCCGTATCGCCTGCGCCAGTTCCAGTCCCACATAGCCGCCGCCCAGCACCACCAGGTGCCCGGGAATGTGATCCAGCTCCAGCGCTTCAATATGCGTCAGCGGCCTCGCATCGGCCAGGCCCGCAATTTGCGGCAGGGTCGCGCGCGTTCCTGTTCCGATCGCTGTCTTCTCGCCGCGCACCACGCGCGTCTGCCCATCGGGCAGAGTCACCTCCAGAGTTTTCGGCGCAATAAATCGACCCGACCCAATCAGCAACTGCGCTCCGCTGCCGTTAAAGTTGTCCACATGCATCTGCACCAGCCCATCCACCATCCGCCGCTTGCGTGCGCGCACCACTTCCATGCTGATCCGCACGTTATCCTTCGAGATCCCGAACTCCTCGCTGCGAAAGAAGTACGACGCCACCTTCGCGCTATGAATGATGTTCTTGCTCGGCAGGCACGCAATATTCGGGCACGATCCGCCGATATATTTGCGCTCCACCACCAGCACGCGCTTGCCCAGCTTCGCCATCGTCCACGCAAGGTACTTGCCGCCCTCGCCGCAGCCCAGCACAACTACGTCGTACTGCTCGGGATTTCCAACTTCGCCAGTATCCGCACTCATCGCGGTGCTCCCTTCATCGCTGAAAATGGACCGCCATCCCGCGCCCGGCCAACTTGCCGCCCTCCACGACAGCTTCTCCCTGAACGGGCGCAATAATCCGGGGTGACAGAGGTGTTGACTGAAATCTGAGATGCGCGGAAGGGAAAAGAATTTCAACTAAATCGCACGCAAAAACAGCGTTCGAGCGATCCGGAACCATTCTCCATCACGCAAGCACAATCCCGGCATTAATCTTCTGTTGGGAATTTTTGGGGAATTGGGACCAGTCACGAAGAGGGGTGCCCCAGGTCTCGCCTTTGAGACCTGGGAAAGCACAAAATCAGACTCAGCGAAATAGAGAAAAGCCCTACTGCTGCGCCGGCAGATTCCCGCCCATCTCCGCGCCGGGCACAGCCGCCAGCACCGCCGCCTCAGCCGGAACCGCCGTGGGCAATGGCCCTTCCAGCGCCAGCGCCAGCACCTCGTCCATCGAATCCACAAAGTGCAGCTTCATCGAGTTCTTGATGTTGTCCGGCAACTCGGCCACATCCTTCTCGTTGCCCTTGGGCAGAATCGCCTCGAAGATCCCCGCGCGCAGTGCCGCGAGCAGCTTCTCTTTCAATCCGCCAATGGGCAGCACCTTGCCGCGCAGTGTAATTTCTCCGGTCATTGCAATATCGCGCCGCACCGGAATCTTCGCCAGCGCGCTGGCCAGCGCCGTCGCCATCGTAATGCCCGCCGACGGCCCGTCTTTGGGAATGGCGCCCTCAGGCACGTGCAGATGCAGGTCCATGCTGCGATAAAACTCGCGCGAAAGCCCCAGCGCATGCGCTTTGCTGCGAATGTAGCTCAGCGCCGCCTGCGCCGACTCTTGCATCACATCGCCAAGCTGGCCGGTCACCGTGAGCTTGCCCTTGCCGTCCAGCACCTGCACCTCGGTAGTCAGAATGCTGCCGCCCACCTCGGTCCATGCCAGGCCCGTTACCAGCCCGATCTCGCTCTTCTCATGCACTTCGGAGTCGCGATACTTCGCCACGCCCAGAAACTCTGAGACATTGGCTGCTGTGATCTCTTCCTTGTGCTTCGTTCCGGCCTTCACCACCTTGCGCGCCACCTTGCGGCACACGTTGCCGATCTCGCGCTCCAGATTCCGCACTCCGGCCTCGCGCGTGTAGTAACGGATGATCTCCAGAATCGCATCGTCCTTGAAGGTGATGTTCTTCTCGGTCAGTCCGGTCTGCTCGCGCTGCTTCTTCACCAGATACTTCTGCGCGATCTCCAGCTTCTCCTGCTCTGTGTATCCCTGCAGCCGCAGAATCTCCATGCGGTCCTGCAGAGGCGCAGGAATCGTGTGCATCACATTGGCAGTAGCCACAAACAGCACCTGCGACAGATCGTAGTCCACGTCGAGATAGTGATCCTGAAAGGTCGTGTTCTGCTCTGGATCGAGCACCTCGAGCAGCGCCGACGCCGGATCGCCGCGGAAGTCCGACGAAATCTTGTCCACTTCATCCAGCAGAAACACGGGATTCTTCGTCCCCGCGCGCTTCATATGCTGAATGATCTGTCCCGGCATCGCGCCAATATACGTTCTGCGATGTCCGCGAATCTCCGCCTCGTCGCGCACGCCGCCCAGCGAGAGCCGCACAAACTTGCGTCCCGTCGCCTTTGCAATCGACATGCCCAGCGAAGTCTTGCCCACTCCCGGAGGCCCGACGAAACACAGAATCGATCCCTTGGGATTCTTCACCAGCTGCCGCACAGCCAGGAATTCGAGAATGCGCTCCTTGATCTTTTCCAGACCGTAGTGGTCTTCATTGAGCACCTTTTCGGCGTACTCAATCGACCGCGTCTCCTTGGACTTCTTCTTCCACGGCACCGCCAGCAGCCAGTCAATGTAGTTGCGGCTCACGGTCGACTCGGCCGACATCGGCGGCATCGCTTCCAGCTTCTTCAGCTCCTGGATCGCCTTGTCCAGCACATCCTTCGGCATGCCTGCGGCTTCAATCTTCTTGCGCAGCTCGTCAAACTCGCTCTTCTCGCCGCGGCCCAGTTCCTTCTGGATGGCCTTGATCTTCTCGTTCAGGTAATACTCTTTCTGCGCCCGCTCCATCTGCCGCTTCACCCGCGACTGGATGTTGCGGTCCAGGTCCAGCTTCTCGATCTCGATGTCCAGCACATCGGCCACGCGCGCAAGCCGCGCCGCCGGGTCGAAGATCGCCAGCAGTTCCTGCTTCTCTTCAATGCCGATCTGCAGATTAGCCGCAATCACATCGGAGAGCTTCGCCGGCTCATCCATTCGCACCGTGGCGATAATCGTCTCGTAGTTGAGCGACTGCTGCAGTTTCACATACTGCTCAAACAGCGACGTCACCCGCTGCATCAGCTGCTCCACAGCCGGCGTCATCTCAAACTGTGACTTGCCTGTCCGCACCGTGGCTATAAAGAAGCCGTCGCGGTCATTCACCTCAACGGACTTCGCGCGTTCCACTCCCTCTACCAGGACCTTGATGTTGCCATCGGGCATCTTCACGCTCTGCACAATGTTGCAGATCGATCCCACCTGGTAGATGTCCTTCGCCTTCGGCTCGTCGATCGATGCGTCATGCTGCGTTGCCAGGAAGATCTTGCGGTCCCCCGTCAGAGCCTCTTCAAGAGCACGCACGCTCGACTCGCGGCCCACCACGAACGGGGTCATCATGTAGGGGAAGATGACCATATCGCGAATGGGCATCATGGGCAGCTTGCGCGGCTCGGACTTCTCTTTGGTACCAGTCATGGACACACCTGAAATTGAGACGTTTACAGCCACCCCCACCGTCCGGGGTCTGCTGGAGTCTCATGTTGGGATTGTACAGCCAACCGGCCTTCCGATGCAGTTTTCGCCGCATACAACAATTTGATCAAACGGCATGCAACCTGTTTGCAATCAGCGATAATAAGTCATTCCCAGTCGCGGAGGATCATCCATGTCCGAACCAGTCATTGCACAGAAGGGCCCTTACCCCGTCGAGCTCGAAGCCGGCAAAACCTACCACTGGTGCGCCTGTGGCCGCAGCGCTAAGCAGCCGTTCTGCGATGGCAGCCACGCCGGCTCCGGCATCACTCCTGTAAAGTTCGAAGCCACCGAAACCGGCACCGCCTGGCTTTGCGGCTGCAAACATACCGGCGACAAGCCCTTTTGCGACGGCACCCACAACACATTGTGAACAGGTCTCGTGCGCAGGGTTTAGTTTGCGCTCGGCATTTTCATCGCGTCGTCGATGACATGCACCTCAACATCCGCTTTGCGGCTTTCAATCCGCAGCCCCAGTTGTTCGTTGAGGACTCGTTGCCAGCTCGTGAACGCATCCGTGCCCATCTCGGGATGAATGTCGACGCTGAAGTCGTAGACTCCATCCAGCCCTGTCCTGTCGAGCACCGGAATTGCCGGCCCGCCCGCCCTCACCGGCGTATTCGGGTTTTCAGCGGCGGGAATGGAAAACTGCACAGCAAGCAGATCGGCAAACTGCCGCATCTGCCCGTGAAAATGAAAGCCCGCCCCTGCATGCGGCGCGCCCTCTGCAACCGGCTTGATCTTGGGGCCATTCTTTCCGACCCTCAATTCGTAAACACGCATGGAGCGGGCCTCGCTGTGCTGCTTCAGGCCGAACCGATCCAAGAGCAGGCTCTGGAGCATCAGCGCCTTCTGCTCTGCGGTCGTACCCTCGGCCATGCGCGCTTCAACGTCATACTCCTCGCGGTCGAGCCACGCCGGTCCCATGATCTGATCGAGTTGAAGATTCCAGGCATCGGCAACCAGCCGTCTGAGCGTGACGTTTCTCGCAGTCAAACCCACAGGAGTCCAACTGACCTGGTTGTTGTAATCCGGCCCGACCGTATGCGCGCTTGGCCTGACTGAAGCGGCTTCGAAGACTGGCCCCGCCGCCTGACTCCATGCAGGCGAGCCCGCAATCAGCAAAGCACACACGGTGACGAAGTGCGATAAGCGCATGCCGTTCAGCATAGGCGCAAAGAGTCGCTCCAGCAAATGCGCGCTAATTCGCTCACAACCCAGCCGCCTCCGTCTTCACCGCATACAGCGAGTGATGCGTGAGAATGTAGAGCGTCTTCCGGTCCGCGCCGCCAAACACCAGATCGATCGGCCGCTCCGGCACATCGATCCGCCCCAGCATCTTTCCCTCCGGCGAGTACACCAGGATCTGTCCCGCGGCCACATATACGCGCCCGCGCTCGTCCTGCACCACGCACTCGCCGCCCGTCTCTGTAAACGGCTTCAGATCCGTCACTGAACCCGTCGCCGTCACCGTTCCCCTGAACGTCCGCTCCGCATTCTCCGTCGTCACATAAAACGGCTTGCCCGGCACGGCCTTCTCGAGCCCAAACGTCCGCAGCAGGTCGGCCATCTTCGTGCCCCACTCCGTATGTCCCTGCACAAACTCGTCGCCTGCCGAGATATAAGCACTGCCATCCTGCGCAGCATATTGCCAGTCTCGCGGACTCGAAAATTGATGCAGATCGAACACACCCGCCGGCAGATACTCCGTCGCACCGCCGCGCTCCGTCGCAGCCTGCTTGTCGATCATCGTCATCTTGCCATCGGACCCAAGCGCATACACCGTCCCCGCGCCGCTCCGCGAAACTACCAGCAGATCGCCTGCCTTGTCCATCGCCAGATTCTCCGGCTGCTGCGGATCGCTCGCCTCGACCACAGCCTCGCGATTTTCCGCATCCCACCGATAAATCCTCTGCCAGTGCGTATCCACAAAGTAGAGCGTGCCCTTCGCGTCCACCACACCGCCAGAGATCGTGAAGAATCCATCCGCAAGCTTCTCGACCTTGGCATCGGGAGCCAGCACGGTAAAATGTCCCATCGGCTCGCTCGTGTCTTTCTCCCCCGGCACATCCAGCACAGCAAACTCCCGCGCACGCACCTCGGCATGATGCGTCGCGTCAAACACCGAATTATCAAACGACACCTTGCTGTTGCTGTCCGTATGCATATTCCGTATGCGAATCCCCGTCGACTCCGATACCTTCACCGCATATGGAAACGGCGCAAAGCTGCTGATCACCCGATACCCGTGATAATTCGCGATAGTGATATTCTGTGACCGGTCAATCTCAAGCGGCAGCGTATCGCCGCTCTCGCCGCGCTCCTCTTCCGTCTGCAGCGCATCCAGTTCCCAGTTCTCCGCGCCATCCAGCTTGATCTCGTTGCGCACATGGTGCTCGCACGAAAGCTCGTACACAAATCCCAGCGTCGACGTATGCGAAATCAGCAGACCCGCCTCGGCAAACGTGTCCGGCGTCCAGATATCCGCAAACGTCCCGCCGCCACCATCCGTAATCCATAAGCTCGGATACTGCGTATCCCATCGATACTTCGGATTCGGATCGCCCGTGTGCGTGTTGTTATAGGGATTCATCCGCGTTCCGTCCGCCGCATTTGTCCCGTGCCCGCCCAGAAACCGCACATCGTCCATCAGCGAATCCGCGCCCGCCATCCACAGCGCTCCCACAGCGCGATCGTTGATGCCGCCGGTAAACAGCCCGATCCCCGTCACAATGTTGTGCCCGCCCTTCGGCGCCTCAAGCAGCGCGCGCGGCATGCCCACACCCTGAAAGCCCGGGCTCTCATCCTTCAAATCGAACTGCGTCATGCTCGGATCGAGGCCGATCAACACCGTATCCGGCCGCAGATGAATCGTATCCGTCACCAGGTACCGTCCCATCGGCACATACAGCACAGCATGCCCGTCAATTGCCTTCTGAATCGCCGCCGTATCGTCCGTCACGCCGTCGCCCTTCACACCCAGCGTCAGCAGATTCACCCACTCCGTCATCGGCGGCAGCGCCGCAATCGCATTCTTCTGCTCCGGCAGTTCGCTCACGACATGCGCGTCGAACTTCGTCTCGATCGCGCCCCAGTCCTCCGCGCTCTTCATCGTCAACCCATGCGAGAACGTCTTCACCACATAGCTCTCACCCGGCCCATTGACCGTCTTGCCGCTCTCGCGCATCCGCGCAAACACCCTCACGCCCTTGCACGCAATGTCTTCAAGATTGATCTCCGTCCGCGCGTTGTTCTCATTGCCAAACACAATCGCCGCGTCCGAAATCTCCTCAAACCGCGACCGCGCCACCCACAGCTCCTCTGAAAACTCCGGATCGATCGACACCGCCTGCGGCACATTCTTAAACGAATCATGAATCAGCGTTAGTCCCGCCTCATGCTCCTTGATCGCTGCCACCGTCTGCCCTTCAAACGTCGAGTCGAGCAGCGTAAACTGCCATCCCGGCGACGGCTTCACCGTCACAATCCCATACTGCCCGCCGTGAAAGTGCAGATCCTCGCCCTCGTTGCCAATATCCTTCAGCGCCGCCAGCCCCGACCCGATCCAGAAGTCCATGTGCGCCAGGTAGCAGTGCTGCGCCACATGAAACCGTATCCCCACCGCCGCCGGATTCCCCTTCCCGATCTCGAAATCCACATTGCTCATCGCCGAGTAAAACGTCCCCGGATTCGCATCTGGAATCGATGCGTCCGGAGGCACCGTTCCCTCGATCGGCTCCGCGGGCCGCCCCGTCGCAAAATCGATGCGTGGCTCCTTGCGCGGCTTTCCGCCCGCAAAAAGAAACATGTACCCCAGCCCCTGCTGATACCCCGGCGTGTCATCCGCCAGCACAAACACCGGCCGTGTCGCGCCATATCCAATCACCCGCACCGAGGGCCACACATAAATCGTGCGCGTCAGCCGGTACCGCCCCGATGGCACAAACACAATCCCCTCGCCGCGCGCCGCTGCCTTATCCACCGCCTCCTGAATCGCCGCGCTGTCGTCTGTCGCTCCATCGCCATGCACAGAGAAGTTCTCCGGCGTCAGATACACAGCCTTCGCATCATCAGGCCGCTGCGGATAGTACGACGCCGACGTACCCCACGCCTGCAGCCCAGCACAAAGCAACATCGCAGCAGAAAACAATCTCAATAGCAGCCCGAACCTCGTCATAGAACCCACAAAAACCCTCCGCGCAACCACACAACATTCAGCCAGACCACGCGGCTCATCGTCAAGAAAAAAGACGATAAACAATCGGTTGTCTTATGAAGACCAACGGGTTGCCGGCGTCACAGTAACTCTGTTCAGTAGAGTCGATAGGTTGGGGATTGCCAATAAGCAGTTTGAAAGCGACGGTCTTTGTAGACGCGCTCAAACTTGGTTGATTGTGCCTCAAGGAGGCATTGTTGAGCTGTCCTCAACTCGCTTTCCATCTCGCTATGCCGGCAGTTCATTGCAGCTCGACACAGCTTATCGAGCACAGCGGGAGAATTTATCCATGCTTCCAGCTGAGCATACTGAATGTGCTTCCAAAAAGCTCCGCGATGTGACTGTTTCGACCATTCTTCCACTTTGGCTCTCGATTCCTCACCCTCCCATACAGGCGGATCATGTTTTGTGTTTGCATTCGTATATGCAATCTCACTAGCGAGGATCAAGGAAGACAGCGCCCATGCGGCCGAAAGACGCTCATCCGCCATCCATTGATCAAGATAAGGAGTCAAGTCATCTTCGCATTGGTTGATGCAGCAGAGCCATTGATCTACATCGATATAACCCGCTTCAATAGGTGGATTGCTGCGCACTGTCTCATACGGCGTGAAGCATCTGTTCGATGGCGTTCTGTTCTTGCGTGGGCCACGCGCGCCATTGACCGTAACGCAATATGCCAAACACCATCTCCGGAGTAGACGTTTCAGGCCATTCCCCGGCAGTGAGAGTCAACTCGAAGATCCGTGGCAGAAAATGTTTGTAGCAGTCCAAGTCTCCCCACACCATGAGAGCTTCGGTTGAGTATTCGGCAAGATGCTCCCATTGCAGCTCTCGTAGTG
>DASZXD010000112.1:0-18435 GCA_035546015.1 Occallatibacter sp.
CAAAGTGCGCGAGCTTACCGGAGCATCCGATGCCGACTTTGTCATCGTCGTCGCCGGCGACCCTGCGCACCACATCAAGGCCAGTGACACCAAGTTTGAGGGCCGTCTCTCCGAGCGCGAGATCAACGTCTACGCCGCGGCCGGCAACTTCCGCACCGAGCTGGCAAAGAAGTACGCCGACCGCCACGGCGCATTCCGAGTGACTGAAGAAGTCGTAGAGGCCGCGCACGCCCACGGCTCATCAGATCCACTCGACGGATCAAAGGCATTCCATCCCATCTGGATCGTCGACTTCCCGATGTTCGAGTACGAGCTGAACGCCGCCAAATGGGTGCCCGCGCACCATCCCTTCACCGCGCCGTATGAAGCCGACATGGCCAACCTCGTCACCGACCCAGCCAGTGTGCGTGCCGACTGCTACGACCTCGCCATGAACGGACTCGAGCTCGGCTCGGGGTCGATCCGTATTCATCGCAAGGATGTGCAGCAGCAGATCTTCGCTTCGCTCGGCATCAGCGAGGAGGAAGCGAAGGCAAGATTCGGCTTCTTTCTCGACGCACTCGAGTACGGCACGCCTCCGCACGGCGGCATCGCGCTCGGCCTCGACCGCATCGTCATGCTTCTGGCCGGCGCAGCCAACCTGCGCGAAGTCATCGCCTTCCCCAAGACTGCAAAGGCGATTGATTTAATGGCCGACGCGCCCACGACGGTTACCGAGCAGCAATTGCGCGAATTGCATGTCCGCGTAGCACTCAAAAGCTGAGTGCTACGCGCATCAATTCACCCTTACGCCTAGATGCTGTAGCAAGCTCGCAAAGCACCCCGGCACCTGCTCGTTCCATTCACCCCAGTCGTGCCCGCCCGGTTTGATGTGGAACTCAAACGCGAAGCCACGCTGCTTAAGTCGTGTAGCAAAATGCTGAATGGGGTCGAGTAGCGCCTCATTATCGCCGGAGGTCATATAAATATAGGGCGTCGCCTGAGGATTTGCAGTTTGTACCAGCTCTAGAGGATCGCGAGCCTTCCGCTCTTCACTTCCCATCGGCCCAAAGATGGTACGGAATCTCCACCATTGATCGATGTACCTGATGTTGAATCCACGGCGCGGTGCATCGATAGCCGGACTCAGCGCACCGACAAAGACAAACAGATCGGGCCGTGTGAGCGCATACTCAATTGCCGCAAACCCGCCCATGGAAACACCGATGATAGCCCGGTCCTCGCGATCGGACTTTACTGGAAAGCGGCTTTCGACATCGGCAATCAAATCTTTGGTTATGTAGTCCTCATATCGATCCCGCTTCGCCCCCGCGGCGTTCATGTAATAGGAGAGGTCACCCTCCGGCATGACAAAAATCACGCCGTGCCGCGCATACTCAGCGGCATGTGAATAATTTGACCAATCACGAAAGCCTGTCCAGGCGCCGTGAAGCAGATAGACTACCGGAAGTTTCTGGCCCGTGGGCCAATCTGCGGGCAGATAAACTCTGTAAGGCATCTCGCGCCCCAGCGCCGTGCTGAAAAAGAGCACATCCTGCATCCTGACGCCGGCCACAGGCTGCGCACGGTCCGGCTCTTCATAAGGAACACGATGGCAGGAAAGAACAAACAGCGCCACGCAGGCAGTGAGGCCCAGAATAATTGCGGCAGAGCGTTGGCTCTTCAAAGTATCGATGCCTAGCGATCCAGCTCAGCAAACATCGCGCTCAGATCAACCCGAATCGGCGTTCCGGGCACAGTTAGCTCGCCCGTCTGCACTTCTTCGAGTGCGGAACCTGTGTAGCGATACGCGATACGCGGCTCGGGATCGATAATCCAGATGTTTTCAATTCCAAAGAGTCGATATTCGGCAGCCTTCTCCTGCATTGCACGCATTGTGTCTTCAGGCGAAAGAATCTCTATTGCAATCAGGGGTGGCTGCGTGATATAGCGTTCAAACTTTTCGCCTGCGCGGATAACCAGCACATCCGGAACACGAAAATTTCTTGACTTTGTCTGCGTGCGGAGTTCGGGAAATACTTCAACGCGCCAATCTTCGCGCTTGATTGCGAATAACACCGTCAAATACCGCTGAATGATCGAGTGCTCTTTCTCGCCCAAGTTCCGCTCCTCGATCCGCCCGTCGACAAATTCACGGTCCGGGCTCCAGCTTGTGCTCAGATACTCGCGCACAGTCCAGAGTTCTTCCGAGTTGGGCAGAGTCGCCATACGGTCATTATCGCGTCGATCCGGGAGCCCCTCAGCATCAAATCGACAATTTGTTCCACTTACTCCCCACCTGTCCCATCCTCGCTCGCCTCGTCGTCGCCCTCAACCGATATACGCAGCGACTTGAGGAAATGCAGATCGTTCTGCGTGAAGGCACCAGCCTCGCCCTCAACCTCTTCGCCAGCCTCGGCGGAATCGGCATTCTTTGCGCCGACCTCATTAAGCCCGATCGTCGCTTCGAGCATCAGCAGCACGTCGAAGCCATGCTTGCGGATGTCCTGCACAACACCGGCGATCTGCTCGCTCTCAATAACCGACTCGTGGATGGCTTCACCCAATTGCTGGATCAGTTCACGCAGACGGGATGTCAAAGGGCTACCTCCATGAGCGGCCACCAGCGCCTGGCTGCGGCACAGGGTGCGGCTCGCGATTCCTTCTACCTTACTGCCAACGCGGCCCGGTAGCAACCACGGGAGCGACAGTCGGCCTGGCAGCGGGAACGCTGCTACCATCATAAATGGGATGAGACCTGAGAAGATCGGCCGCGCCTTCGGCATCGGGCTCCGCGTTGCGGGACGCCTGGCCGGCCAGCGTCTGGCTGCAGCAGCACAACCTTCTCCGCCACAACAGGTTGCAGCTGCCTCGCCCGCTGCCCCCTCCATGCGGACCGCCACTGCCCAGCCCTCAGCTCGCGGCAGCGTCTCGCAAGGTGTCGGAGGCTTCCTTCGTCCCTTCCGTCGCGTAGGCGGCATCCTATGGCTCGAAGTTACCGGCGTCTTCTTCCTGCTGCCGGTCCTTGTCTTTGCGCCTACCGTCTGGCGCACCCGCCTCAGCTGGGCTCACGGACCCGATCATCGCACCTTCGTCGCTTCTGCGATTGTCATCGTGGTCTTTTTCTATCTCGGTGTAACGTCCTTCCTCCGCGCCCGCCGCAAATAAGCTTCCTCACATTATCCTTTGGCCGAGTGGCTCCCGCCCGGTGGCGAAAGCGCCCAGATCAACAACCCAAAGACGACTATCCCCATCGCCAGCAACGCAAGACCGTCCCCATCGCGCCCCAGCCGGAAACTACCCAGCCGCATCGCCAGCTCAGTCATTCCTGCGGCAACCATCCTCTTTCCTCCGCCGGCAGGGATACGCGCCCAGCCGTAGAGAAGAAAACACGAGTGTGTCCGGCAAGTTGCTTCAAAACCGGAGTCCGTGCATTCATTCCGCCTTTTTCCACCAGATCCTCGGAGCAATCACATAATTCAACTGCACCAGCACAATCGCCGCAATGCTCAGCCATGTGCTGATAAAGCACAGTACTGCTCCCGCCGCATAGAGCGACTGCGCGATCAAAATCCGCCGGCAGATGCTCCCACGCACCTCATCCGGTGTATCGGCCTTGATCAGCTCCTTGTGCGTCGCATGTGTCCAGCTCCAGAACAGCATCGCGCCCAGGATCAAAATATTCAGCCAGTAGAGCCCCAGTGCCAGCTTGAAAGTGATGAACTCCGACAGCAGCCTTGTCGTAAGTGGTAGGGCAGTAATGGCAAAAAGAAAGCCCAGATGAATCCATGTCAGATCGCGCGTACCTTCTTCCAGATGATTCAACTGCGTCTGCTGCCCAGCCCAGAAGATGCCGAGTGTCAGAAAGCTCATTGCATAGGTGAGCCACTGCGGCCCCAACGCACATAGCGCGGCCGCCAGCTCGCGCTCCGAGTGCACCTGCGCCGCAGTCGGCAGATGCAGGTCCAGCACCAGCAGCGTCATAGCCACGGCAAAGATTCCGTCGCTCAGCGCCGCCAGCCGATCGAGATTCCGTCCCTGAATCCGGTTGTAAAGCGTCGGCATTTTTGCGAACAATCTCTCCTTAAGATGGCGTCTGCGATATCAGCTTCACTGAGCGCAACGCCACCAGACCCAGCAGCGCCACCACGATCCCTAGTGCTATCCACAGCAGTACTGGATGCTCCTCGGTGAACGGCCGATTATCCGGCCGCGGCTGATACGCTGAGTTTGCCTGCTCTGGCCCCGCTGTCGCCTGCGCGGCGTTTGCCTGCCGCACAAACAACGTCGCGTAGTCGTACTGCGGCGCCGCCAGCGCCACATCGCCGTAATAGAGCATGTAACTGGCCCCGGCCACAGCCTCAAAGCAGAGATTTCGCTGAAGCATCTCCAGCCGCACAGATTGCAGTTGAATCGGCGCATCGTCTCCGTTCTCGATCGTCACGGTCCATTTCTGTGCTCTGCCGAAGTTCGTCCATGCCGTGTCCACACTCAGCCGCTCTTCGTCGATCCTGTGACCGTCTTGTACTCGATGGAGCCGCAACAGACTCCCGCCAAATGTTACAGGCGTCGGTTCGGTTCCATCGTTGGCCTTCGGTTCGGCTACGGGCGCAACCTTTACTTCCACATCGCGGCTGAAGGCTGCCGGCTGCGTTCCCGGTACAAACACAATCCTGTCCACCGGTGTGTTCGCCGGTACTGTGAACTCGATCTTTGAATCACGCCCTTCGCGTGCCACCTGCGATGTCGCGGCGACAGTCACATACGCAGGCCGGCTATCCGGTAACCGTTCGACTGTGAGCCCGTTGATGCTCCCCGGCTCCAGCGGTCCCGCAATACTGAAGTGCAGATACCGGAAATCCGTTTCCGGCAGATGCAGCACCGTGCTTCGCCCCAGCTTTTGCCCAGTCAAATCGAAGACGGTATATGAACCGATCTTCGTGGCCGCAGCACCCTGCGCCTGGCTGCCGCTCACCGTCACCGCAGCGATAAAGTCGTGCCCCGTCACGCCCAGTTGCAGATCGCTGTAGCTTCCCTGCGGCATTGCAGCGTCAAACACCGTCTGGCCATCGCGACGGCCCAGGTTCAACGGCGCAATCTGCTGCGGAGATGCAGACTCCTGCGACGCAGCCTCGATCACATACGGCGTTTCCGTCTCGCCTCGATAAAGGCGCACATCCCTGAGCTGCGGCGCAGCATGCGCATAGATCGCAGGATCGAGCACAAGGCAAGTCTGCCCTGCACTCTGTCCGGCTTTCTCAACCACACGTTGATAGCGAAAGAATCGTATGTCCGGTGACGGCGCAGCGGCCGCCACCAGCAGCAGAGCAGCAAGCAGCTTCATTACGCCTGATCTCCGCGCCCGCGCAGGTTCAGCCAGTCGCGCTGATAGGCAAAGCTCACTGCAAGCAGCAGCACACCCAATCCGAGAAAGCTCAGGATGCGGAATCCCTGGCTCAGCTCACTCGTATCCACCAGGAAGACCTTGGCGATGGTTACAGTCACCAGCGCAAGTGCCTGCCAGCGTAAAAATGCCGAGCGCCGCCAGAACCCGATACTCAACAACACCGCGCCAAACACCATAAAGAAGGCCGAGTAGCTAAAGTGCGCATACATGGCATACTCGCGCATCTGCGTCCAGTCCCCGTGCCAGCGCAATGACCACCAGTAGCTATGAATCTCCCATCCCACTGCCATCAGTATGAGTACGTTGATCACCAGCACCGCTGCCGCGGCAAGAAACATCCAGCTCACAATTGGATCTCGCGCTTCGTCTCCCGCGGAATTCTTCCGCGCCAGCCATGCCACAAACGCGAACACTGCAATGGAAGCCACATACGTCCCAAACCGCTGGTTGAAAAATGGCGTTGTCGATGCCGGTGGATTCACCACCAGCAACGCCCCGAGCCCCAGCACGAGACAGATCACTGCAAACACGCGTATGAGCATCTGCCGCAGACGGCTGGCAACCCACAGCAGCGCCGCACCTTCAGCCAGCCACCCAATCGTCAGCCACCGCCCCTGGGTCTTCAGTGGAATCGCAATCGTCAGAAACACGACCGCCATCGAGAGATGCAGTGACGACAGCAAAGCAGGACCCGCCGCCAGGACTCCTCGCGCTGGTAGCCGCAGCATCAGCAGATAAAACGCAGCAAAGGCTACCGCAACCCATGGCTCCGCCCAATCCGACGCCGCCGGCGAAAGCAACCCGCAATAGGCCAGAAACCCGAACGCGGCATTTGCCAGTGGCAAAATTACTACCACCAGCACATCCCATCCGCCAAACTCACCATGCACATTTGCCTTTACCTGCACCAGCCGTGGAGCAAAGGCAAACAACAGGAAGAAGCAGGTGATGAAAAACGCAGTGCGTCCGGCCTGCGCCTGCGAATAGAACTCGAACCACCACCCCACAACAAACAATACTGTGCCTGCATACGCCGCAAACAACAGCCGCGACCACGGCTTCAACGCCACCAGCACTAATACCGCCAGATCCAGAATCAGCAGGTAGCTAAAAAGCGTAAGCTCGTGATTGCCGCCCGTTGAAACCAGTACCGGCGTGCTTAGGCCTCCGGCTATCGCATACAGCGCAAGCAACTCCGCATTCCGGGTCCACGAAACAATCCCGTTGAACGCTGTCACCGCAATCATGGCAAGAAAGGCGGTCCACGCCGGCAGCAGCGCATAGACCGAGAAAGCTGCCCACAGTGAGAGATACAACGCACCGCTTCCAATTGCTTTGAGAGCATAAGCGAAAGCAGTAAATCCGCGCTTTTCAAACTGCTCTGACCAAACAATCAGCCCTGCGCCCGCCAGCAACCCGATCAACACCCGACCCAGTGGACCGATCCAGTGATTGTCAAAGGCCAGTTTCAAAAACCACGCCACGGCGATCAGCACCGCCAGAATGCCCACGCGGTTGAACCACTGCGATCCAATCCGGTTTTCTAAGGAACGCGAGTCTTCCCGGTGCACATCTTCTTTTAGATATGAGTCAGTGAGCGTGAACCGCGGCCCTGCGGCCAGTGGTTGAAAAGGCGGCGCGGGCGCTGGCTGCTCGACGTTTGCCACAGCCGCTGGCTGTACCGGTCGCTGCGCCACAATTGGACGCTCTGCTGCGGGTGTCGGCGCAGGCTTCTCGACGACGATACCGTAATCTTGCAGCGCCTTTTCAAGCCTGAGCACACGCCAGCGCAGATTATTAACCTCTTCTTCAAGGCTTCCGGGCGGGTCTGGGTTCATCGCCAATCACTCTACCTCACTGGCAACTGCATTTCCAGCAATCGCTGTCACAGTTCACACCCGCCGTCGTGTAAAGTGCCAAACCGCCAGCCCCAGCGCCACCATGCCCAGTCCATAAGCCAGCATCGCCTTCTGGCCTGTATGAATCTGCCAGCCGCGCCAGAAGGCCACGCACGCGGCCAGTGCCATAACCGCACCGCGTACAGGATTCACGCACGCATCTCCCTGCGCAGTTCGAGTGCCCGCCGCAGTGTCTTCACATCGCGCCTCCACTCCGGCAGAATCACCGACATTGCCAGCCCCTCCAGATCGGACACAATGCCCCACACCAGCGCCAGCGTCAAGATCCAGTGCCAGCGATCGAAGCACAGTAGCGCCACCGTCGCCGCCGCCAGCAGTGCTCCCCACAACTTCGCCGTATACGAGTGATAACTCGCCAGGCGCTTGAATTTCACCCAGTCAAACGCCATCCGCACCGCTTCAAGCGACAGCACCGCCAGCAACAGCCATGTCCGCTCGCGAAGCACCGGCCAGTGCCGCTCTACGATCGCCGCCAGCACGCCGAGATAAAACACCATATCCACCGCGGAGTCCGCCACGCGCAGAACATCCGTATCGGTCTTCCATCGCCGCGCCAGGATTCCGTCGTACACATCCGACAGAAACCCGGCCGCAACCATCGCCCCCAGCCATGCTTCAGGATGCGCCAGCCGCGCGGTCATAGCGATTATTGGCCCCAGCGCGGCGCGCAGTCCCACCATACACCACGGAATCGCAGCCCGAAGCCTCAAACCACCCTCTCGCTATCCACAGATTGACCCTGCAGCCGTCTGATTTCTATCGTAATTACAGAAGAGAGGAGTTCTCATGTCCACGCCTCCCGCTGTCGCCGCACCGCTCAAGAAAACCGCGCTCAACGCCACGCACCGCGCTCTCAAAGCCAAGATGGTCGACTTCGGCGGCTGGGACATGCCGGTCGAATATCCATGCCCGGGTGGCGGACTTATCGCAGAGCACATGGCCGTCCGCACCGGCGTCGGTCTCTTCGACGTCTCGCACATGGGCGAAATCCAGTTCCGCGGCCCCGGTGCGCTTGACGCCGTGCAGCACATCACCATGAACGACGCCTCCAAGCTGCAGGACGGCCAGGCACACTATTCCGCACTGCTCACGCCGCAGGGTACATTCGTTGACGACATTCTCGTTCATCGCCTCAGTGCCAACGACTATCTTCTCGTCGTCAACGCCGGCACTACCGACAAGGACTTTGCCTGGATTCGCCAGCAGGTAGGCGCGTTCCCCTCCATCCACATCAGCAACTATTCGAGCTATTACTCGCAGCTCGCGCTCCAGGGCCCGCGAGCGCTCGACACGCTGGCCAAACTGACGAAAGTTGATCTCGCCGCCATCAGAAACTACTGGTTCACCTGGGGCACCGTCGCCGGTATTCCCAACGTGCTCGTCGCCCGTACCGGCTACTCGGGTGAAGACGGCTTCGAGGTCTATATTCCGTCAGATGAAACTACGACCGTCAAAATGTGGAACGCGTTCCTCGAAGCCGGCCAGGACTTCGGCATCCGCCCCTGCGGTCTCGGCGCACGCAACACCCTCAGGCTTGAAGCCGGCATGAGCCTCTACGAGCACGAAATCTCTGAAGAGATCAACGTGTTCGAAGGCGGCCTCACCCGCTGGCTTAAGCTCGATAAAGGTAACTTTATCGGCCGCGATGCCTTGCTCGCTGTTCAAGCCAGCGGTGGCCCCAAACGCAGGATCATCGGCCTCGAAATGGTCGAGCGTGGCATCGGCCGCGACGGGTACCCTGTCTTCTCGCTCGAAGGCGAACCAATCGGCCAGATCACTTCTGGCTCGCCCGCACCATTCTTGAAAACCAATATCGCTATGGCGCTCGCATCTACACACGTTGCAGAGTCCGGCGCAGACGTACTGGTTGACGTGCGCGGCAACCGTGTCCGCGCCAGACAGGTTCCCCTCCCCTTCTATAAGCGAGCCAGAAAATAGTTACTTCGACCAGCGCTCTGTAATAAGACATTGCGACCGCGCAATTCTTCTCAGCCGCAATCTGCCGCGCAGGTAAAACTTACTTGGCTCTGGATATTTTTCTCTACGGTTGCTGCCGCAGAAAGGACCGCGCAGGCATATTCCGGCTCAACCACGCTCGAACTTTTCCCTGTCCGCCGCAATAATTTTGTCCTGCGACTTCGACAACTCATCTTGTCAAGGAATTATTTATCAATAGCTTATAAAGAAGGGCCGGCGACAATGACGCGTCTGGCATTGTCTGCCGGTAGAGAAAAGTCTTCCCTTCTCCTGGTTTGGCATCCGGCTTGCCAATTATGTGGCGGGCATGCCAAAGAGATGCCGAATAACTTGCCAGGGGGGGACTTATGGTTCTGCTTCACTACATTCTCGGTATTGCCTTCTTCTACGGAGTTTATCTCCTCGGCAAGTTGATGGTCGGTGAAAGCCGCAAGTGGGCTGACCTTCTGGCCTCGCGTTACGCTTCGCGCGGCGCGCTCGGCAAGGTTTTTACTTACTGCGGATGGATCGTACAGGTCATTGCAATGGTGTGGGGTTTCCTCGATGCCGTCGCTGTACTCGTTCTCGCCACTTAGAGCGCGCTCGTTATCGGCCCTGAAGCACATTAAGCTGGAACAGCCTCAAGTACAAAACACCCCGCAGCCGATCATGCCAACTGCGGGGTATTTTGTCTCTTCACAAAGAATTGCTTCTTTAATTGCCTTCGGTGGCTGGCCTCTTCGACCCAGCGTTAACGGCCACCACCCACGCCGCCGCCGCAATCGCCCACGAAATCCAGAACGCGGTCCACGGTAATCGCGTCCGCGGCCCAGCAACAATCGCCGGCGCCCACACAAGCAGCGCGAACAGGCTCACCATCGCGGCCTCTCCGTAAGCCGCCACACGCGGCCAAAGTCTTATCAACACACCCACGCCGCAGGCCATCTGCCCTACACCCGTCAGATACGCCCAGAATGTCCGATCCGGCAGCCACGCAGGCACCAGGGCAACCGTCTCTTTTGTGTAGATCAGATGCGAGAGCCCGATCGGCAACAGCGACACCGCAAACAGAACGCGTGCGATCCACACGCCCCGCTCGCCCGCAAGCCGTGCAAGCTTCGACGCCGGCGCAATATCGCCCAGTGTTGCAAACAGCGTCCAGCCACCGGCCAGCAGCACTGTAAGCTCACCGATCCCCAGCCACACACCCTCGATCTGCGGAGCAACCACCAGCGCTGGCACCTTAAGCAGCGCCCAGACAATGAGATAAAGAAACAGAACCCGCACCGACCATGCGACTGAGGCTCGAAACAGCAGCCCCGCTCCGCTTAGCAGCATCAGCACGCCTGAGCCATACGCCAGTGCCGTCCGCCCTGGCATCCACGCCGCAACCGGCTGCCATCCCATCGCAAAATCGCCATAGATGAGCGCAAGAATACCGAGGCCCATCATGCCCATGGCAAAAAGCCACACCGCCGCCCGCTGCGCACGCGTCATGGTGGGTAATTGTAGACCATCGATTGCCTTAGAGGAGCAAACGTGAGCAGGTCAGCGCAGTACCCCACCTTATCGAGTCCGTCTCGCCTGACCTCTTTTCCATCATTCGTTCCCTCCGATAAGAATCTCAATGGAAACATGCCTCAAAAAGATTAGGAGGGTACTTGACATCATACACCGTATGTCATACAGTATATTTCATACGGTGTACGGAGCACAGCATGACTCTGGCTGAAAATCTCTTTGAAAACCTTCGCCTGGAATTGAGACGCGGGTGCTTGACTCTGGCCGTGCTGGCCCAGTTGCGGCAGGAGCACTACGGATACACGCTGCGCAAGGCGTTGGCCGCACGGGGCATGGAAATCGATGAAAACACGCTCTATCCGTTGCTGAGGCGCCTGGAGGCGCAGGGACTGCTCACCAGCGAATGGCGCGAGGAAGACAAGCGTAACAAGCGGTTTTACCGCCTTTCAGGCGACGGTGAGGAGATCTTTGACCGGCTGCTGAAAGAGTGGGACGCCATCAACACAGCGATCAACAACCTTCTTTAGAGATGCGAGGAAGCATCATGGAACTTCTCGACCGTTACCTGCAACAAGTGAAACGCCACCTGCCCTGGTTGCGGCAGGACGACATCATTGCCGAGCTCAGGACCAACCTGGAGTCGCAGCTCGAAGACAAAGAGGCCGAGTTGGGCCGGCCGCTGACTGAGGCCGAAGTGGAATCGTGGCTCAAGCAGATGGGACCGCCGATCCACGTGGCTGCACGCTACATGCCGCAACAGCATCTAATTGGTCCCACGCTGTTTCCGATCTACTGGTACGTGTTGCGGCTCACACTGGCATGGTGCGCCATCCTGTACATCATTGCAAAGGTGGCGGAGGAAGTGGCGAGCGGTGTTGGTCCACAGGCGGCGCTGCACGCCATTGTGCAACTACCCTGGGTTCTGCTAGTCAATGCAGCGATTGTGACCTTCGTCTTTGCGGCAATCGAACGAATCGGCAAAGGCGCTCCGCAGAAGCTCTTCTCCTTCCTGGGAGAGCAGCCGGCGTGGCCGCAGGGAGTGGTATCTCCCTTCGACGCAAGCCTGGACGAAAGCGACCAGAGACGGTCTTACGCCCACGCCGTCGCAGAGGTGATCTTTGGATGGCTCTTTCTGGTCTGGCTGTTGCTGGTTCCGCACTATCCGTTTCTGTGGCTGGGGCCTGGCGTAAAGTACTTTGCTGCACTGCCGTATGCCTTGGCGTCCGTGTGGTGGACGTTTTACTGGTGCGTAGTAGCTCTCAACGGCATTGAGCTGATGTGGCGCATTACAGACCTTCTGCGCGGATACTGGCGCGGGCCACGACGTGCGCAGCGCCTAGTCATGCGTACCGTCGGCCTGGTCCCGCTGATTGTGTTGCTGAACGCACCGGAGCGCGTGTTCGTTCTGCTCAAGCATCCGGCAATCGACGCGGCTGCGCACGGAGAAACGGTCGCGCAGATCAATACCGCCGGTTATCGCGCATTTGAAGTGGTTACGGCAATTCTGCTGCTGCAGTTGATCTGGATGATCGTGCGGATGAGCCTCGATGCCTATCGCAAGCGGCTCGCGGCCGCACGGTGATGGCCGTAACGAGAGTCGCGGCTTCGATTATGACTTCCTGCACGGTCCTGAGCGCCCGGCAATTTGCGCTGAGAAGCGCCCAGCTATCTCCATCTGGGCGCTGGCGCGTTGAAAGCGTTCCCGCATCATACCTGCATTACTTCCGCCTCTTTGCGCTTTGACATCTCTTCCATCTTGCGGATCTCTTCGTCGGTCATCTTCTGGATATCTTCGAGAGCGCGCTTCTCTTCGTCTTCGCTGATCTTCTTGTCCTTGGCCAGCTTCTTCAGCGCGTCGTTGCCGTCGCGGCGCACATTGCGCACTGCCGTGCGATGCTCCTCAAGCACCTTGTTCAGGTGCTTCACCACATCGCGACGCCGCTCCTCGGTCATCGGCGGCACAGGCACGCGGATCACCTTACCGTCCGAGATCGGATTGAACCCAAGATCCGACGCCTGAATCGCCTTCTCAATTTCCTTCGTGATCGTCGGGTCCCACGGCGAGATCAGAATCGTCTGCGGCTCTGGCGTGGACACCTGCGCCATCTGGTTCACCGGCGTGTACGTGCCGTAGTAGTCCACTTTGATCTGGTCCAGCATATGCACGCTGGCGCGGCCTGTGCGCGTTGACGCCAGGTTGGCCTGAAAGTCGGCCACCGACTGATCCATGCGCCGCTTCAGGTCGCTGTAAAGATTCTTGAGCTCCGGAGTCGAAGGTGCCATCGGTTCATATCCTCGCAAATTACAAAATCGCCAAGGGTTATTCTACAACCGCAGCCGGACCGGTTTGAGCCCGCCTTGAGCAGGAATGCGTCGGCAAGGAATGCATCGGCACCCGGCCTCGTTGCGGCAATTGAGGCCGGGGCTTTACTGCCGGTTACCTTGACCCGCCGTGGCAATCAGATCGAGCACATCGGCGATCATGCGCGTGGCTGGGTTATACGCCACCACATAACCGCCGTAATACCCATACCGGCAGCCGGGCGGAGGCGGAGCCACGACATTCACCCAGACCGACTGCGGAACCGGTTGAACTACGTACTCTCTTGCGATGTACTGTCCGGGAATAAAGACCGGGCGCCTGCGGCCGCGCCAGCGTCCGACATCCCGGCGATAGTAGCCGTAGAAGTGATCGCGATCTTCATCGCGGAAATACTTCTTTGCATGGCCCGGCGGCATGCCTCGGCCGTCCCGGTCGTATTTTTTGGCCTGTCCGGGCGGCATTCCACCATGGCCCGGCGGCGGATTATCTCTGTCGTGTCCCGGCGGTCCCTGCGCGACAAGCGTGGAGCCCACCACAAGTAGAAGAGTGTAGAGAAGCAAGCGCTGGAACCGTGGAATCGTCTTCATAGGCATCCTTTCCTGATGCATGCCACTGCGGATTTGGTCAATCATCCTTTGAGATTTTCGCTGCCAACCCAGGACGAAATCACCATGCGTGGCTATTGTTACGCTGTTGCGTCGATTCAGCCTGCTCGTGCGCGTGATAGCTCGACCGCACCAGCGGCCCCGACTCCACATGCAGGAAGCCCATCTTCAGCGCTTCGGTCTTCAGCTCGGCGAACTCGCCCGGTGTATAGAGCCTCGTCATCGGCAGATGATCGCGCGAGGGCCGCAGATACTGTCCTATGGTCAGAATGTCGCAACCCACATCGGCCAGATCGCGAAACACATCGTGCAGCTCGTGTGTCTCCTCGCCCAGCCCCACCATCACGCCGGACTTCGTAACCCCCTCAGGGCGTAGCTTTTTGGAGTAGCGCAACAACTCCAGCGATCGCTCATAGCGCGCGCCTGACCGCACCACACGATACAGCCGCGGCACGGACTCTGTGTTGTGGTTCAGCACTTCGGGCCGCGCCTCCACCACAATTCGGATCGCTTCTTCATTGCCCTGGAAGTCTGGAATCAACACTTCAACACGGCATCCCGGCGCTTGTCGGCGAATTTCCTCAATCACCATGGCAAACGCACGCGCGCCGCCCACCAGATCGTCGTCGCGGTTCACGCTGGTAATTACCGCATGCTTCAGCCCCAATGCAGCCACTGCCTCTGCCACGCGCCGAGGCTCGTCGAAATCGATCGGCTCGGGCCGCCCCTTAGGCACTGCGCAGAATCCACACCGACGCGTACACAGATTGCCCAGCATCATGAACGTAGCCGTTTTGTGATGCCAGCACTCGCCAATGTTTGGGCAGTGAGCGCTCTCGCACACAGTGTGCAGCCCTAGCGACCGTGTCAGTTGCTTGAGCGAGTGATAATTCTCACCCATCGGCGCACGGGTCTTCAGCCACTCAGGCTTCGGCGCCGGCATACGGCGCGCCGGCTCAATCTGCACCAGATCCATCACAGTTTCATTGTATCGACATCCGCGTCCGAGCCGCCCCAAACCTTTCCTGAGCACTACGCATCTTTGCTCTCAATTGCGCGCCATCGGGCAGTTCCCCGGTTTGCGCAAACTTTTGCCCACAAAGCATAACCAAGGAGAGTAGAAATGCGAGTTGATCGTCCTTTGATAGGCGCCGTGCTCTTCTTAGGCGCAGGATTAGGACTCATTTTGCGCTACTGCCAGGGAGCTACCGGCTTCAACGTCGCTTATCCATTTGCCGGCTCCACACTGCACTTCGACCTTACGACCACCGGGCCGGCCGTGGTTGGCGGCGTGCTCTGTACAGCCATCGGAGTTGTTCTGCTTGTATGGGCCTTCCTGGCAGCTCTGGTCAGTCTGTTCGCCTTCACGGAGAGAACGCGCGAGAGAATATTCGAACGTTACTCGATCATGCCTTCCGCAGATGCGCCCGGTGATTCCGAGGATGTCGTCGTGGAAGAAGAGGAAGAAGAGGACAAACCGCATTTCTGGTCGAGAACGGCGCGCCATCGCATCTGACCGCGGATCACCGGAGCTTTTCCCGTACCTCTGTACGGATCAGGTAAAGGAAGAACACAAAGTTCAGCCCGCCCTGCACGAGTCCGGCTGGCTGATGTTCGCTCGCAAACAGCCACAGGTTGTATCCGGCCAGCAGCAGCACCGCCGCCAGCGCCAGCGACCATGCCCACCGGAACAGCATCAACAGCCCCGCGCTCGACGCCATGAACAGTGCGGAAAAGACCAGAAACACCGACGGATAGTGCCGGCCCGAGGCAACACCAAGGATGATCACCCCGGCCAGCACCAGCAGATAAAGCGCAATCGCCGCCAGCCCCGGCAGCGGAAGCTGCAGTCCTGCAGGCCCCGCGCTCTTCGGGCTCCCCTGCTTTTCGGAGCTCTCTGATTCTTTTGTCATAACGTATGCAGATACGCCAGCAGGTCCTGCAGCTGCTGGTCATCGAGCGGTGTAGCCGGCATCATTCCGCGCCCGTGCAGAATCACGGCTGTCAGCCGCTCATCGGTGGGCGGCATGCCCGAAGGCATGGCCTTCACCTTCGTAATCGCCTGCAGTCCCGGCCCATTCAGCCCATGCGTCGTCGTTGGATAGTGGCACCGCGCGCAGGCACGCTGATAGACCGCTGCGCCGCGAGCCTCCTGGGCCGTCCACTCCGATGACGGCTTCGATGGCGGCAGGGACCTGCACCCGGCAAACCCGAGACACAACGGCAGCACGAAGGAAATGAAAAAGGTCCGTATACGCACTAGCTTCGATGATACAGTTTCACTCCGTTGCGGCAATCGCCTCGGCAATCCGGTCCACCGCCTGACCCTCCACCGTGCTTCCCGGCCGCCGTCCATTGACCATGATCGAGAACGCTAACATCTTCCCGCTTGTCGCCGTCAGATAACCTGTCAATGCAGTTACTTCATTGAGTGTGCCCGTCTTGGCCCACATCTTTCCCTTGAGCGGAGACTTCGCAAATCGCGACTCGAGCGTTCCATCTACGCCTGCCACCGGCAATGTGTTGCGCCACTCCTCACCCCAGGGCTGCTTCGCCGCGTAATCCAGCAGCTTCGTAAAGGCACGCGGCGCTATCCGGTCGTCTGTGCTCACGCCTGACCCGTCGTAGAGAAAGAAATCCTGATCGCTCACCCCGGCATCAACCATGAACTGCCTCACCACACGCGCCCCTTCAGCAAAGCTCCCGTCCGATCCCTCCAGCTTTCCCAGCAACTGCAGCAGCAGCTCTGCATGCAGATTCTGGCTGGTTTTGTTCGTCACCTTGATGTCCTCAGCCAGCGGGACCGAGATTCGCGCCCCCAACACTCTGCGTCCTTCCAGCGGTCCCGCCACGGTTGTCTCTGTCACCGGAGCGAAGGATTTGATGGGCTGCTCCCGTTCCGCGATAAAATCACCGCTGCCGTTCGCGGTCCTGTGCCTTGACTCCGCCGCATTGTCCGCCAGAATCCCCCGCGCCGCCAGCGCCTGCTGAAAAGCCTCCGCAGTAAACTGCGCCGGGTCGCTGATAGCCAGCCCCACATGCAGCCCGCCCGCAGGAGCCGTACCCCACGCGCGCACCAGCATGCTTCCCGGCCGCCGCTCCAGCCCAGGATGCGCCACCTCGCCCGTCGGCGCCGGTGTCATCGTGTTGTCCAGTGTGTAATAGTCCACATTCGGCGTCCAGGTGCCCACCGTCGCCCCCGGAGCCGACTCGTCCGCCGCCAGCGTCAGCCCAATCGAGTTGTCATTAAACGTCAGTGCGGACACTGGTGCGCCGTAGGCCCACTGCAGGTCATCCCAGGTCCATGCTTGCCCATACCGCTCATCCAGAAAGAACGTGTCGTCGCCCACTACGCTCCCCGTAATGGCCCGTACCCCTGATTCTTCCACCTGCCTTGCCAGCAGGTTCAAGGGAGTCATCGGACCCATCTTCGCCGCCGCGTTCTCGCCCTCCGGCGCGCTAGCTGTGCCCGGCTCCTGGTAAGGGTAGACTCGCGCGTTCATCGTCGGATCGCCAACGCCCAGCAGGATCAGATTCCCGTGCAGGGTCCCACCGCTGTCCACATCTCCGTCGCCCACCACATAGGTGGTCCAGGTAAGCTTGTCCACCGGCAGCAGCGCAAAAGCCGCGGCAGTCGTGGTCAGCTTTGCGTTCGATGCAGGCGTGAACAGCTTGTCGTCATTGAGCCCGTACAGTGACTGCCCATCCAGCATCGTCACGCTGATGCCGAACTGGGCATGGCTCAGCGCCGGATCAGCCAGAATCGCGCCAATCCGTTGACCCAGCGTGCCTGTCGCCGTAACTCGGTGCTCCACTGGACGCATACGATGCTCCTGCGCCGCCAGCGTGCCCCTGCAAGAGACGAGCCCCGCAACCGCAATCGCCAGAATTCGCCATAACCTTTGCATCCCCGGAGTGTAGCAGGACCTGTGCGTCCGGCGGAGTACCATCGATCAGGGAAGCCAGACGGATGTTTATGAGAAGCGCGGCCAAATGGCAGCTCCGCACCCGCACCCTCGAGCTTGGCGTGCGCACGCTCATCATGGGCGTCGTGAACATCACGCCGGATTCCTTCAGTGACGGCGGCCTTTATCTCGCCACTGAAGCCGCGGTGGCCCGCTCAATGCAATTGCTCGACGAAGGCGCCGACATCCTCGACCTCGGTGCAGAAAGCACCCGCCCCGGCTCGCATGCAGGCGGCGAATCTGCTGTCACGACCGATGAAGAGCAAGCCCGCCTTCTGCCCGTTCTTGAAGGCATTCTCAAGGTACGTCCCGGCGCAATCGTCTCCGTAGACACCTACAAAGCCGCAACGGCGCGTGCAGCGCTCGCCGACGGCGCAGAAATCATCAACGACGTCAGCGGACTCACCTGGGATCCGGCACTCGCTCACGTCTGCGCCGAGTTCGGCACTGGCCTTGTGCTCATGCATACACGCGGCCGCCCTGATGAGTGGCGCTCTCAACTGCAGATCCCGCCTGATGTGCTTCTCCAAACCGTCCGCAGCGGACTCGCCGCCAGCCTCGCAGCAGCGCAAGCCGCAAGCATCCCACTCGAGACCATCGTGCTCGACCCCGGCTACGGCTTCGGCAAGCGCTTGGATGAAAACTACGCACTCCTTGCTCGTCAGCATGAACTGCTTGCGCTCGGCCGTCCGCTTCTTGCCGGACTCAGCCGCAAATCCTTCCTTGGCCACACGCTCGCGCCGCTCCACGGCAGTCATCC
>DASZXD010000113.1:0-3780 GCA_035546015.1 Occallatibacter sp.
CGAACAAACGCCGCCGAGCACCACAATTCCCAGCTCCCGCGCGCCCGTAACGCCGGAATATGTTTCGCCCCTGGCGAGCTTGCGCGTCTCAAACGACAAAAACTCGAAGCCAAAGTCCGCAATTCTGTTGCGAAAAACCTCAGGCTCAATGAGCAGCTTACTCATCGAAATCACTCCTGCTTTGTAGACAATCGAACGCCGCTAAGTTCGCCAACTGCGCAAATACCGCTATGGCAGATGTTCGCGGACTGACGTCTTTATGCACACGTGTGCACACGCGTCCAAATCATCTACCCACATCACTACGTCTGTCAATATGCTTGCGCATTTATTCACACTGACCGGCAGCAGGATGCAGATTCTCCGTGACCCGCACCCTCTGTCTTCTTATGATGATCTGCGTGAGAAAGCATAGCTTTACCGGCCGTAATCCCGGCTCAGGCCTGGAACCTGTGCTTTCACTGGTTCCATCGCCTGCCTTGACCACCCCAAATTCAGGTGGTAGGGTTTCATTGCACACGTTTGCATAAATCGGAGGCCTGCATGTCCGCTACCGGCTCAGCCGTTCAGTTCAAAAGCCCGCTCCACCAGATGACACAGACCACCCCCACCTGTCTCTGGAACGATTCGGCCGCTATCAAGGAACTGACTTATTCCATCAGCCACGGCGGCGTGGGAGCCACCTGTAACCCCTCCATCGCCGTCACCGTGCTCAAGCAGGAGATGGCGGTCTGGAAGCCGCGTATCCTTGAGCTCTATCGCGAGATGCCCGAGGCCACCGAAGACCAGATCGCGTGGCGCATCGTGGAAGAAATCTCCGCCAACGCCGCTAAGCTTCTGCTGCCCATCTTCGAGCGCGAAAAGGGCCGCAACGGCCGTCTCTCCATCCAGACTGACCCCCGCAACTACCGCAACACCAAAGCTATGGTCGAGCAGGCGCTGCGCTTCAACCAGCTTGGTCCCAACATGATCGTCAAGATTGCCGCCACACGCGCCGGCATCGCCGCCATTGAAGAGGTCACCTACCGCGGCGTGAGCATCAACGCGACGGTCAGCTTTACAGTTCCACAGACTATCGCCGTTGCTGAAGCCGTAGAGCGCGGGCTCAAGCGCCGCGAAGCCGAGGGCCTCGACATCTCCACAATGGGTCCGGTCTGCACCATCATGGTGGGCCGCCTCGACGACTGGCTCAAGGTGCAGCACGACAAGCATAACCTCTCCGTCGATCCCGGCTACCTCGAGTGGGCCGGCGTTGCTGCCTTCAAGAAGGCCTATCAAATTTACAAGACCCGCGGCTATCGCCTCCGCCTGCTCTCCGCAGCCTTCCGCAATCACATGCACTGGAGCGAGTTCATTGGCGGCGATGTGGTCATCTCACCACCGTGCGCCTGGCAGCAGCGTTACAACGAGAGCGATATTGAGGTCGTTCCGCGCATTGACACGCCCGTCGATCCCAAAATTGTCGATACGCTGCTCGCCAAGTTCCCCGACTTCAGGCGCGCATACATGGAAGATGGATTGACGCCGGAAGAGTTCGACACCTTCGGATCGACAAGGAGAACGCTGCGCCAGTTCATTGCCGCCTGCGCAGAGATGAATGCGATCGTGCGGGATGTAATTCTTCCCAATCCGGATACGGAGTAGGTACGAATCAGCTGCGGACCGGAGCTGTCGACTCGCGCACCACCAGCTCCGCATCTACCTTGATCTGTACCACCGATTCGTTCCCTGACATCAGCGCGAACAGGCCTTCCATCGCCATCTGTCCCATCTTGCGCATCGGCTGCCGCACCGTGGTCAGCGGCGGCTGCAGATACGAGCCAAAGAACAGATCGTCGAAGCCCACCACCGAGATATCCTCCGGCACGCGGAGCCCACGCACGCGAATCTGCCGCATTGCGCCCAGCGCCGACATATCGTTGTAGCAGCAAACGGCCGTCGGCGGATCGCCCAGCGAAAGCAGTTTCTCCATTGCTTCCATCGCCGCCTCGGCCTTGCCGTCGCCGCACACCACCAGCTCCGGCATTGCCGCAATTCCCGCGTCATCGAGAGCTGCCTGGTAGCCGGCGTGCCGCTCCACGTCCGACTGGTACCCCAACTGATCGCCCAGATACGCAATCCTCCGGTGCCCCAGCCCGATCAGGTGCTCGGCCGCCGCGCGCATGCCCTCGGTGTTTGCAATCATCACCGAGTGCACAAACTCGCCGGGATACTGGTCGTTCACCAGCACGATCGGCACCATCATCTCTTTGAGCAGCGGCAGATACAGCGCTCCCACGCGCGACGAGGTCACAATGATCCCGTCCACGCGCCGCTCCGCCAGCGCCTGCACCACTTTTTTCTCGCGCACCGGGTCCGCATTCGAGTCGGCCAGGAACACTGAGTAGTCGTGGTCGTTGGCCGTCTGTTCCACACCGCACACCACCTCGCTCGCAAACGGATCAGCCACTGTGGTCACTACCAGTCCGATCGTCCTCGTACGCCGCGTCACCAGCCCGCGTGCCACGGCGCTGGCACGGTAGCCGGCCTCGTCGGCGATCTTGCGAATCTTCGCTGCTGTCTGCGGATTCACCAGTGGGCTGTTCTGCAGTGCGCGCGACACCGTGGGGTGCGAAACCCGCGCCAGCCGCGCGATGTCCTTAATCGAGGGTTGACGAAGCGGGCGCTTCACTCCGCCGGAGTGCGCCACCCCTCCGGCCCTCCCCTCGTCATCCTTCAGCATCGTGCGCGGTCCCCCGTGATCTGTCTGTGCAATCGAATCCAAGTCTGTATCAGCGGGCAGTTTCAAGTCAATGCCGCAGGCCGCACATCAGCGCCCCGCGAACCATAAAAAAGAACGAGCACCGCGCAAAGACGGTGCTCGCTTTTCTGCATGAATTTTGCGATTTGCCTTCAACTAGAAGTTGATGTGCCCCGCAAACTGCCAGTCGCGATTACCCGATGCGCTGCCGATGGTGCCAAACGTGCTCGATCCAGAGGACCAGCTGGCGCTTGGGCTGCCAAACGTAACGTGATTCCAAACGTTGATGCAGTCGGCTTCGAAGACAAACTCGGCATTCTCAAGGTGCAGTGGAAAGCTGCGGCGCAGGCCGGCGTCCACATCCCAGGTATACGGATTGCGTGCGTTGTAAGCCAACGAACGGGGTGCGTTGCCAATCAGGTACTGTGCCTGGCCACTCACAGTGGAGGCGTTAGTCGGCGTCGAGAAGCCACCCGGATCTAGATACTGGATCTTGGTGCAGCCTGTCTGACCGAGCTTGTTGATGCCCAGGTTGCAGGTGTTGTAACCGTTGGGGCCGGAGCCGAACTTACCGTGGACGCGATACGGTCCCGAGAACGATTTATTCATGTCCGGCATTGCCTGCCCCTGGCCGGGGAGCGTCGTCCCGGTGGAGCCGGACCAGGTAACGGCGATTGGCGTACCGGAGGTGTAGCTGTAGATGCCGGAGAACTGCCATCCGCCGGCCAGCGCGCGCACCAGCATCGAGCCGTCGCCGATCTTACCTTTGCCGAACGGCAACTGGTAAACGCCGTAAGCGTGGATGATGTGCGGGATGGAGATCGCCGTCCACGAACGGTCGATTCGATCCTGCTTGTACGCCCTTGTCCCCCCGGAGATCGCGTTGGCAGGAATGTTATAGCCGCTGCGATAGGTCCCGTCGTCGCCCACATTCTTTGAGTACGTGTAGTTGACGTTGAACGTGAGACCGTTGTGCATGCGCTGGTTGAGCACGATCTCGAGCGCATGGTAATTGAAGTTGCCCACATTGCCCCACGTGT
>DASZXD010000114.1:0-30992 GCA_035546015.1 Occallatibacter sp.
ACCCTCCAGCTCGCCGCATCCAATGTGCTCAAACTGGATGGTCGTGTGGCTGATATGGAAGTGCTCATGCAGCAGATGATTGAGCTTGACCAGAATGCATGCGCTCTCTGAAGGCGGAATGTCCGCGATGGTCACGTGGCAGGCCATCGCGCGCGACTGCGAGCCGAGGCTCCAGATGTGCAGATCATGCACATTGATCACGCCTTCAACCGCCTCCATACCCGCACGAATCTCGCTGATGGAGCAGTCATGCGGTGTGCCTTCGAGCAGAATGTTCAGCGTCTCACGCACAATGCCCAGGCTGGACCAGAGAATGAGTGCGGCGATGAGCAGCGAGAGTACCGGATCGATCCAGTTCTGGCCCGTGAAAACGATGCCGATGCCGCCGGCGATGACCGCAGCGGTCGAGAGCGTGTCGCCGGCCATATGAATGAAGGCAGAGCGCAGGTTGACGTCGCGTGCCACGCCCCACAGCAGTGCGGCGATCACGCCATTCATCAATACGCCGGCAGCGGCCACAATCATCATCAGCCGTGGCTGCACCGTGACGGGGATTGAGAGCCGGTGCACTGCCTCCACACCAATCCAGACTGCGATCACAATGAGCGTGGCCGCATTCACAAAGGCCGCCAGCACGCCGGCACGCTGATAGCCGAAGGTTTTCGAGTCGTCTGCAGGGCGCGATTGAAAGTAGACCGCAGCAAAGCTGAGCAGAAGAGCCAGAAAGTCGGAGATGTTGTGGCCGGCCTCAGAGAGCAGCGCCAGCGAGTGTGCGCGCAGGCCGGCTACAAAAGTAATGACCACGTAAGCCAGTGTTGCCACGAGCGAGACGCGCAAGACCGTTGATGTCCTTTTTGCGCCCGGTCCCGCGGGCGCCGCGTGGACATGCATAGAACAAGTGTAACCGGGGATGGGTATCCGGCGCCAATCGTCGCAAAGGCTGTATTTTCGTGAAACGGCAAAGACAGTGTCGGTTTTGAACCAAATTATGCAGAATCAATGCTGTGAGTTACGTATCCGTGACGTGTCAGCCCCTGCCGGGCCGTGCCCGGCTCAGGTCCCACTCATCGGGGATCTCAAATTTGCGCAGTTGCGGCAGCCCATCGCGCAGCCCTGACCACCCCTCGGCCACCACGATGCTGTTCTGCGGATTGCCTGGCTGGTAGCGCACTGTGCAGGGGAAACCGGCACGCACCCGCGCCGCATCCACGCCGCCGATCGTTGTGATGTCCTGGGAGCACTCATAATCAACGCCGCCAATGCGATAGCTGAAGATCAGCATGGTCAGAGTGCGTCCGTCTTCGGCGTCCACGCTGCAGACATCGAGCAGCGTACCGTCCACCAGCCGGCCGGTTTGAACGAGCAGCTGTCTCCTGGCCTGCTCCAGTTCATCGGCTGTAGGCCGCCGGCGCAACGCCATCCACGCAGCAACCCCCGCAATGGTGGTCACAGCCGCGAGCCCGCCGGCAATCTCCCATCCGGTTTTGCTCAGGAGAATCATTTTCGGAACCCGCCCCAACGGTTCCAGTTAGAGCATACCGCAGGTCGAATCGCGGTTGACGAGCCTTGCCGCGAACCGGCAACTAACGGGTAAATGCCCTATACTCAAGGATGCATCTCACGGCGGTTTAGTCCGCTGCATGGAGGGTTTTTCTTGGCATCGGAAGAACAAGTCGCCGGGAATCAACGGCCTCGCATTCGTTCCACTACGGTGATATGCGTGCGCCGCAACGGCCAGGTGGTGATGGCCGCCGACGGCCAGGTGACCCTGGGCGATCACGTGCTCAAGCACTCGGCCCGCAAGATTCGCCGGCTCTATCAGGACCGGATACTGGCGGGATTCGCCGGTTCCACGGCAGACGCCTTCAACCTGTTTACGCGTTTTGAGACCAAGCTGGAGCAGCACGCCGGCAACCTCAATCGTGCCGCTGTTGAACTGGCCAAGGACTGGCGCACCGACAAGATGCTGCGCAATCTTGAAGCACTGCTGCTCGTCGCCGACAAGGCGCAGACGTTCCTGATCTCAGGCTCGGGCGATGTGATCGATCCGGACGAAGCGCTGGCCGCCATCGGCTCTGGCGGCAGCTATGCAACGGCCGCCGCGCGCGCTCTCATCGAAAACACTGACTTGAGCGCACGCGAGATTGCCGAAAAAGCGATGAAGATTGCCGGCGACATCTGCATCTATACAAATGACCACATCACGATTGAGGAGCTGAAGTAGTTGGCAGTTTCTCGGTAAGCCGCCGGTTTGAAGGGGCACGGCTTTGGCCGTGCTGCAAGAGGCTGCAAAAGCGATCGGGCTTTAGCCCCTGAGGGAACGTAAACGAAGAATGGCCATCTACCTGCCCGCATCCGCTGAAGAACAGGATCTCGCGCTCGACGAGTTGACGCCGCGCGAGATCGTCGCCGAGCTCGATAAGCACGTTGTGGGTCAGCGCGCGGCCAAGCGCGCTGTTGCCATTGCGCTGCGCAACCGCCAGCGGCGCCAAAAGCTGCCGCCCGACCTGGCCGACGACATCATGCCCAAGAACATCATCATGATCGGCCCTACGGGCGTGGGCAAAACCGAGATCGCGCGCCGCCTGGCCAAGCTCACCAACTCGCCATTCCTCAAGGTGGAAGCCTCGAAGTTCACTGAGGTGGGGTATGTGGGCCGCGATGTCGAATCCATCATCCGCGATCTCGTTGAGATCGCCATCGACATGGTGCGCGAAGAGCGGCTCGAAGAGGTGGAAGACAAGGCGGAGATGAACGCCGAGGAGCGTCTGCTCGATATACTGCTGCCTCCGCCGCCCGCAGCACCGCACGGCCAGGATGGACAGTTGACTTTGCCCGGCGCAGACAGCCATCAGCGTTCGCGCGAGAAGCTTCGCCAGCAGTTTCGCGAAGGGAAGCTCGACGACCGCATGGTCGAACTCGATGTGCGCGAGCGCGGCACGCCGCAGTTCGGCATCATCTCCAACCAGAACCTCGAAGACATGGAGATGAACCTCAAGGACATGCTGCCCAATATCTTTGGCGGCGGTTCGAAGAAGCGCAAGATGAAGGTGGGTGACGCCTTCGACTACCTCGTGCAGGAAGAAGAAAGCCGCCTCATCGACATGGATTCGGTGAATCGCGCGGCCGTGGAGAGGGTCGAATCCAATGGCATCGTCTTCCTCGATGAGATCGACAAGATCGCAGGCCGCGAGGGTGGCCACGGGCCTGACGTCTCCCGCGAAGGCGTGCAGCGCGACATTTTGCCCATTGTGGAAGGCACTACGGTGAACACGCGCTACGGCATGGTGCGCACTGATCACATTCTCTTCATCGCCGCCGGCGCATTCCACGTTTCCAAGCCCAGCGATCTCATTCCCGAACTGCAGGGCCGCTTTCCCATTCGCGTCGAGCTGCAATCGCTCACGGTCGACGATTTCCTGCGCATTCTTACCGAGCCCAAAGCCTCACTCACCAGGCAGTACTCGGCGCTGCTTGAGACCGAAGGGGTGCGTCTGGAATTCGTCCCCGAAGCGCTGCGGGAGATGGCGGAGTTCGCCTTCAAAGTCAATGAGACCACGGAGAACATCGGCGCGCGCCGTCTGCACACCATCATGGAGCGCGTGCTCGAAGACGTAAGCTTCCTCGCGCCCGACGTAGCCCGCCGCCCGGCCGACGATGAGGCCGCAGCTGCACTCACTGCTGCGATTAAAAACGAAAGCTCCACGCCGCTGCCGTTTGAGGAGCGCATGACCGCCTCCGGCCCGGAGAAGCTCTTTCTCATCGACGCAGCGTATGTAAAGCAGATGGTTGCATCGATCGTGAAGGATCAGGATTTGAGCCGCTATATCCTGTGACGGCTTGCTCTGTTCTTTGCAGTTCGCAAGCGATACAAGGATCTTGCGATGAGGTCACCGAAGGCGTTTTTGTTTCTCTCGATCTTTTGCCTTGCGGGATGTGATGAAACGCCGCATGCCCACTATGCTCGCGCTGCAGATGCAGTCTCGGCAGGCGCAGTCACGCGCGGCTGGATCCCTGAAGTTATGAAGTCAGATGTAAGTGACATCCATGAGTCACACGATCTCGATAGCAACCACGGAAGCGCGAGTTTTCATTACACGCCTGGCCTGATTCCGAAATTGCAGCAGCACTGTGTTTCCAGGTCTGCGTCAAACGGCCGTCTCATCTTCCAATGCGGTGCCTTCACTCTTTCTCTTGACCCCAACCAGCAGCGTGGCTTGATGTCACATTAAAAAGCAGCCGCTTCTTCAAGTTTGTGCAAACTCTCCAACATCTCCGTCAAAACAGCTCTTCCTATCTCCTGTTCAAAGCGCCTTTGCAGCTTGTCAAACGCGGCGATTACGCGCAGTGCACACTTCTTTCCATGCGGCTTAAGCGCGATTTGATGTGCACGCGCATCTTCGGGATCGATCCTGCGCTGCAAATGGCCTTTGGCTTCGAGTGACGACAGGCAGTGGCTCACATTGCCACGCGTTGTCCCGAAAGTCTCCGCCAGTTGTGAGGGCTTGACGAGCTTCGGCGCTTCAAAAAACAGCGCAGCCAGCATGAGCCCTTCAAGAAAGCTCAGCTCATCGCCGGCAAGAGCGTGCGCGGCCAGCGCCTCAAACCGCCGCGCGGCGCGGCTCACGGCAAACATGGGGCTTTCATTCAGAAAAGCGTTGATACGCATGGTTTTAGAGAATGTAGTTTACCACCTCAACTATTCAGAACAATACAAAATCGTTATTGAAGGCTCTCCTGCAAACAGCGATGATAAGAGTGATGCCCCATTTCCTGAAAATTCAGCCATTTTCTGCATTATTTCTCATTGCGTCTCTGCCAGCCTGCGCGCAAAACGCGCCGGCTCCGGTTACCGGTCAGTCGGAGACCATGGTCGTACTTGGCTCCGCAACGCCGGTGCCACTGGCAGAGTCGCCGCGCTCTGTCGAGGTCCTTCCGCTCAAAAAGCAGTCTCTCGCGGCCGAGTCTCCGCAGGATATTCTGCGCCACGACTCATCGGTCTTTCTCGAAGAGCGCGGCGCGGGCGGCGGGCAGGCGGACATTGTTCTGCGCGGCGGCAGCTTTGAGCAGACGCTCGTGCTGCTCAACGGCTTTCGCATCAATGACGCGCAGACCTCGCACCACAACCTCGACCTGCCCGTGCCCATGGAGGCGATGGACTCGATTCAAGTGCTTCAGGGTGCGGGTTCCGCGCTGCACGGAGTGGACGCACTGAGCGGCGTTGTTGACTTCCTCACCGCCGCTCCCGCACATGACTCGCTCTTTATCCGCGCCGGTGGAGGCAGCTTCGAGTCAAATGAAGAGACACTGCTGGCAGCGGCCACGCACGGCCGCTGGAGCGGGCGCGTGACTGCCGAGCGTAATTTTTCAACCGGCTTCATGACCGACCGCGACTACCGCAACGAGGCCGCATCGGCAGAGAGCTGGATTGGCACCAGACTAGGTGTTACCGATCTCCTCTTTGCATCGAGCGACCGGGCCTTCGGAGCCAACAATTTCTACGGCAACTATCCTGAGTGGGAGCGAACCAAGAGCTGGTTTGCCTCTGTACGCCAGGAACTTGGCAGCCGCACGGTTGCCGCTTTTGGCTATCGCCGCCACACCGACGACTTCGTGCTCATCCGCGACAATCCAGCAATCTACGAGAACAACCATATTGACGGCTCATGGCAAGCCTCGCTGCGGCATACCATAAATTTGTCTTCGGGGAATCTGCTCGCAAGTGCGCTGCTGTTGATGGGCCTTGAGGCCGACGGCGACAGCATTCAGAGCTATAACTTCTCTGGCGGCGCGCGCTCCTTTGCGCTCGGCGTGCACGCGCGCAACCGCGGCGCGGGCTATGTGGATCTCGACTGGAGTCCTCCACAAAAACGCTGGAGCCTGTCGGCCGGCGCGCGCGAGGAAATATTTTCCGGTGGCGTGCAGACCGCATTTTCTCCGGAGCTCGCCGGCAGCTTTCGCATTGCAGGCACGCTCAAGCTGCGGGCCAGCGGAGGCTACGGATTCCGCATCCCGACTTACACGGATCTCTACTACTCCGATCCCGCTACACTCGGCAACCCCAGCCTCAAGCCGGAATCTGCATGGTCTGGCGATCTTGGCGCGGACTGGACACCTTCGAGCAAGTTAGTTCTTTCCGCCACGGGCTTCTATTCACAACAGCACGGCACCATCGACTACGTTCGCTCGGCGACCGTGCCCAATCCGAATCTTCCTGCGTCCTGTGAGATCGACGGTGAACAGGCTGCCAACACATGGTGCGCAACGAATCTCAGCGGCCTGCACTTTGCCGGCGTTGAGACCACGCTGACGTGGATTCCGGCGAAATCCCAGTCGGTGCGCGTTGCATGGACCGGTCTGCACGGCGCGCAGAGCGCGCTGCACGGCCTCGAATCCGAGTACATCTTCAACTACCCGGTCCAGAATATTCACGCTGCATGGAGCGCGGGCTTGGGCCGCTATGCCGTGCTTACCAATGCTGTCGAGCTTGTGCAGCGTTATCGGCAGACGGTGTATCCGGTGTGGAACGCAACGCTCACGCATAACGCGGGCCGGCTGCGCCCCTATCTGCGGCTCAGCAACCTCGGCAACACCGGATACCAGGAGATCAGTGGCGTCAACATGCCGGGACGCAGCATTGTGGGTGGACTCGCGCTGCAATTCGAAAAGTAAGCTCTCGCAGGATATATTCTGCCGAAGCATTCCACATAATCAGGCTCGCAGGGTGCTTGGCTTAGCCCAGTATTGCTCAATTTCCTCAAGCGATTTGTGCTTGGTCTCTGGCACAAATTGCCATGTAAAGAGCCCCTGCGTCAGCGACATTACCGCAAGAAATCCCAGCGTAGCCGCCTTTCCGATCACATGAAAAGCATACGGAAAGAAGAGCACAACAACCGCATTTGCCACCCACTGCGTCAGCACCGGGAGGGACATGGCCCGGCCGCGCACATCATTTGGAAAGACCTCCGGTACCAGCGTCCAAAAGACCGGGCCTACGCACGCGCAGAAAAACGCGAGATACGTGAGAATCAGTACGAGCACAAGCGTACCGTGAAACGCATCGACGAGCGCGGCGGTCATCAATGCGCCAAGAGTCACCGCCATGCCTGTCGAACCGGCAATATAAAGCGGTTTCCGTCCGTAGCGATCGATTACCCAAAAGGCTGCCAGCGTAGATACAAACTCGGTAAGCCCCACAAGCAGCGTAGAGAACAGCGCCGCATCGATCTTCCATCCGGAAGAAAGAAAGATAGCCGGCGCGTAATCAATGATGGTGTTAATGCCAGAAGTCTGCACCAGGATCGCAAGGCATCCGCTCACAAGCAGTGCACGCCGCACACCCGGCCTGAGCAATGTCCTCCACGACTGCTGTGTCTGCTTCAGGCTGAACTCAATGGCCGCAATCTCAACCCGCGCGGTCTCTTCGTTCTCGATGCGTTCGAGTAACACAAAAGCTTCCTGCTTTTTACCCACGCGCACCAGGAATCGCGGAGTCTCCGGCGCAAGAGCAATCAATATCAGAAACAGTGCGGAAGGAAGCGCTCCCGTAGCAAACATCCAGCGCCAGTTCGCCGGTCCGGTGTTGCGCAGCAGATAGTTGATGCCATACGAAACCAGAATGCCGAGAATGATCGACATCTGATAGAAGGTGCCCATGCGGCCGCGGATCGAAGGCGGCGCAACCTCCGCCACATACATGGGAGAGAGCAGCGAAACCGCGCCGACTGCGATGCCGCCGAGGAACCGCGCGGCAATGAAGATGGAGAAACTGGGCGCAAGCGCCGTTGCAACTGAAGTAGCAGCGAACAGCAGTGCAACCCAAACCAGCATGCGCTTGCGGCCATAGCGGTCTGTGAGCCGGCCTGCCACAACTGAGCCGATCACGCAGCCAAAGAGCAGGGAACTGAATGCCCAGCCCAGGCTGATGTCACTCAGCGCAAAATGGCGCGTGAGAAACGGCCCCGCACCGGTGATGATGGCCACATCGAAGCCAAACAGCAGTCCGCCCAGCGCGGCTGTGCACGCGAGGAAAATCACATAGCGCAGGTTTAGCGCCTTCGCCATCTTGCTTACGCTCCGGGGAAAATTAAGCCGCGGCGCATGCGAAGGCCGCGGTTCACTGAACGCTATCAAAAGTGTTCATATTTTGTCGAATCCCGCTATGCCGCCGAAGTTGCGCCCGTGGCCAGGCAGGCGCGTGGCCCCTGTCCGTAAGCCTGTGTGAAGACCTTATAAAACTGCGCGTAACTGCCAAAGCCAGCGGCATACACGGCCTCGGCAACGGTCTTCTGTTCCGGTCCGCGGAATTCCTCCCAGAAGCGTGAGAGCCGCAGGGAGTTGCGATAGTGGCTGAGCGGCACACCGATCTGCCGGCGAAAGGTTCGGCTCAGGTAGGCGTCACTCGTTCCGCAGGCGCGCGCCAGTTGCCCCAGGTTCATCTCCGCTCCACCGTCGCTCATCAGTTCGAGTGCGCGGCGCACAGCCCGATGCAGCGCCATCGCGTTGCCACGCCCTTTGCCTGTCTTCTGGCTGCGCCAGCACAGCAGCAAAAGATGGTGCAGGCCGGCATTCAGCCCATCTGGATCGCCATGCTCAAATGAGAAATTCGACAGCCAGCCGTAGCCCGCTTCGCGGTTCAACACATCGGGATCAAGCGCGCCTTCCATCAGCGAGTCCATCGTTTTGCGAATCAAATCGAATGTGTCTGGCGTAAGGTGCGTATTCAAAACGCCGTTGCGGTCGTGGTTTCCGCGCTTCAGCCCCTCATAAGCGGGCGTACGGCAGGACTTGGCAATCAACGACGGTTTGAAGACCGCCACGTAATACTGCGCATCGTCTGAGCGCGCCACAAGCTGATGCTCTTGCTCGGGAAACAGCCAAAGCAGCGTACGCGATGGGAAAGTATAACGGCGGCCGCCCACGACATAGGTAACCCATCCCCGCACGACGAGATTCAGCTCAAGTTCCACGTGGTGATGGCTGTCGAGTTTGGGCACGTTGCGCGCCGATTCTGCCAGATAAAGCAGTCCATCGTATTGCCGGGCGAGCTTCAGGTCTGCCAACATATGAACAAAATACGATAACTCTTGTGCATTTGTCGAGAAGACAATCCTTTCGCGCCATCTGTACCGTGAAGGTGCACAGAGTTCCCCGAACGTGGCCCCTTCAATCAACTCGCAGACTTACGCAACATTACCCTCCGGCAAGCCCGTCGAAAAATGGACGCTGGCGGGCCGTGGCGGCCTTGTACTTGAGGCCATAACGTATGGCGGTATCGTCACACGTCTGCTCGTGCCCGATCGCGATGGGCAACTCGACGATGTTGTGCTCGGCTACGACGACCTTAAAGGCTATCTCGCCGGCAAGTTTTACTTTGGCGCCATCACCGGCCGCGTTGCCGGGCGCATTCCCAATGCAACATTCACGCTCGACGGCGAAACATATCATCTGGTCCGCAACGATCCGCCAAATCATCTGCACGGCGGCATAGAAGGCTTCAATAAGAAGCTCTGGGCTACATCGCCCGTAGAGCGCGCAGACGGTGCTCCCTCGCTGCGGCTCTCTTATCTGAGCCCCGATGGCGAAGAGGGTTATCCGGGCAATCTTCAGGTTTCAGTTACATACACAGTTACCGACGACAATGTTTTTCTTATCGAAACGGAAGCGACCACCGACCGCGCAACGCCATTGAGCCTCACGCATCACTCTTACTTCAACCTCGCAGGTCATGCCGCGGGATCGATTCTCGATCATTCAATGGAAGTTTTCGCAGATGAGTTCGTGCCGCTCAACGAGGACATCGCGCTTACTGGCAGGCTCGAACCCGTCCACGGCAGCAACGACCTGCGCAAGCCGCATCTGCTGGCCGATGTGGTTCCGCATTTCTTTGCCCGTCACGGAGACATGTATGCATTGCCTGTGCGAGAGAGTCATCGTCTGGTGCGCGCGGCGCGCGTAACTCACACACCAACCGGGCGTGTACTCACTGCCTCAACGACAGAGGCGTTTCTGCAGCTCTATACTGGAAGCCACCTCGAAGAGCAGATCGTGGGCAAAGGCGGTGTAACGTATTCGCGTCACGCTGGATTATGTCTCGAGTGCGAAGGCTATCCTGATCCTTCAAACTGTGCGCTGCGCAACACCACGCTCGTTCTTCCCGGCCATGCTCAGCGCCACGCAACGGCCTATGCCTTTTCGATTGCCGCTGCCGATGATGTAGCAGACGCCGGCGCAAATGTTACACGCGAGTGAGTCGATCATGAGTCACGCAGCAACGATTCTCGACAAGCCTCTTCCCAAACCGGATTACAGTCTGACCGGCCTTAACTCCACGCTGGCCATTGAAAAGGGCCTGGCTGAAGCTGACTGGTACCAGTGCCCGGTGCCGCGTGAAACGATGCGCCAGCTGCTGGTGCGCCGCGACGGACCTGCCATCCGCGATACGATTCTTTGGTTCGCACTCATCATTGGCACAGGTTACGCGACATATCGCCTGTGGGGTACCTGGTGGGCGATCTTGCCATACGCGATATACGCCGTGCTCTATGCCTCTACATCCGATTCGCGTTGGCATGAGTCCGGGCACGGCACTGCCTTTAAGACAGATTGGATGAACAACGCGCTCTATGAGATTGCCTCATTCATGGTCATGCGCGAGTCGGTCGTGTGGCGCTGGAGCCACAATCGCCATCACAGCGACACGATCATCGTGGGCCGCGATCCGGAGATCGCCGTGCCGCGCCCTCCCGATCTCAAGTCCATCGTGATGACCTTCTTCTGCCTGAAGGTCTATGCTGCCTATTTCCGCGCAGTGTTGCTGCATTGCGCGGGCCGCATGTCCGCTGCCGAAAAAACTTTCATTCCAGCCACCGAATTCTCACGCGTCTATCGCAATGCGCGGATCTACGCTGCAATTTACGCGGCAGTCATCGCGCTCTCGATCTACGAGCGCAGTGTTCTGCCGCTCTTGCTTGTCGGCTTTACGAATTTCTTCGGCACATGGCTTATGCCGATTTACGGATTCACGCAGCACGCAGGCCTGGCGGAAAACGTGCTCGACCATCGGCTCAACTGCCGCACGGTCTACATGAATCCGATTCACCGTTATCTCTACTGGAACATGAACTACCACGTAGAGCATCACATGTTCCCGCTGGTTCCCTATCACGCGCTGCCCAGGCTGCATGCAGCAGTGAAAGAGGATTGCCCCGCGCCCTACACAAGCATCTTCAACGCGTGGCGCGAGATCGTTCCAGCAGTTCTGCGCCAGATCAAGGATCCCGCCTACCACGTGAAGCGCCGTTTGCCTGAGCCCAAGGCGCGCATTCGCGAGGCGTGCTTCACATCCGAGATGCAGCCTGATACCGAAGGATGGGTAGAGGTCTGCGGAGCAGCCGATATCCGGCGCGCAGATGCGATCCGTTTCGATCATGCGCGCAAGACCTATGCGCTTTATCGCGATGAAGCGGGCACACTCTATGCAACAGATGGATATTGTACGCACGGCAACACGCATCTCTCTGATGGGTTAGTGAAAGGAGCGATCATTGAGTGCCCCAAGCACAACGGCCGCTTCAATCTGATTGACGGCTCGCCTGCGCGTGCGCCTATCTGCCGCGGCCTTGCCACATACCCAGTAGATGTGCGCCAGGGGCGCATTCATATCAATGTGGCGCGTCCGGGCGGCGCAGGAGCGCGGACGCAAACCACATTCAAGTTTCGAGTGGTCAGCAATCGCAGCGTGGCCACGTTTATCAAGGAACTTGTGCTCGAGCCGGAGAGCTCTGCAGAGTCGATCCCGTTTACGCCCGGCGACTATCTGCAGCTCGACATCCCGGCCTACGAGTCGATCCGCTTTCGCGACTTCGATATTCCCGAACCATTCGCGACCGTGTGGCGCAATCAGCACGTCTTCGATCTTATTGCCCGCAACCCACAACCGGGCCGGCGCAATAATTACTCGCTCGCCGGCAATCCCCGCACCGAGCGCCAACTCCGCTTCAATGTACGCATCGCCACGCCGCCGCCAGGGCAGGACTGCTCGCCTGGTGTCGGTTCGAGTTATGTCTTCAATCTCAAGCCCGGAGACACGGTCACGGCCATCGGCCCATTCGGCGATTTTCACATTAAGCCCACGCAGCATGAAATGATCTACGTTGGTGGCGGAGCCGGCATGGCACCGTTGCGTGCGCATCTGTCGCATCTGTTGGAGACCGAGAAGACAGCGCGCAAGGTAAGCTTCTGGTATGGCGCGCGCTCGCGGCAGGAGATCTTTTACGAAGACTATTTCCGCTCGCTTGAAGCCGCGCATCCCAACTTCAGTTTCCATCTGGCTTTGTCGTCGCCTCTACCAGAGGACAATTGGGCAGGGAATACCGGATTCATTCACGAGGTCGTGCTCGAAAAATATCTACGCTCTCATCCCAGCCCCGAGACGGTTGAGTATTATCTCTGCGGTCCGCCAATGATGATCAAGGCCTGCAACCGGATGCTGGCGTCGCTGAATGTATCGGAGCGGCAGATTGCCTACGACGAGTTTTGAACTGCCGGATCCACGCGAGGAAAAGTTCATGCCTGACTCAACCACTCAGCGGCTGCGCTGCTACATGAATATTCAGGCGCTTGATGGGCTGCCGCAGCTTGCCGACCCGCTGCGGTTCATTTGCGAGGCCGGTTATAACGGCGTTCAGTTCATTCATCCCATTGCGCACGCGCTCAAGGACGAAGCGCAGCGTCTGGGGCTTGGCGTTTGTGGCAGCGGTCGCGTGAATACACCGGGAGAGGCCGCGCCTCTGGCGGAAGAAGCGAAAGATGCGGGTCTGGAATGTCTCACACTCCATGTTGGATGGGGAATGGAAGATGACGACGAGGCCGCTGCACTTATTGCTGCGGTGCTTGAAGCTTCCGCAAAATACTCCATTCCTCTCTATCCCGAGACCCATCGCGCCACCATCTTCCAGGACCCATGGCGCGCGCTGCAGTTTCTCGAGCGTTTCCCCTCGCTTGAATTTAACGGTGACTTTTCGCACTGGTACACCGGAACCGAAATGGTCTATGGCGGATTTGAGAACAAGCTGGCCTTCATCCGGCAGGTGCTTGAGCGCATCGGATTCATCCATGGCCGCATCGGCAACCCGGGTTGTATGCAGGTGAACATCGGCGACGGCTCAACGGAAGACCGGCCTTACGTCGCGCACTTCCGTGCCTTGTGGACTGAGGCATTTGCAGGCTTCCTTGCGCGGCGGCCAGCAACAGACGCAATCTGCTTTACTCCGGAGCTTCTGGCGCCCTCCATTTACTATGCGCGCGTTTTTGAGGGCCGCGAAGAATCCGACCGCTGGCAGCAGTCGCAGGTGCTGGTCCGCATTGCGCGTGAGTGCTTTGAGCAGGCGCGTCAGCGCGTTTCGCCAAACGCCTGACGCAGCTCTGACGCCAGCAATCGCATGGCGGACATGGCCTGGCGTTCCTGCGCAAGCTGGTCGACCATCATGAACGCATGCAGCACGCCGCCAAATCGTACGGTCGTGACCGGAACACCCGCATCAGCCAGCTTGCGTGCAAAGGCTTCGCCCTCATCGCGTAGCACATCGCATTCGGCAGTGATCACCAGCGCCGGCGGCAAACCCTTGAGCTCGTCGAGTGAAGCACGTAACGGCGATGCCAGAGGGTCGAGCCGCGCGGCCTCATTGGGTGCATAGTGATTCCAGAACCAGCGCATGGCCGCTGCATCGAGATTGAGCCCCGACTCAAAGTCACGGTAACTCGCAGTGGTGAAGTCGCAATCCGTGATTGGATAGATCAGCGCCTGCAGGCAAATCTTCGGCCCGCCACGTTGCACGGCCATCAGAGAAACAGCAGCCGCCAGCTCACCGCCCGCACTGTCCCCAGCCACTGCGACTCGCGCAGCGTCAAGCCCGGCAGCACGGCCCTGTTCGGCCACCCACGCTACGGCCCGATAGCATTGTTCGAGCGGCACAGGATAGCGCACCTCAGGCGAGCGCGCATATTCGACAAACACCACAGCCGCGCGCGACTGTATTGCGATCTCACGCACCATGCGCCCATGAGTGTCAAAATCGCCCAGCACCCATCCCCCGCCGTGATAGTAAACAATCGCCGGCAGCGGCTCCTTTACGCCGCTGGGCTTGACCACCTGGACAGTGAAATCGTCAATCGTATGCCGCTCCAAGGCAACCGCATACCCTGACACATCGCCTTGCTGCATCTGCCGCATTCGCACACGTGCGTCCGCTGCGGAGAGCTGATCGAGCGGCTGCCAGCCCTGCGCACGGAGCGACTGCACATAAGCGCGGTACTCCGGCAGAAGCCTTGCAAGCATGTCATTGTCATCGAGAGGCATGGTTTCACGCTCCGCTGCGCACATAGGCCTTGATTGTGGCACACTGTTTCCCTTCGGACGGGCCATGCGGCCGAATCGTGTAAGAACCCACAGCCGCGGGCACAATGAATGTCTCGGCGTAGTGCACGACGAACGGCTCGAATGCGCGAGAGGGGCTTTCGACGATCACCTCTTCACCTTCCACAAGATTGAGCACATTTACTCCGCCGCGCGTCTGGTGCGGTACAGCGCCCGTAAACCAGTGCCGCCGTGTCTCGATGAACTCGCGCTCATGCAGGCCTGTGCGCTCTTCTTTTCTGCCGAGCACCTCAACCGTTGTCTCAACCCGGTTGATCAACTCGCGCTTCACCCAGTCCGTAGTGCGGTCACATTGAATATTGGCGGCGCCGTGTTCAAGATGTATAGGCCGCGGCCTGCCATCGAGCCCGAGCCGCCCCCAATCCCACAGCTTGAAGGTAAAGATGTAAGGCGTCGCACTGATTTCGAGCACCATGCTTTCCGCGCCTGAACAGTGAATCGTGCCCGCAGGAATCAGGAAGTGATCGTGCTTCTTTGCCGGCCAGCGGTTGACATACTTGTCCGCAGGAAACTCAGTACCGTCTTCCTGCGCACGGCGCAGGTCAGAGAGCATCTCTGCAGCGGATATATCATTCTTCAGTCCGAGATACACTGTGGCGCCCTCACCAGCATCGAGCAGGTAGTAGCTTTCGTCCTGCGTATAGTTCATGCCGAACTTGTCCTGGATGTACTCGGTAAGTGGGTGCACCTGCAGCGAGAGATTGCCACCGCCCATCGTGTCCAGAAAGTCGAACCGGATAGGGAACTCGGTTCCAAAGCGTGCATGTACAGCTTCACCAAGCAGTTCGCGCGGATGCGAGAAGACAAGATCGATGGCGGGCACTTCCACACGATGCTCGCCGAAGCCCAGCAGAAGGCTGTTCTCCTCAGGCACGCAGTCAAAGCACCATGCATGGTTGGGAACGTCGCGCGGCAGGTCGCAGACCTCTTCCATCCAGTGGCCGCCCCATGGACCGGGATCGAAATAAGGCACCACGCGAAAGGGCCGGTGTGCGGTCTGCATAAGTGCTCCGCGAAACGCGTCTCCACTGATCAACTTGGGCTGCTGCGGCTGGTTGGTGTCGAGTAGAAAGTCGACCTTGGGCAGCAATGTCTTTTTCAGGCGGTCTGCTGCGCGCCATTCGACGAAAAATCCACACTTGTATTTGGCAGCGGCATCTTCATCTGCGTTGTCCAGGCCGAGATTGCCGATCTCGCCGCGCCGCCAGCGCATCTGAATCTCCCAGCGCGCCATATCCGCGTAAACAAGCGTGGCATTCGGTGGCGCGGCGAGCGAGGCGCCAGCGCCGATGATCATCACCGGCCCCTGCTCCGCCGCATGCTCCACGGCTGAGCGCATTGAGTCGAGCCACGATGCGTCAAAGTAGTCGGTGAGCGCGATTCCGTTCATGCGCCCGAAGACACGGTCGTCACCAAGCACAGGGTCGAGCATCGCACGCAGTTGCTGCTGCGGCTTCAGACACTCCTCTGAAAGAAACACCGCCACCAGATCGAGGTATGTGCAAAGCTCTTTCACCGCTTTGCGCACAAACACGCCGGGATAGCATTCGATGCAGAGCACGTGGCTGTCTTTGAGGCGCGCTGCAATGGCTTCCCATCCTGCTCTGCACTCTTCCGCAACCCCTGCTGCCACAAAGGGAAACTTGTCGTAATTCGATTGACGAGGCATCAATGCTCCTCACATAAAAATCCAGACAACACCAGGCAACGCCGCATGACGGTAGATTTTTTACGCGCGGTCCACGCATGCTTTTCCGCGTAGTCCTGCACAAACGCTAGGATAACGTCTGTAGCATCAAAGTCGGCATGACAGGGCATTTTTCAGACAGATCAGGAAAACGCCCGGCTCGTCTCAGCCAGAATAAAGACTGCCAGCACCAGCAACGCTACGCCGGCCCATTGAATCCTGAGCGGAGACGTGCCGCTGTTCTTCCACTCGCCGGTGAGCATTCCCAGCATACTGGCGGTGATCACAATGAGTGACATAAAGAGCGGCCAGCCAAGAATCGGCCCCCACGCACCTAATTTAACTGTGGAGAGCCCATAGAGCAGCGTGCTGCCGAACCAGCACACCGCCATCACAAACGCCAGCGCCCAGTGGCTAATGCCGCCGCCTGGAAACTTCTTTGCGGTGCGGTTCTTCGCAAGCAGCCAGAGGCAATACAAAAGATTTGGTACTGCGCCGGCAAGCATCACCGGCAGCCAGACTGCATTCGCGGCATTGAGTGCGTTGGCGCCGGCCTCGCGGGCTGATGCGATAAGAGGCGCGCCGAAGGCGAGTCCGAAGTTCACAAACGATGCGCCGAAACCACAGAGAATAGCCAGTGCGAGTCCAAGCGTAGTATTTTTGCCGCTGGCCGCGCTCATCTGCAGCGCTTTCTCGCGCTGCCGCCCGGCAATTGCGCACACCAGCACACCAGCGAGCACCAGCACCACGCCCGCCAAAACACCGTGTCCTGCTGCGGTATTCAGCCGCTCGGGATGCAGCCGCAGCAGGGGCACCAGAGTGCCAACCGCAGCCGATGTGCCCAGCACCAGCGAGAAGGTGAGCGCAATACCAATCGCATCCACTGCCAACCCGAAGAAGACCTGCGCTACGCCCCATCCTGCGCCAAAGCCGATCACTTCAAGAACGATGTTCGCAGCAGACGAGCGATAGATCGCGCCGAGATTCGGCACAGTTGCATACGTGATGACCGGCGGCAGAACGAGCAGAGCAAAGATCGTCCATGCCAGCCAGGTGTTTTCCCACGCCCAGCGGCGTGCATACTTCATGGGCAGCGTAAAGCTCGCGTTCATTACGCCGGCCAGAATAAGAATCAGCAGACCCGAGGCAGCGCCATTCATCTTTCTTTGTTGCCTTCCTGGAGAAATTGTTCAATGCCTTTAGCCGCAATCGTGATTGGCTCGCTATCGTGCGGGCCAGTGATCTTAAGTCCGTCGCGGCCGGGTGAAACATCCGTAATTGCATTCCACCCGGGCGGAACGGCCGCAATCGCCGCAAGATAACGAGCATCGAGAGCGCCTCCTTGCGGAATCGCACGCGCCCCCGGTGTATTGAACAAATCGCCCATCGCTCGAAGCTTATCGCGTCCAACGGGCATCGGCGTGGTGCCAAACTCCATCCCGCGTACACGCGCATTGCCGTTCCAGGGCGTTCCGGTGCGCGCGCAGTTTTCCTCCCAGATTGCAATCCACGGAAAATCCGCGCGACGGAAACAGTAGACAAGCACCATGCTAATCTGCCAGTTCAGTGCGGCAATGTAGGCAAACTTCCGCGTTGCGTCCACTCGCGCTGCCGCGACAAATCCGTAGCCATCCCGTGCAAACGGCATGCGGAGATCTAGAGTACCGGCATCGAGTGCAGGGGCATGCGGCCAGTCGAAATCGGCATCGTCGCGCAGGATTGCGTGGCCCTCATAACCCAAAGGCCATGTGCGGCAACGATCAATCGATGCATCGATCCGGCTGTCGCCGGGCTCAAGCAGAGGTGGTGCAAGCGAGAGATGCTGAACCCAGTGAATCTCGCGCGGTGCAACTCCGCGATTGAGCACCCGCTCTTCAATGAAAAGCACGGCAGCGCTATCCGCAAGCCATGCATGGCGCTCAAACCCGAGCCCTGCCGCTGGCAGCTCAACGCGTGCCGTGCAGCCGCGAGCGGTCGTTTCAATGCTCCATATATGAGTGGCTGCTTCGCCATGCAGGGATATACCGCGTGCGAGATCGTCTTCTGAAGGTGGACCAAAGAGATCGAGGCACAACGTATGCCCTGTATATCCGGCGAGGAACTCGCCTGCGGGAGCGGCACCATATCGTTCGGCGAGCGCGACGAAATCCGGATCGCAGGGATCGGCCGTTGGCCACGGCGCTGACCAGAGACAATTGATTGGGTTGCCGCTCAGACGCAGCTCCGCAATGTGTCCACCGCCACGCAGCAGCACGGCCTCCATCGTGCCATTGCTCAGGCGCACGGCATCGCGATTCTTCCACATTTCCGCAATGGCTCGGGTCGTCAGAGTAGCAATCCTCCATTCATCGCAGAATGCGTATCGCGCCCGCTTGAATTTTCATTCCAGTGCATCAGCATCATTGTTTTGCTACCGATCCCGTTCCACCGCGCTGAAACGCCATTCCGCCAGCGGGAACCAGCATGCCTCCATCCACAGCCAGCGTGGCTCCAGTGATGAATGATGCCCAGTCGCTGGCCAGGAAGGCAATTGCTCGCGCCACTTCTTCTGGCCGGCCTATTCTGCCCAGAGGATGCGCTGCGGCGCACGCCGCAAGCACTGCCTCGGGGTCAGCCCCCATGTTGATAGACGCACGCAGCATCGGCGTGTCGATAGCGCCGGGCATAACGCAGTTGGCGCGAATGTTCCTGTCAGCGAAGTCGAGAGCTACAGACCGCACAAGACCGGCGATCCCATGTTTCGCCGTCACGTATGCCGCGGACTTGCCCACAGCAGCAACCGTCTGTACCGATCCCACAATCACAATCGAGCCACCGCCCGCAGACGCCAGATGCGGCAGGGCCGCGCGCACTACGTGAAAGCACCCATCCAGATTCACGCTCATCGTCTCGCGCCACACATCCAGGCTCGTGTTTGCGGCATCTCCATATGTCTGGATGCCAGCACAATGCGCAACAACGTGAATGGCGCCATGCTGCTGAGCCGCCTCATCCACAGCAGCCTGAACGCTTGCCGCGTCTCCCACATTGCAGAAGTGGAACGACGCTTTGCCGCCAAGGCTGGCCGCCATGCGTGCGCCCTTTTCACGGTCCCGATCAAGCACGGCAACGTGCGCGCCCAGTTCGCTCAGTGTTTCCGCTGTGGCCGCGCCAATGCCCATGGCGCCGCCCGTCACAATGGCGACCTTGTCCTCGAAACCAAACTTCATTGCTGCTCTCCCGCTAATCCGTTAGCCGGCTCCGTCTCAATGCGGATCGTCGCAATGCCGAAGGCCGGCACGTCGACGCGGATTCCATGGGAGTCTACAGCCAGAACGCTCTGTTTGTCTTCCAGAGCGTTGCACAGCCACGCACGCTTGATATGCAGGAAGCGGCTATCGACATGAACCTGCCCTGTCTTGCCGGATACATCTTCGAGCCGCAGAATGCTTCCGTCGCCATCCTCGGCGAGCTTCCATGTGGCGAGCACGACCTGTGGATTGTCGATGGACAAAAAGCCGGCTCCGTCTTTCGGCAATCCGCTCGAAGCTGCAGACGGATGAACAGGATCAGATTCAAGATGTGTCATTGACTCCCACCCCATCCGCGTCAGTCGTGCAGCGTCAAATTCTGGAATGCTTGTAAACGCATAATGAAACTCGAAGTCCCCGCCCTGCGACGAGGCAAAATTTGTGTCCCAGTAGTTCGACATGATCCAGGAGAATATCGCGCCGCTTTTTGGATGAAACTGCGCGGGCCATGTGCCTCGCACGATATCGCCGAATGTTACCAGTGGCGCATCTTCAGGAAAGAGCGCCATTGTAGCTCCGTCGCTCGTCATTGCCGCCCAGTGATTCACTGCATACCACTCGCGGCTTCCACCAGCGAGTTCGTCCTTTGCCGGATCGACGAAGCCGTTCTGCGTCTCGTAGCGGAAATCCGGATCGGTACCGGCGAATGGGAATGCAATGTAGGCTGCTTCTTTGCGCAGCGTGGCGTCTTTGTGCAGGCTGAAGTCAAAGTCGATGCTCTTCTCATCGTCGTGCAGCGTGATGGTGGTGCGAATGCGCGGCGTGTTCGGCGCGTCGGCTTCGAGGACTGCAACAGTGCCCTCGGCCGTTCTGGTGATGCTGACAATGTGCCCGTTGCCGGCCTCGGTTGGATGCAGCTCAGGCAAACGCTGTGCTGCGCCGTAGCGGTAAAGGCTGTTCGCCGGCATATCGTCCGCGCCCTGGACGTAAACATAGGCGCCAAAACGGAACGGGTTTGCACCATCAACCACTTCACGGCTCAATTGCTTGTCAAGGATGCTCTTCACCGCCCCGTGCTCTGCATCGAGCGTGATGCGATAGTAGCGATTCTCCATCACGCTCTCGCGCAAAGCGGCGTCGTCGTTGTGCGGCAAGGCTGCAGCTTCGTTCTTCGCGGGTGCGATCGCAAAGAACTTATATCCGAGCGCAGGCACATCGGCGGCACGAAATCGCACGCGATTGGTTTTGCCGCCAAAACCAGGCAGCATAGTCCCGCTCTCTTCACGCAAAATAACCTGATCGACAGGCGTGTTTGTTACGGCATCGACGAGAGAGTCGCCGGCTGGCAGATCTGCTTCTACCCATCCGCTGCGCGGCCAGCTCAGTGAGTTGAAAACAACAATCGAGTCCTGCGCCGGACTCAACATCGATTCGAGCTGCGCCCAGCTGCGCTCCACGCTCTGTGTAATATCGTTCTGAGCGATGACCGTCTCAAGTTGCTTCTGGCGGAGCTGGATACGGTTCTGATCGCCCTCGGGCTGTGTCGTTGCGCTGACTGAGGTCCATGTGTGCTCGTCGAAGAGAAGCATATTGTGCCACGCATCAGCCAGCTTACGCGCATCGGGACGAAGGCTCGGATTGAGCAGCGAGGGAACTGCCGCCATCTTCTCCGCGGTCAGGATCCTTTGCTGATTCTGCCTGTGCAAGGCCGTATGCAGCGCGTCCGAAGCGAAGCCATCCTCCCAATAGGGGCCAAAATCTCCGCGATAGACCGGCAGGTCGCCATGGAACTGCTGTTCGAGTGAGGCCATGGCGTCTTTAAACGTGGTGAAGACCATGCGCGGCCACGCATATTCGGCAGCCCATTCGCGCGGCAGATTCACCTGCGCCTGATCGAGAGGCGTATTTTCGAGCTGGCTGCCGTAAATAATGACTGAGTCAGCCTTGTAATCGGGACGCGTATATGCCTGGAGAAACACTGGGGCAGCGTCTTCGACTGCCGGCAGAGTAGGCGGATTGCCGAACATCGAAGCCAGTTGCAGGTAGGCACGTGAATACCACATCATCACGCGGCCACCGTCGGGGCCTTCCCAGTAGAAGGGCGATTTTTCATTCCAACGGCCGAGCAGAATGACGGGCGCGCGCCATGAGTTACTGCCGGCGGCAAAATACTTCACGCCTGCATCGTGCAAAACTGATGCATACGACCAGCTATATGAGGGCACGTCGGTGATATTTGCAGCGCCTACCGGCAGATGCTCCCTGACCGCGAGCTCATGCGAGGGATAGAGCGATCGAATGAGCCCTTCTAGCGAGGCAACGCCTGTGTGCTGATTGGCAAACTGCGGAGGCACCACAATCTGCCCAGCGCGTACGGCGTCAAGAAACCGCTTCTGCTGCGCCTCTGAACGGCCAGCGAGATACTGTTCGGTAATCCACTCTCCATCGAGGGTCCAGCGAAAATCCGGCTGCTTCTGCAGCAGATCGAGCACACCATCGACACTCTCCGACTGAAGTTCAGCTACTTTGGGCCGGTAGTCAGTAAAGCCAACATCGAGATGCTCCTGCGGCACAATGTCCAGCGTCCATTTCCTGGCCGCTGTGAGCTGTTCAGAAAACCGCCGGCCATCCACCGCTACTGTGGCAGTGGCTGTTCCGCTCCACTCTGGTACTGCGAAGCGAATCCGCTCCTCGCCGAACTCGCCTTCGAGTGCAAGAGGCTCCGTAAATTCGTGTCCGTCGATCTTTAGTTTGATCTTGCCGCCCGTTTTAGCTCCCGCATGCAGCGATGGAAAAACATCCACGATTTCATCAAGGCTGCTTGTTGATTTGCGATAGAAGATTGTGGGCTCGGCAAGAACGGAGACAGAGCCATCTGCATATCTGCCGTCCGGATTCTGTGTGAGGGCAATCGCGTCGTACACCAGCCCGCTCTGGCCTGGTGCAATGTCTCCCATAGAGTGTTGCGGAGCGGCAGGCGTATCGACAGCCGTGAAGACAATCGTGTTTTGTCCGTACACAAGCCAGCGCGCGGGAATATCGATGATCTTCTCATCGCGCGATGTCTGCGGTACAAACGTGCCTTCCCAGTCTCCCGCCGTGTAGTCCAACTTTGGGTGGAAATAGAACTCGCCCTTGTGGCCATTGATGCTGAGTTGCAGCGCGGAAAGCCGCGGCGTTTCGTAGAGAATGGCCACACGCAGTTGATAGAGCCCTTGCGGCGCCTGATTGAGCGTGAACTTTACAGTGAAGGGATGCAATCTGCCGCCGGCAATCGCATTGGATGGGCCGGGCTGGAAGCGAATCCAGTCTGTATCGCGGCTGGCACCTGCACTGAAAACCACATCCGATCGCGGGCTTGCATAATCGATGCTTTCGCTGCGGAACTCCTGTGACGACCCGTTGAATTGGCCAATCTGCCAGATTGTGCGAGGCTGTGCGCCGGCAGTCGCAGCTGCGCCCGCCAGTGCCAGCAAACTCACCAGCCTGCCCGTTTTCAGCATCGCCTTTATCGCCCCGGCCACATTTGCGCAACTGCCTGAATTGTCAGACAGGTGCTCTCCGTATATATACCTTGCCGCTGACAAGCGTCAACTTGCTGCGAGAGACGGATTTGCTGATAAAACGGGAGCAATCGCAGGCAATAGGTTACCTCCATTTCGCCGGTTTTTGAGTTGACAATCGTGTAAAGACTGGCCTATCGTCTGGTTTGTTCGAACGAAATGTCTGACAAACTAGCTCAAAATCGCACTCCAAAATTCCCGCTGCCTTCCAACCGGAGGGAGTCGGTCATCGACATGGTGGCGCACCGCATCGAAACGCTGGTGCGCAACGGGCAGCTCGGTCGCGGCAGCCGTCTGCCGTCTGAACCGCGTCTCGCGGAGATGCTCAATGTAAGCCGTGCTTCGCTGCGTGAAGCGCTCAAGGGCATGATGTTTCTCGGTCTGCTCAAGGCGCGGCCCGGCGACGGCACCTATCTGCAACCTACGCTCAGCAGCATGGTCAGCCGTCACTTTCAGTGGATGCTGCTTCTGCAGGAGATTAAATACTTCGAGCTATACGAACTGCGTCAGATCCTGGAGCCGGCAGCCGCTGCTCTGGCCGCGCGCCGCGCTACGCGTGAAGATCATGATCAGATGCGCACCGCGCTTGCGGCCATGCGATCTGCCGCGCACGATCCCGTCCTGTTTGTGCGCGCGGAGATGGAATTTCACGACGCCATTACTCAGGCTTCGAAAAACGCAGCCATTCTCAGCACCATGCGCATGATGTACGGCGCTCTGGCCGAAGGCCGTCATCGCGTGTTGCCGCTTGTTGAAAGCCTTGAAAAGCACTGTGCGCATCACGAGCGCATGTACAAGCTCATCGCCAGCGGTCAGGCCGGGCCTGCGCGTCGCGCTATCGCCGCAGACCTCAAATATGCGGAGTCTCTTTTGCGCAAGGATCTCAAGACCACTGACCGCACCGGTGCGCTCATCGATCACGTAACCGGAGTTGCCGCGTCTCAGGCTACGGAGCCCGCACGGAAGAAGCAGCGCAGGAGCGCCCGGCGTATCGCAAACAAGCTGAACGGAAGCCGCGCATAAGGCTGGCGCGAAATCAACTCGAGCGCCGCGAACGCGGACTCGATCTGGCATCGGACGCGATGCCTGGCTGAACAAAAGATGAGGAGGCAGGAAATGAACACCGTAAGAAAAGTGCAGAAACTGAAAAAAGCACATTCAATCATGGGGAAGTTCACGCTTGGTGCGGTCTATATTGTCGCCGCGCTGGCGGTGCTTTTTGTGTCATCCGCCACACCGGCGTTTGCGCAGTTTGATACCGGCACCATCGTGGGATCGGTTACCGACCCAACCGGAGCTGTCATCCCGCGCGCCGATGTTGTCATCGCCAATACCGGCACAGGCATTGACACCAACGCCACCACCGACGCGAGCGGCAGCTTTGTCGTGTCGGCGCTGCCGTTCGGCCGCTATGTTGTCAGTGCCACGGCCACCGGCTTCGGCAAGACATCGTCGCAGCCGCTCGTGCTAAATGTAGGTGCGACGGTGAGCGTAAAACTGGCGCTTGCGGTGGCTACAACCAGCCAGAGCGTGGAAGTAACCGGAACAACCGCGACCGTCGATACATCGACAAGCACAGCCGGCACTACGCTCAACTCCGAGCAGATCGGCAACCTGCCTGTGAATGGCCGCGACGTGAGCGATTTTCTTGAGATCTCGCCTGGCTCGGTGGGTTCAACGTCGTACTTCCAGGGCAGCGTCAACGGCCTCGACAACATCTTCACCGGCCTGAATATCAAGCTCGACGGTCAGTCGGCCAGCCGCGGCGACGTGAACGGTTTCCTCGAGACCGAAGGCCAGGAAGGTGCGCGCATCACCCGCGCCAGCGTCGATAGTATCCAGGAGATCGATTTTGCCAACAGCGGATATAGCGCGCAAAGTGGCTTCTCGCTGGGTCCGCAGATGAACATCATCACCAAAGGCGGCACGAACGATTTCCACGGCACGGCTTATGAATTCTTCCGCAATCAGGCCCTCGATGCGCGTGACTATTTTGCGCCGGGGCAGAAGGTTCCTCTGCATCTGAATCAGTTCGGCGGCAACCTTGGTGGCCGCATTATTCCTAAAAAGCTGTTCTTCTTCGTCAACTATGAAGGCGACCGCACGCACATCACCACTCCGGAGCCGCATTACGAGGTGATCAGTGCCTATGTGCGTTCCAAGTTCGATTCCTCCATGCAACCCATTCTGGCAATGATGGCTCCGCTGCCTTCCGGCTGCGGCCTGGGTTCAACAACCGCTACCTGCAGCTACGATGTCAACTACCCGGACGTTAATGACCCTTCGCAGTACGATCTGGTCTTTACGCCGACTAACTTTACTGACACCGTTCGGGAAGACACCGGTTCCGTCCGCTTCGACTATCACCTCGGCGACAAAGACACGTTAATGTTCCGCTACAACATCAACGATTCGCTGACCAACCATACCTATGGCAATGCACAGGGACAGCTTTCACCGCAAGGGCTCAGGACGCAGCTTGCCAAGGTCGACGAGACACATATCTTCAGCCCATCGCTGCTCAACGAGTTTAGTGTCGCCGTCAACCGTTTCTACTCAAACACAGCGTCGAACACAGGCCAGCCGTATTTTTCGATTTCGAGTTTCTTCGTCAATCTGGGCGCGCTGCCTGGAGCCATCAGCTTTAACCAGACCAACGCCAACACGCTGCCCGAGATGTTCGACAACCTGACCAAGACCATCGGCAACCACACGCTTAATGTTGGAGCTCAGATCCGGCTCAACAGGCTCAACACCTGGCTGCGTCCCATCGAAGCCTACGACTACTACAGCTTCGAGAGCCTTGAAACCAACCAGCCCTTCGTACTGCAGAAGAACGGTACGCCCGGCTTCATCGGCAACGCCAACTCCAACTGGGACGTCTACGGTCAGGACGACTGGCGGGTCACCCGCAACCTCACATTCAATATTGGCCTTCGCTACGACTACAACACGACGTGGAATGTTGCCCATGGCAATCAGCGGCAGTTCGATTACGCCACTCAGACGTTCGGGCCCACAGGCGCCAGCGCATACAGCGCGCCGCGCACGGACTTTGCCCCGCGGGTCGGCTTTGCCTGGCAGCCTTATCGCGATGGCAAGACCGTCGTGCATGGCTACGCAGGTCTCTTTTACATGCCGATGCAGCCCTCTCCAAATACATTGGCAAGTAACATGCCGGCTAACGCGAGCATCTCAGACAATCTCTTTGACGCGCTCTTCAGCGACCCGCCGTTTTCTATCTCCTATCCTCAGCCCAACCCGCCGTTGCTTCCCGGTGAGCAGAACGTCTACATCTTTCCTACCGATCCACACGACCCATATTCCACCAACTGGCTCTTTGGCGTGGAACAGGAGATTGCACCACAGACCGTGTTGACCATCAACTACACCGGCAACAAGGTGCAGCACACGCAGGCCGGTGTCGCATTCCAGGCCATCAACCTGAATCCGCAGAGCCCCAACACCAATGTGCCGCGGCCCCTGTCTCTCAAGGGCGTTCCTTACCAGAACGAGTATTATCTGCCCAACAGTCTGTTCTCGAACTACAACGCGATGCAGGTGCAGGTGCGCCGGAATACGCAAAAGCTCCAGTTCGAAGCCAACTACACCTGGTCGCACGAGATTGACGATGAAGTGAACGTATTCGCAGGCTTCGAAAATCCCTACGATCCGACCTTCGATCGCGGCAACGGAGACTGGGATACGCGCCAAAACTTCACTGCAAGCGCACTCTACAATCTGCCTGAGCTTAAAGGATCAAGCAAGCTTATGCAGGAGACGCTGGGCGGCTGGCAGGCGTCCACAATTTTGCAAACCCGTTCCGGCCTCGGCCAGAATGTGGAAGTCACGAACGGCTTCTTCGGCAATTACATGCGCCCCAATGTCGTGAAGGGCGCGCCGGTGAAGCTCACCGGCGCAAGCTGGCCCACGGCAAGCTACAACATCAACGCCTTTGCGCTTGAGCCAAACTTTAACGGTGTATGGGGCGATCCCTCCACTCTCGGCACTGTGGGCCGCAACTCTTTGCGCGGTCCTGCGTTCTTCCAGCTGGATATGTCTGGCATGAAGAACTTTGCTGTCACTGAAAATGTGAAAGTACAATTCCGTGCCGACATCTTCAACATCTTCAATCACCCGAACTTCTCTAATGTAGACACGGGCATTTGCAGCTCGGTCACGTATCTCTCCGCCACATCGGCCAGTTGTACGCAGAACAAGCGCACATACAACAGCAACACTGGCTGGAGCGGATTCGGAACCTCAAGCGCAACCATCGCTGACGCTAACGGCAGCCAGATCGGCAACGGAACTGCGCGCCAGGCGCAGCTCTCGCTCAAAGTGATCTTCTAGCTATGGAACCTGATTCTGCGCGGCGTTGAAAGCAACACTTCGCGCCGCGCAGAATCGCTGTGAATCGAATTTCATGACTATCGATTATTACTGCAGGACAAATGCTCGTCTGCTGCTTCTTGCGCTGGCGTGTTTCTTTTTGTACAACCAGCCTGCATGTGCCGCTTCACGCACTGCCTGCACGCCGAAGTTTTCTCTGGAGCAGGGCAAAGCTCTTGGCTGGCTTGGTGCGGATGCCGCGTATTCCATTCCGTTGCACGATGGGCGCGATGTGTGGATCTTTGGCGACACGCTCTACGGCGAGCAGCGCGTGGTGCACGGCAACGATCCGCAGATGGTACGCAACAGCATAGGTATCTCCACATGCGGCGCGGATGGCCAGTGGAAGTTGAGCTACGTGATCCGCAAAGACGCCGAAGGCCATCCGCACGACTTCTTCCATGCGCGCCTGCCGAATACATGGTATTGGGCTCTTGATGGATTCGTTGCCGGGCGCGATCTGTGGGTGACGTTGCTGTGCGTACGCAATGCGCCGAATGCACAGTCACAGGCCATGGGATTTGAGACCTGCGGCACAGACCTTGCGCGCATCGCTGCGCCCGGCCGCGATCCGCAGAAATGGAAGATAGACTATTTCCCTCTGGTGCCCGACGGCACACATGCTTACCCTTCCGCGACGTCAGTCGTTGACGGCAATGATGCGTATATCTTTGCGCTCCAGGAGTCGGGCACGCGTCCACTGCTGGCCACGCGTATCCCGCTCGACGGCCTGAGCGATCCAGCGAAGCACCTTGAATACCTGGCCGCCGATAATTCATGGCAGAGTGGTTTTACTCCCGGCAAGGCTCTTGAAGTCATGAAGCAGGGTAGCCCAGAGCTTTCGATCCGTTACCACCCTGAGCTGCACCGCTGGCTTGCGGTCATGTTTTCGCCTGATGCCTTCTCGAGCAAGATTCTGCTGCGCACGGCGCCCAGCCTCACCGGTCCCTGGACAGAGGGTCAGGTTATCTACACCGTTCCCGAGATGCAGCCCAGTGATCCGGGCTACGATAAAGATACGTTCTGCTACGCTGCCAAGGAGCACCCAGAGTTCGAACGCGGCGACCTCGTCTTTACCTACGTCTGCAATACCTTCGCAGTACCCAAACTAGCCTCCAATACGTCCATCTACTACCCGCAGGTGGTGCGCATGCCCATGCCGCAGTAATTCTGCGCCCGGCATTACAGATCAAGCTGCGAGTAAATCGCAGCGGTCCTGTGAGCGTAAGACCTCAATGCTGCGTTAGCATCTTAAAGGGAATACGGCAGCCGGCTCCGCAGGCTGTGGAGCGCAACAAAGAGGTGGCTGCGATGCAGTCGGGCAAAATGACACAAAGTGTGGCGAGCTGCACAGCGACTCTTCTGCTGGCTGCGGCAGCGCTCGCTGCTGGAGGGCAGAGCGTGCCCGCGACAATCCGGACGGCAGTGAAGGCCGCAGGCCAGAGCGAACAAAACTGGTGGAAGAACGCGGTCATCTACGAGATCTATCCGCGCAGCTTTCAGGACTCGAATGGCGATGGCATCGGCGATTTGAATGGCATTACCCAGCGGCTTGACTATCTGCAGGAACTTGGCGTGGACGCCATCTGGCTCACGCCTGTCTATCCCTCGCCGCAGGTGGACTTTGGCTACGACATCTCGGACTATCGCGCCATAGATCCGCAGTATGGCACTATGGCCGACTTCGACCGCCTCGTGCAAGAGGCCGGCAAGCGCCATATTCGCGTGATCATGGACATGGTGATGAACCACACCTCGGACAAGCATAAGTGGTTCCTTGAGTCTCGCTCGTCGCGCAACAATCCTTACCGCAACTGGTATGTGTGGCGCGACGGCAAAGGCGAAACCGCAACCAGTCCCGGAGAGCCGCCGAACAACTGGCAGTCATACTTTGGTCACTCCGCATGGCAGTGGGACCCGAAGACGCGCCAGTACTACTACCACAAGTTCTACATTCAGCAGCCTGATCTGAACTGGAACAACCCCAAGGTCCACGACGCATTTAAAGACATCGTAGCCTTCTGGCTCAAGCGCGGCGTTGGCGGATTCCGCTTCGACGCTATCACTACGCTCTATGAAGATCCTGAGCTGCGCGACGAAGGGGTGGTGAAAGACAAGAACGGCAACCCGATCATCAATGCCTATGGCGATCCTGAGCTGGACGACTCGCGCACGAACAATCAACCCGGCGTGCATGAAGTCATTGCGGAGATGCGCACCGAGGCTGACAAGTTCGACTCACCCAAATTTCCCGGCGCGCGCGTTCTTATCGGCGAAACTTATCTGCCCAACGTCGGCGAACTGGCCAAGATGTACGGCACGCCGCAGAAGCCGGAGTTCGAGCTTCCCATGGACACGCAGGTGGGCTTTATTAACAAGCTCGATGTCTCAGATTTTCGCTCCAGGCTGATCGATGCCGAAACCAGGATCGACGGCAATACGCCACTGTTGCTCTTCGATAACCACGACAATCCACGCATCGATGTGCGCTATGGCGATGGCGTCCACGACAAGGAGATCGAACGCGTTATCGCGACCGTGCTCTTTGCCAGCCGCGGAGCTTCACTGTTCTATTACGGCGACGAGATCGGCATGGTGACTACTCCACCCAAGCGCAAAGAGGATGTAAAAGATCCCATCGGCATAACCGGCTGGCCTAAGGAAAAAGGCCGCGATGGAGAGCGCACGCCCATGCAGTGGAACGACAGCGCCAATGCCGGCTTTAGCGCCAGCACGCCATGGCTGCCTGTGCCGCCCAGCGCCGCCACTCACAATGTGGAAGCAGAGAAGAACGATCCGCATTCGCTCTTCAACTGGTATCACAGCCTGATTCAGCTCAAGAAGACTGTGCCTGCCTTCGCGCATGGTTCCAACATCATGCTCGATACCGAGAACACTAAGGTATTGAGCTGGGTGCGTCAGGCGCCGGGAATGCCGCAGGTGGTGGTGAGCGCGAACTTTACTGCAGAGCCGCAGATCGTCAATCTTGAAGCTGGCGAAGCAGGCCTCAAGCCAGGGCATCTGAAGACGCTCCTTAAGTCTCCCGGCGGTGCAGACCCAACCTCGCTCGAGCAGATTGAGCTTGGCCCCTTTGGTGTCTATATAGGTGAGATTGAGTAGAAATACTCTAAATCTGGAGCAGAGCACATCTGCTCCGGCTCGCACATCGGCTCAAACAGAAAAGCGGAGAAACGGCATTGCCGCTTCTCCGCTTTTTACAATTCCGGAATAGCCGATTAATCGAATCCGGTTACCCCATGTCTGATTCGCATCAGAAGTTCATCTTCAACGCGAGCTGAATGATGCGGGAATCTGCATTCGTGCCAATCGTGCCGCGGGTCGTGCCGAAAGCAGCATTAGAGTACGACACGTTTGGATCGGCCCATTGCGGATGATTGAAGATGTTGAAGAACTCGCCGCGGAACTGGAAGCCGATGTTCTCATGTCCAGGGACCGGATTGAAGTTCTTCAGCAGGCCTGTATCCACATCCCATAGGTTAGGACCGCGGTAGGTTCCTTTGCCAACATTGCCGAATTGTCCATCGGCCGGAGAAGCTGTTGTAGCCGCGGGGGAATAGAAAGCGGATTTGTTGAGCCAGGGCAGGCAATGCGCAACGCTGGAACTGCATGCCGTTGGTGTGCCTCTCGATCCTAACTGGCCCGAAGGGCCTACGTAATCCACG
>DASZXD010000115.1:0-26825 GCA_035546015.1 Occallatibacter sp.
ACGTGATGCGCACCTTGATCCAGTCAGAAAGAACCTTGGTGCCGCCCGTAACCGCCGAGCGGTCGCCGCCGGCTTCGCGGATGACCGGAGCTGACTCCCCGGTGATGGCCGATTCATCCACCGACGCTACGCCTTCGATGACTTCACCGTCACCAGCGATGTATTTGCCGGCTTCGACATAGATCACGTCACCGGCGCGAAGCTGACCGCTGGGCACTTCTTCAAAGCCGCCGCTCGCAGTGTAGCGGTGCGCAATGGTCTCCCCTTTTGCCTTGCGAAGCGTGTCGGCCTGCGCTTTGCCTCGGCCTTCGGCCATGGCTTCTGCAAAATTGGCAAAGAGCACGGTAAACCAGAGCCACAAAGTGATCTGCAGATTGAACGCAAAGCCGGCGGTATGGTTGACAATGTTTTCAATCAGCAGCGCGGTAGTCAGCACGCTGCCCACTTCCACCACGAACATGACAGGGTTCTTGACCATCACGCGCGGATTGAGCTTGCGCACCGAGTCAATCAGCGCCTGCCCCATGATTTCTGTATTCCACAAACTTTTCTTTTCAGCCATGACTATCCATTCGCCTCTTGATGAATCCGCTGATGGTTAAAAGAGCTGGCCGGCTTTGAGCACAAGGTGCTCGAGGATCGGTCCAAGGCTCAGCGCCGGGAAGAATGTGAGCGCGCCCAGAATGATGACTGTTCCCACCAGCAGCACTGCGAAGAGTGCCGTGTTCACCGGGAAGGTTCCGGGCGAAGGCGGCACGCTCTTCTTCTGCGCCAGATTGCCGGCCAGCGCCAGCACGGGCAGCATCATGAGGAAGCGGCCAATGAGCATATCCCAGCCCATCGTCACGTTGTACCACCAGTTCGAGCTGAGGCCAGCGAAAGCCGAGCCGTTGTTGCCGGCGCCTGAGGTGAAGGCGTAGAGAATCTCTGAGAAGCCGTGCGGGCCGGGGTTGTTGGTGGACGAGAGACCTACGTTAGGCAGCAGAACAAAGATCGCAGTAAAGGTGAGAATGATGAGCGGGAAGATGAGCGCGTAGAGCATGGACATCTTCACGTCATAAGACTCAATCTTCTTGCCAAGATATTCGGGCGTGCGCCCCACCATAAGTCCGGCGATGAAGACCGAAAGCACAACGAAGATCAACATGCCGTAGAGGCCCGCGCCCACCCCGCCAAAGACCACTTCGCCGAGCATGATGTTGGCCAGGGGAACCATGCCGCCAAGTGGCGTAAAGCTGTCGTGCATGCCGTTGACGGCACCGCAGCTTGCATCGGTAGTGATGGTGGCAAAGAGCGAAGTATCGGCGATGCCGAAGCGGACCTCTTTACCTTCCATGTTGCCCGCAGGAGCAGTGGCGCTACCTGTTTGTGCCGCGCCGTGAATCACGCCATAAGGGTGGGACTCAGCCCAGTAGCAGACGGTGAATCCCGCGGCGAATAGTACGAACATCGCAGCCAGCACGGCCCATCCGTGGCCGTGCGAGCCTGTCATGCGGCCCAGCGTGTAAGTAAGCCCGGCGGGGATGACAAAGATCGAGAACATCTCAAGGAAGTTCGAGAGCGGGGTGGGATTCTCATAGGGATGCGAACTGTTGGCGTTGAAAAATCCGCCCCCGTTGGTTCCGAGCATCTTGATCGCTTCCTGCGAAGCAACCGGTCCCTGGCCAATGGTCTGCGTCTGCTCCGGTTGTTCCAGCGGATGCGCAACCGTGTACGCATGCATATTCTGCGGAACGCCCATAGCTACGAGGGCGAGCGCATAAAGAATGCAGGCGGGGGTGAGGATGTAAAGCAGCGTGCGGGTGGTGTCTACCCAGAAGTTGCCGATGGTGCCGCTCGTGGTGCGCTTAATGCCCCGGATCAGCACGACGGCAACTACGATACCTACGGCCGCCGAGAAGAAGTTATGAATCGCCAGTCCGGCCATCTCAGTGAGATAGCTCATCGTGGACTCGGGTGTGTAGAACTGCCAGTTGGTGTTGGTAGTAAAACTGACGGCGGTGTTCCACGCGAGATCAGGGCCCACGTTAGCCAGGTGCTGGGGGTTGAACGGCAGATATGCCTGCAACCGCTCGATGGCGTAGGTAACAAGCAGGCTCACCACGGAGAATCCGAGCATTGCGAACGCATACTCGCGCCAGTTCATCTCCTTGTCGGCCCTTACGCCGGAAAGTTTATAGAGCAGGCGCTCGATTGGGCGCATCACCGGATCGAGCCATGTGCTCTCGCCTTCGAGCACACGTGCCATGTAAATGCCTACCGGCTTTACAGTCAGCAGCAGAACGATGCTGTAGACGGCAAATTGCAACCATCCATTCGCGGTCATGTTCAGAATTTCTCCGGAAATAACAGGGTGACGGTGAGATAACCCAACAACAGCACCGAAAGTACGAGAGCAATGAGTGCGACAATGCCAATTTGCATGGAATTACCTCAACTTCTGGCAGGCCTTGACGTAAAGAAACGCCAGGACGAAGAAAACTGCGGTGAACGACAGCATGAGCAGATCCTGCATCGCAAATCCCCCAAAAAGTTCGCGGCTCCTGCCGGAACCGGGCTGGAGAGCCTATTACACTTCCAACCCGAAACTTATTCTGGATTGTGGATGGTTGGGGTCGCGCAAAGATTTCCTAAATAAACCGTAAGGGCGGACCATCGCCAGAAGGCGCAACATCTCTTGCCGTCAATGAGTTACAGCACGGACGGTCCGGAATAATATATGGGGATTTCTATTCTTCGCCATTGCTGAGGCCTTCAGGCACGAAGCGGTAACCAACCCAGGGCTCGGTCTGGATGTACTGCTTGCCGGCATCGGCCTCAAGCTTTTTGCGCAACTGGCCAACGAAGACGCGCAGATACTCGGGCTGGTGGGCCGATTGCGCACCCCACACAGCGGTAAGCAGAGCGCGATGCGTAATGACCTTGCCGGAGTGGCGCGCCAGATGGAGCAGCAGATCGAACTCCTTCGGCGTCAGATGAATCAGCTTGCCCTGCAGGGTTACGCTGTGCGCGTTTGCGTCCACCACAAAGTCACCCAACTCTATTGCGGTTGTCTCTCGCTCCGGAGCGCGGCGCAGGTGAGCGCGAACGCGGGCCTGCAGTTCCTGGATGCTAAATGGCTTGGTGACATAGTCATCTGCGCCTGCATCGAGCGCTTCAACTTTAGAACGCTCGTGATCGCGGACGGAAAGAACAACGATAGGCGTAGACGCACGGGAACGGATGGCCCGACAGACCTCGACGCCACTCATGCCGGGCATCATCAGATCCGTGATTACCAGATCGGGCGGCCAGTCGCGAAAAACCTGCAGGCCTTCCTCGGGCTCATTGGCCGTGCGCACGTCGTAGCCCTGCGCAGAGAGCGCGGCACGTAGCACGCGGGTGATCTGTGGTTCGTCGTCGATGACCAGCACTCGGCCTGGCATACGTACTCAGCTTCCTATGGCAGATTACATTATTCCGGCAACCCGGTATCATTCCCGTAGAGACGCAAGTGGAAATCGCGGGCCAGACACGTGGCTTTCAGAGAGTGGCATTTCGCATTGCCGGAGGCACGGCCCTGGCGGTTGCGGCCACCCTGGTGCTGGCGTGGCTGCATGCCAACTCCACCATGGCCGGCATGGTGTTTCTGGTGCTGGTGGTGTGGAGTTCCACGCGCGTGGGCAAGTGGCTCTCGCTTTATATTGCAGGCCTCTGCGCGGTCTCGTTCGACTTCTTCTTTCTCCTTCCCTATCACACCTTTATTCTGCAGGGTCCGCAGGAGTGGGTGGAGATGTTCTGCTTTATGGCAAGCTGCGTGGTGGTAAGCCGACTGGCTGAGCGCGAACGCCGTCAGACACTTGAGGCAAAACAACGGCAGGCCGACGTGGAGCGGCTCTACGAACTGAGCCAGGAGATGATGCTTTTCGAGGATGCCGACCGGCTCATCCGCGAGCTGCCGCGGGTGATTGAGCGCATCTTCGGACTGAGCGGCGTAGCTCTGTATATCTGTGACCGCGAACGATTCTTCTCCTCGGAAGAAGAGACGCCGGCCAGCATTCGGGCCAATTTGCAGGCCATGACGCAGGAACTTAATCCAACTATCAACCTGTTTGCTGGCTATCAGTCGGCTATGCTCATGCTTGGTCTGCGTGCGGTGGGAGCGCTGGCGTGGAAACCTGAAGCGCTTTCGCGCGAGGTAGCTGCTGCCGTGTGCGCGCAGGTGTCGATCACAGTGGCGCGGTCGATTGCGGTGGAGGCGTCGGCACGCATCGAAGCGGCGCGCGAAGCCGAACGGCTGCGCACAGCGCTCATTGATTCGCTCACGCATGAACTCCGCACGCCGCTCACATCGATCCGCGCTGCCTCAACCACTCTGCTCGAAAACGGGGGTATGGACGAAGCGGGACGGCACGATCTGGTCTCGATCATCGATGAGGAAGCTGCGCGGCTCGACCTGCTTATTGGCGAGGCTGTGGAGATGGCCGAGATCGACGCCAACATAGTGCAGGTGCATCTGGCACCGCATCATCCGCGTGCGCTGCTCGACGAAGCGGTGGAGGAGTCGCGCAAGACTCTCTCAGCCCACAAAGTGAATATCGCCGTCGAGGAGACGGAAGATGCGGACAGGCCGGCGTGGTTCGATATGCATCTGCTGGGACGCGTTCTGCGCCATCTGCTCGAAAATGCAGCGGCCTATACGCCTCCCGGCACGCGCATAACTCTCAGCAGCCGGCATACCGGCGACAGGCTGGAATTTACCGTTGAAGATAACGGACCCGGCATCGACCCGCACGACCTGCCGCTGATCTTCGAGAAGTTTTATCGCGGCTCACGCAGCACGCGCACCCGCAAAGGGTCAGGCATGGGATTGGCGATTGTCCGTGCAATTCTTACGGTGCACGGCGGTGGCATTGAAGCAACAAGCTCACCGGCCGGCGCAAAGTTCCGATTCTGGGTGCCGCTTGTTGAGAAGGAGCCAGGCGGCAAAGACCCGGATAAGTTGGACGATACAGTGAAACTCGCTTGAGCTACTCCGGCTCCCCACTCCAGTCGCAAATGATCTCCGTGCGCCGCTCTGCGCTTTCAACAGCCCACTCCAGCACGCGCGCCGCGCGCCAGGCATCGATAGCCGCAACAGGCGTTTCGGCCTTGCCAAGCAGCGCATCGCGAACACCCTCGTAGTAAAGCCGGTAGTCTCCATCGACCGGCTCGACGGGACGCGTCACTGTTCCGCCGTCGATGCCGACGTGAAGCATGCCCCAGTTTGCTGCCGGCTCGCGGCCCCATGCAGGATCGTCAATACGCGTGATCTGGTTGAGTGCAGCCTCCTGTGGATCGACACCAGATTTCCAGTAATTGCCCCTCGTGCCACGCAGGTGAAAGCGCGGCCCTGCCGGCAGAGAAAGCGCGTTGGCTCCGAGCGTAACAACGAATCCGGCGTAGTGGAGACGGACGGTGAACGAGTCGTTGGTCTTTGCACCGTCACGCTCACGATAGAGATCGGCGCTCACGGCCTCGGGTTTGCCAAAGAGCACCAGTGCCTGGTCGGCGATATGCGTACCGAGATCGAGGAGCAGGCCACCCGCTGCCGCAGGATCGTCTTTCCAGACACGATCGGTTGGCATCACCGGACGCCAGCGGTCAAAGCGGGATTCAAACGACACAAGACGGCCCATCAAACCCTCATGCAACAGTTTCTTTATTGTCTGGAAGTCGCTGTCCCAGCGGCGATTATGAAACGGTATAAGCAGCACCTTCTTTTCTGATGCCAGACGCATCAGGTCGGCAATCTCGGTTGAAGTGGCAGCCACGGGTTTGTCAACAACGACGCTCCGGCCTGCCTGAAGGATCTGCCGCGCGAGGTCAAAGTGCGTCCCGTTGGGTGTGGAGACAACAAAAAGATCCAGCGACGAGTCAGCCAGCATCGCTTCGAATGAGCGGTGCGTTGTGAGTCCGGGATAGCGCGTGGCTGCTTTGCTTGTAGTGCGCTCAAGGACGGCGGCTAACTCCATGCCTTCCACCGATGAGACGAGCGGCGCGTGAAAGACGCGGCCACCCAGACCAAAACCAATCAGACCAACGCGAATCATAGGAAGCCCTCTGAGTTTGAAGGAGAGTTGCCAACTGCTAGCCTTCAAGCTTATACCGCGTCTCCGCCAGCCGGTAGAGCTTGCGCCAGACTAGGCGGTTCATGGTTACCACCATGAGCGAGATCAGGATCGTTGCCAGCAGAAGCATGGGAAAACGGCCGCTGTCGGTTGCTGCATCGATCTGTGCGCCGAGGCCGATCGTCTCCAGCGTCCGGTCTTTGACATGCGAATATTCGGCCATGACCGAGGCGTTCCATGCGCCACCTGAGGCTGTGACCATGCCAGTGATGAGATACGGAAAAATGCCCGGCAGAATCAGCCTTGTCCAGCGCTGCCAGCGGGTGAAGCGGTAGAGCGCAGCCACTTCGCGCAGGTCGCTGGGAATGGACATGGCTCCGGCGATTACATTGAACAGGATGTACCACTGTGTGCCGAGCAGCATGAGCGCGATGGAGCCGATCCCGAGCCCGCCGCCGATGCGGACCAGCCCCATGAGCAGTACTGGAAAGAAGGCAGTTGCCGGAACTGAGGCCATGATCTGCGCGAAGGGCTGCACGACGCGAGCCAGTCGCGGGTTGAGACCAATGGCCACGCCGACGGGAATGGTCCACGCGGCAGAGATGAGCAGTGAGGCATTCACGCGCAGGAAGGTGGCCGCAGCACCCTCGAGCAACAGCCGCAGATCAGGCCAGGTGATGGTGCTGAGCATGTAGATGGCCTGCACAGCAGCCCACAAGATCGCAATTCCCACGGCCACGGTGAGCGTCCAGAAACCCGCTGAGGTGTTCTTCGATGGGCCTGCATCGAGCGGAGGCACCACACGACACTCGCGCGAGCGCGCCAGATGCTGGTAGATAGGCTCCTCAATACGCGCAAGAAAACGCCCGGGCAGTTCGCTCACCAGCGTGGATTTACGCAGCAGTTCCAGAATTGGCGATTTGACACGATCCGCCGACTCCACCTGCTCGAACTTAAATTTGTCGCTCCAGGCAATGAGCGGACGCCACACGAGCTGGTCAGTGGCAACAACAATCAGGATCACTGTCGCAATGCCCGCCAGCAGAGCACGCACGTCACCTGCGTAGGTGGCTGTCTGAATATAGCTGCCGAGGCCCGGAAGCTGGAAGTTACGCTCACCCATGGTGAAGGTTTCGCAAAAAATCAGCGCAAACCAGCCGCCGGCCACGGAAACAATTGAGTTCCACACCAGGCCGATGGCGGCATAGGGCAATTCGAGCTGCCAAAACCTCTGCCAGCCGGAATAGCGGTAGATGCGCGAGGCCTCAGTCATCTCGCGGGGAATCGTCTTGAGCGACGAATAGAAGCTGAACGCGAGATTCCATACCTGTCCGGTAAAGATGAGGAAGATCACGGCCATCTCAATGCCGAGTTGATGGCCGGGGATGAGCGCTACCATGGCCAACACGATCGGCGGCAAAAAACTGAGCACCGGGATGGACTGGAGAATGTCGAGTATAGCCACCATCCACGGCTCAATGCGCGGATTGTAGGCTGCGATATAGCCGTAGCTGATAGCAAAAGTGAGACTCAGCATGTATGCGATGCACATGCGCACAATGGAATAGAACGCATAGAGCGGCAGCGCGCCGATGGAATTCGAGATGGGCACCACCGGGATCGGCTTGCTCATCCAATAAACGCCGGTGCTGACCACGGCAAAAAACAGCGCCATGGCGCACAGCGCCACTCCGACATCGATCAGAAAAGGCCACGTACGGACGGTGACCAGCGTTCGCGCAAAAGGGTGCTGTGCGTTCACTCGGAATCCTCGCTGGGCGCAATCTCCTCTTCGAGGGCATCCGGCATGACGAAGCGGCGCCGGCCAGAGTCGAAGTCGAACAACTCGGCGTAACGGCCCCAGGCAACGGCTGTTTCAAGCTGCTTCTGGCTCTCTTCTTCGCTGAACTGCTCGTCGAGCATATCGAGGAAGAACTCCTCAGGCACAGTATGATCGCTCTTTGATTCGACGGCCCGGCGAATCTGGCGCAGCAGCAGGACATGGTCGATTGCGGCGTCGCGGAAGAGTTCTTTTTGACGAAGGATTTCAGAGTTTGCAAACTCCTCGCCGCTAGGCGTAATGGCAGCGTCGCCTTCTTCGATGGTAAGGAAGCCGAGTATTTGCGCGGCATCCACGATCGGCAGAAGGTCGTCGATCTCGAAGGCGAGATCGTCGGCAAGGCGGTAGACATCGTCCTTGCCGCCTTTGTCGAGCAGCAACTCCAGCAAGCCGGCCACGCCGCCGGGCCGGGCATGCGGCAACATTTGGTAGCGCATCTGGCGCTGATCTCGTATGCGCGGGCCGGTTGTGCCCGGCACTTCTGTCGGGGCAACGTCGGGGCGCGTGAGCACCTTGTAGATGTAATCCACAAGCTGAGTGAAGGCTTCGGACTTGCGGTCGCGCGGCTGCGGCAACGGGACACGAAAGTCGGTGCGGATGTGACCCGGATTACGGCCAAGCACAATGATGCGATCAGCCAGCAGCACGGCCTCCTCAATGTTGTGAGTCACAATAAAGACTGCCCGCGTGGGCATGGTCTTGTTGGCCCACAGCTCCAGCAGTTCGCTGCGCAGGTTCTCGGCAGTGAGCACGTCGAGCGCGGAGAAGGGCTCATCCATAAAGAGCACCTCAGGCTCAACCACGAGTGCACGCGCAAAACCCACACGCTGGCGCATGCCCCCAGAAAGCTCCTTAGGATAGGCGGCTTCAAATCCGTCCAGGCCCACGGTATCGAGCATTTTCATGCTGCGTTCGCGGCGTTCCGCCGGAGGAACACCGCGTGCCTGTAGCGGCGCTTCTACGTTTTCAAGGACCGTGAGCCATGGGAACAGCGCGAAGCTCTGGAATACGATCGAGACGTTGATCTCGGTCTCCGTGATCGGCTTTTCATGCCAGTAGACGCGCCCTGCCGATGGGGTGGAGAGCCCCGTCAACATACGCAGCATGGTTGACTTGCCTGATCCTGAGGGGCCCAGCAGCGCCAGAATCTCGCCGGGAACGACGCTGAGATCCGTTGCGGAGATCACCTGGATGCGGTTTTCGCTCGGCTGGGCATAGTACTTCTCAATCTGCTCGGCGCGGATGATCGCCTCGCCAGCGGCAGCCGGAGTTGGGGTCTGGATGGCCGTTTCCTGCATGCATGGTTCTCCGTGCGGGGACTCGGGTGAAGACACACCCTGTCTAAATATGCGTGAATCTAAGACGTAAGCCGTTATTTTAGAGGATCTTCCGGGAAAACCGTCTCAAACTCACAACGAATGAACAATTTGTTGCGTCATTGCAATTGTATGTCCGGTACTTTGCTCTCCGATGAATTGCCGGCCTGGTTTCCCGTGACCGGGCGGACGCCCTGTCATAAATATCTCCGGTTGCAACAACTCCGTGTCATCACCGGGGTTATCATCAGCAGAATCGAATTTGCCCCTGCCGAGCGTATCATTGTAAAAAGTCTGCAGCCACTCCAGCGGCCGGCTGTCGGCCGTGAAAAGTGCGTGCATGTTAAGCGCCTGACCAATCCCAGCAAGCACCCAGGAGAGTATGTCCGAGACCAAAGCGAAACCCAAAGTTCTGGTGGTGGACGACGAGCGCGTGATAGCCGATACGCTCGCCATGATTCTGAACCAGAGCGGCTTCGATACGCGCGCCGTCTATTCCGGAGAAAAGGCTCTCGAACTAGCTTCCACCTTTGAGCCGGATATGCTGATCTCCGACGTAATCATGGCCGATTTGAACGGGATTGACGCAGCTATTCGCATCCGCGCTTTGCTACCGTCCATCAAAATCCTGCTCTTCTCAGGCCAGGCCGCCACAGCCGATCTGCTCGAAAAAGCTCGGGCCAGGGGGTACGAGTTCGAAATACTCGCCAAGCCCGTCCATCCGCAGGACCTGTTGAGCAGGCTGCGCAGTTAGCCTGCGTGTAGAGCTCACTGTCCCGGCTTTCAAAACGCCGGCTTGCCCTTGCACACCTAAACCGGCGAAAGTAAGTAGAAAATGGATCAGGCCTTTCGCTCCAGATGCGTTCTCGCACCCGGTGGCCTTGTTGCCGCTACGGTTGTTGTGCGAAATGGGCGAATTATTGCCATCTGTGGCTGGGATGATGTTCCGCCCGGCGCGGTGCTCCATGATTACGGCGACCTTGTGCTCCTGCCTGGCCTCGTTGACTCGCATGTTCACATCAACGAGCCCGGCCGTACCGAGTGGGAGGGCTTTGCAACAGCAACGCAGGCTGCGGCAGCTGGCGGCGTAACTACACTCGTCGACATGCCGCTCAACTGCGTGCCAGAGACCATCGACGCCGCAGCACTGGAAGCTAAGCGCAGCGCGGCTGCAGGCAAAACATGGGTGGATTGGGCTGCCTGGGGCGGCGTGGTACGCGGCAACGCCAATTCCCTTCCCGGTCTGATAGAGGCCGGCGTTCCGGGCTTTAAATGTTTCCTGATTCATTCCGGCATCGACGGATTTGCATGGGTGAACGAGGCCGATCTGAGGCTAGCGCTTGAAAAGCTGCACGGGACCGGCCTTCCGCTGCTTGCGCACGCCGAAGTCACCGGTCCTGTGGACGCCGCAACTGCCAGGCTCAACGCAGAACTTGCAGACCCATGCGCCTACTCCACGTGGCTCGCCTCACGCCCCGATGCCGCTGAGCTTGATGCGATCACCCTCCTACTTCGCCTCGCGGAAGAATTCTCTACTCCGATCCACATCGTTCATCTCTCCACCGCGCAGGCTCTGCCCATGCTCGCCCAGACCCGCGCCCGTGGTGTAGGCGTCACAGTGGAAACCTGCGCCCATTACCTTTGGTTCGCTTCAGAAGAAGTCCCGGCCGAGGCAACCGAATTCAAGTGCGCCCCTCCCATTCGCGGCGCTGAGAACCGCGAAAGTCTCTGGCGCGGCCTCGAAACTGGCCTCATCGACATGGTCACTACTGACCACTCCCCCTGCCCGCCTGCCATGAAATTTCCACCAGATGAAGGAAACTTCAACTCCGCATGGGGAGGCATTGCGAGCCTCGGGCTGGCACTGCCGGTGTTGTGGACAGGCATGCGGCAGCGCGGCATCGGCATCGAGCGAATTGCAGAGTGGATGGCTGCGGCGCCGGCCAGGCTGGCTGGCTTCGAAGGCCGCAAAGGCGTATTAGCTCCTGGTGCTGATGCAGATTTCGCGGTCTTCGATCCCGATGCAGTGTGGACAGTAACGCAAGATGATCTCCGCTTCCGGCATAAGCTTTCGCCTTATCTGGGCGCGAAATTGCGCGGTCGCGTGCGCGAAACGTGGCTACGCGGCAAGCCGATCTTCGCGCACGACAAATTCGTCGGCGAGCCGCATGGCCGTGAACTGGTGCGCACATGAAAGAACAGGCACAGCGGGCTATTGAAGAGTGCCGCCGCATCGCGGCCATGACCGAGGAGCCCGGTCGCATCACGCGCCGCTTTCTCACGCCTCCCATGCACGACGTGCATGCGCTGCTCACGGCGCGTATGCAGGCGCTGGGCATGGCCGTGCATGTCGATGCAGCCGGCAATCTACGCGGCCTATGGCAGCCGGCAAAGGGTGCAACCCGGCGCATCATCCTCGGTTCGCATGTGGATACAGTGCCCGATGCGGGTGCGTTTGACGGCGTGCTCGGTGTCACGCTCGCGCTTGAATGGGTTGCGATTGCGCGGGAGATCAATTTTCCGCTGGCCGTCGAGCTGATCGCATTCTCTGAGGAAGAAGGCGTGCGCTTTGGCGTGCCATTCATTGGTAGCCGCGCCGTAGCTGGCCGCTTCGATGCATCGCTGCTTGCGCTCAAAGACGCAGAAGGTGTCACAGTCGGGGAGTCGATCTGCGCATTCGGCCTCGATCTTTCAGGAATAGAGACATCCGTCGCTGACTCCAGTGCGCTCGCATTCATTGAAGTCCATATAGAACAGGGACCAGTGCTCGAAGCCGAGAATCTGAGCGTTGCTGCGGTTGCAGCCATCGTTGGCCAGACGCGCATGAGCCTCACTTTCACAGGCCACGCAAATCACGCCGGTACCACGCCAATGCATCTGCGCCGCGATGCGCTGGCTGCAGCAGCCGAGTGGATCGTTGCGGTAGAAAAGATCGCAAAAGAATCAGGCGGCCTTGTTGCCACGGTTGGAAAAATCGAATCTGTGCCGAATGCAGGCAATGTAGTTCCAGGTTCCGCATCCGTTAGTCTCGATGTGCGCCATGCAGACGACAGCACGCGCATAGCAACGGTGGATGCATTGCTGGCGCAGGCTAACGCGATCGCCGAACGTCGCGGCCTCACGCTCACCAGCAAGCGCCAGATGGACCAGCCTGCCGTGCCTATGGATGAGCGGCTCACCGCAATTCTGGCAGAGTCGCTGGAAGCCTCAGGCTTTCCCGGCAAGCGCATGCCCAGCGGAGCGGGCCACGATGCAATGGTGATGGCAGCGCGCGTGCCCACTGCGATGCTTTTTCTGCGCAGCCCCGGCGGCGTGAGTCATCATCCCGATGAAGCCGTGCGCGAAGAAGACGTGAAGGCTTCGCTCCACGTGGCTCACAAGTTTCTTGAGCGATTGGCAACAGAGTTCCATAAAGTCGGTTAAAATCGAACAACACATTTCCTCACCGAGGTCGCATTTGCATCATCTCGGAGCAACACGAAGCAGTCTCAAGCACGATCATCTTCTGCAAACACCGGATACTTTTATCCGCACGCCGCTTCCCGGCGCTGATGGCGTCGACTTCATCATTCATGCCGCACCACGTCTTGGTGCAGCTTTTACACAGATGACCGCGGAATTCACGGCTGGCGGAACACTTGGCCCCACGACTGCGCAACGATTTGTCTACGTAATTGAAGGCCAGTTGACCGTAGAGGCCGGCGATACGAAAGCCTCACTTGGACCCAGTGGATATGCGTACATTCCGCAGGGCACGGAACACACTGTGAGCGCTTCCACTGCTTCCCGCGCTGCTGTGATTGAAAAAATCTATCAACCACAATCAGGCGTGGATGCACCTGTAATCGCAATCGGTGATGAATCGAAAATCCCGGGCATTCCGCTCATGGGCGATGAAGCGCTGCGCGTACGCGCAATGATGCCCGACGGCCCACCTTATGACTTTGCCGTGAACACCATGACCTACGATCCGGGCACTGCACTGAGCATAGTAGAAATTCATGTGATGGAGCACGGACTGCTGATGCTCGAAGGCGGCGGCATCTACAAGCTCAGCGACTCCTGGTATCCGGTCGAAGCGGGCGACTTTATCTGGATGGGACCGTACTGTCCGCAGTGGTTTGGTGCGCTGGGCAGGAAGCCCGCGAAATATCTCATCTATAAAGACTGGCGCAGACATCCGCTGGGAGCGTAAATCGCATGACCACTGTGAATCCGGCACTGAGCATCGACCGTTTGATCGGAGAGTTGCAGACACTCGCACAGATGTCCGAGGCCGAGCCCCCAGTAGTGACGCGCGTGGTTTATGGCGAAGCCGACATGCGCGCACGTGCCTATGTGAAAAAGCTGTGCACGGACACGGGCCTCTCTGTCACCGAAGACGCAATCGGCAACACATTTGCGCGTTGGCAAGGCAGTGACCGTACACTTGCACCCATCGGCACTGGCTCGCATATCGATGCAATTCCCAACGCCGGCCTCTACGACGGGTGTGTTGGCGTGCTCGGCGGGCTCGAGGCAATCCGCGTTCTGCAGCAGCTTGGATTCAAGCCGCGTCGCTCGATCGAACTGGTGATCTTTACATCGGAAGAACCGACGCGCTTCGGTATTGGCTGCCTGGGCAGCCGCATGATGGCCAACGTGCTCACGCCGGCGCAGGCGCTCACATTACGTGATAAAGATGGCCGCGGTCTGGAAGTGTGGCGCGCACAGGCGGGTTTTTCAGGATCGCTTGAATCGGTTGCGCTCCCTGCTGGGCGCTGGCATCAGTTTGTCGAACTGCACATCGAGCAGGGACCGCTGCTCGAGCAGGAATGCATCGATCTCGGACTGGTGACACATATCGCAGCACCGGCAAGTCAGAAGATTCTGATTGAAGGTGAAGGCGGCCATGCAGGTGGAAGACTGATGCCGGGCCGCAAAGATGCTCTGGCCGCGGCTGCCGAGTTGATTCTGGCGCTTGAAGCTGCAGCCAAGTCCACCGGCGCTATCGACACCGTCGCCACAGTTGGCGTATGCGATGTGTTCCCCGGCGCAGTGAATAGCATTCCTTCACGCGTGATGATCACAACCGATGTACGCGACACCGATGGCGCACGCCGCGATGGAGTGCTTAAGTCGCTGTCTGTTACATGCGATGCAGTAATGGCGCGCCGCGGCATGAAGATTACGACAGAACTGGTGAACGCCGACCCGCCAGCCGCATGCGACGCGACGATTCTGATCAAGATGGAAGAGTCTGCCAGAGCAGCGGGCAAGAGCTACAGGAAGATGGTGAGCCGTGCCTATCACGACTCGCTCTTCATGGCTCGCATTGCACCGGTGGCCATGCTGTTTATTCCCTGCCGCGATGGAGTGAGCCACAGACCAGATGAGTACGCATCACCGGAGTGGATTGGCAGTGGCGTGCATGTGCTGGCGCGCACTCTTGCCGAACTGGCTTCGTAGCGGCTTTCAATCTTCCGCGCATCGATGTATTCTATGCGTCAACCTGTGCGGAATTTTAGGATCAGTTAACCATGAGCTCGACTGCGACAACCCGCATCGTTGGCGCCTCGGTACCCAGAAAAGAGGGCGTAGACAAGCTCGTGGGCCGCGCTGTGTATGTAGACGATGTGGTGCGCGAAGGCATGTGGCACGGCGCCACAGTGCGCAGCACCATTCCGCGCGGCATCATTCGTTCCATCGCCTTCGATCCACGCATCGACTGGAGCGAGTTTACGGTAGTTACAGCAGCCGATGTGCCGGGGAAGAATCATATTCAGCTCATCGTGGCCGATCAGCCCTGTCTTGCTGATGGCCGTGTGAATCACTGCGATGAGCCGATCCTGTTGCTTGCGCACCCTGACAGGCACAAGTTGCTCGAAGCTGTTGATGCAGTAAAGATCGAGTACGATCCCCTGCCTGCAGTGCTCTCGATTGAAGAGAGCGAAAAGCAGGACCCGATCATTCTGGGTGAGGACAACATCATCAAGAGCTTCCTGCTCGAAAAGGGCGATGTCGATTCCGCATGGACTACCGCAGCGCGCATCGTTGAAGGCGAGTACCGCACTGGCGCGCAGGAGCATCTCTATATTGAGAACAACGGCATCATTGCGGAGTGGAGTGCGGACAACGGGCTTACTGTTTGGGGTTCATTGCAGTGCCCGTACTACGTGCACAAAACCCTGAAGTCGGTCTTTGACCTGCCCGATGAAAAAGTGCGCGTGATCCAGACAGAGACCGGCGGCGCGTTCGGCGGTAAAGAGGATTATCCATCAACACTCGCGTCGCACGCCGGTTTGCTCGCGATGAAGAGCGGCCATGTTGTGAAGATGATCTACGACCGCATGGAAGACCTTGCGGCCACTACCAAGCGGCATCCCTCGCGCATCCGGCATCGCACCGCGCTTGACAAAAACGGCAAGCTGCTTGCGATGGACGTTGACCTTGCGACAGACGGTGGCGCGTACTCCACGCTTTCCACTACTGTGCTATCGCGCGCAACACTGCACTCATGCGGTCCGTATGTCTGCCCGAATATCCGCGTAACCTCGCGCGCCTGGGCTACAAACACAGTTCCCTATGGCGCATTCCGAGGCTTCGGCGCACCGCAGGCCATCTTTGCGATCGAGAGGCACCTGGATGAGATCGCAGCAGCGATTGATATCGATCCTATCGAACTGCGGCGCAGAAATTTTCTTCACAGGGGCGATCAGAACGCCACTGAGCAGGTGATGCGCGAACCCGTCATTCTCGACCAGTTGCTTGACCGCGCGCTTGCCGAGAGCGACTATTACGCCAAACGCGAACGTTATGCGCGCGAAAATAGTACCAGCGCCGTGAAGCGCGGCATCGGCATTGCGGCTTTCTATCACGGCTCGGGATTTACCGGCTCAGGCGAGTTGTATCTCAATTCTCTTGCCGGCGTGGATGTGACGCCGGACAACAAGGTGCGCGTGCTGGTGTCAAACACCGAGTTCGGCCAGGGCACAAATACGATCCTTACGCAGATTGCGGCGGAAGCACTGGGGCTCGAGTTCAGCGATGTCGCAATGGCGCCTGCTGATACAGCGTACATTCCCAACAGCGGGCCAACGGTGGCTTCGCGCACATCTATGGTGGTGGGCCGGCTCATCGAACGCGCAAGTCTGCAACTGCTGGCGATGCTGCGCGAACATGCTGGACTCGGCGAGCATGGCTCACGCGAAGAGTTTTTCGCAGCATGCGAGCGCTATCGCGCAGCGCAAGGAAAAGTCGAATCGCTGTGCCGCTATGAAGCACCGCCGGGCATCTACTGGGACGACAAGACCTACCACGGCGAAGCATACGGAGCGTATGCGTGGGCCATTTATGTGGCGCAGGTTGCGGTAGACACCGTGACCTACTCGGCCGAAGTGGAAGATTTCTGGGCCGTGCAAGAGGTGGGCCGCGTGCTGCATCCAATCCTGGCCAAAGGACAGATCGAGGGCGGCGTTGCGCAGGGTATCGGTTACGCACTGTATGAAAAAGTGGTCCTGCAAAACGGACACATGGCCAACAACCAGATGACTAACTACATTATGCCCACAGCCGAGGATGTTCCACCCATTCACGTGATCTTTGAAGAGATTCCATTCCGCTATGGCGGCTACGGCGCCAAGGGCATCGGTGAGCTGCCGCACGACGGCCCGGCACCAGCAATCGTGAATGCGATTCGTGATGCAATCGGCGTGGGCTTCAACGCCATTCCGCTGCTGCCTGAAGATCTATTCACGCAGCTTGAGGCGCACAAGCACGTCGAAGAACCGGTATTGCCATGAGCACGCAGTGGCCAATCATCCGCATGACGGTGAACGGCGAGAGCTGCACTGTGCAAACGCCGCCATTCAAGCGGCTGCTGGATGTGCTGCGCGAAGATCTTCACCTGACTGGAGCCAAGGAAGGATGCGGCGAAGGCGAGTGCGGCTCGTGCTCGGTGCGCATGAACGGCGAACTGGTGAATAGTTGCCTTGTGCCTGTGCTGCAGGCGGAAGGCGCAGCGATTCAGACCGTAGAAGGGCTTGCCTGCAATAGTGCACTGCATCCGCTGCAGCAGGCATTTCTTGAGTGTGGCGGCGCGCAGTGCGGCATCTGCACGCCGGGCATGCTGATGGCCGCGGCACAGTTGATTGAGCGCAATCCGCATCCCAGCATGGCGGAGATTCGCGAAGGTCTGGCGGGCAATCTCTGCCGCTGCACCGGATTCATGCGCATCTTCGAGTCAGTCGTAGCAGCTGCGACGCAGGCACCCGAATCTTCAATGGAGCACGTCTCTGATGCGCGGTAATGCAGAGTCGCATCAACTCATCGCGCCGGGCAACCTTGCCGCGGTGCTCCATCTGCTAGCCGCCGAGCCGGGCGTGTGGACGCCGATTGCTGGCTGCACCGAGATCATGGTTGCGCACGCGGCAGGCCGGCTCACGGCGCCGAAACTCGTGAGCCTGTGGGGTATCGACGATCTGCGGTTTATCGAAGCCGGGGACGGCAGCGTCGCGATTGGCGCGGGCACTACGTTTGTCGATCTGCGCCGTCACCCGCTGATCGCCGAAGAACTGCCGCTGTTGGCAAAAGCATCCACATGGATCGGCTCCATCGCCAATCAGAGCCGCGCTACGTTGGGCGGAAATCTTGTCAATGGATCGCCTGCCGCGGATTCTTCGCCAGCGCTGCTTGCATATGACGCAGAAATTGAAACGATCTCCGTGCACGGACGCCGGCGGATTCCTTATTACGAGTTTCATACCGGCTACAAACGCAATGCACTCGCACCCGATGAGTTGCTTTATGCCGTGCATCTGCCGCGGCGATTTACGCAGCATCGGCAATATCTGCGCAAAGTGGGAACACGGCGCGCAATGGCCATCTCAAAGGTCGCGCTGGCAGCAACAGCACTGCTTGAGCATGGTGCTATCCGCGAAATTCGACTGGGTGCGGCAAGTCTGGCTCCATATCCTGCGCGGCTTTTTAAAACAGAAGGTGCCCTGCTAGGCCAGCGGATCACGCCCGAGACGATCTCCAGCGCCCGTGAGGCAATTCTGGCCGAGGCTCAACCCATTGACGACATTCGTTCAACAGCCGAGTATCGCAGGCGCGTTGCTGCAAATCTGATCGAGGAGTTTCTGATCGAGGCAAACCGCCAGGAGCCGCGCACATGAATGCAACCCTTGCCGCCTGGAACGGCGCGGATGAAGCTTCTGCCCTCAATGCGATGATTGCCTGCTGCGGATCGAAGCGCTGGGCACGGGCAATGGTGGCGCTGCGTCCGGTGCCGAGCGTGGAAGAGCTAAGCGTAGCGGCAGATCGCGCGTGGGCCGCGATGGAAGAACCCGACTGGATGGAAGCCTTCGCGTGCCATCCGCGCATTGGCGAGCAAAAGGCAGCGCACGCGGTAGCGAAGTCGGCCGCATGGTCGGCACAGGAGCAGTCGTCGACAAAGCAGACCACAAATCAGATGGTGGCTGAGTTGGCCGCAGGCAATGCGCTCTATGAAGAACGCTTTGGTTTTACTTACATTGTGTGCGCAACCGGCAAGAGTGCGGAAGAGATGCTGGCAATCCTGAACCGGCGCTTAGCCAGCAGCCGAGAGGCTGAGTTGCGCGAGGCAGCCGAACAGCAACGGCAGATTACGCAGATCCGTTTGGGAAAGTGGCTGGTGGAATGAGCAGAATTACGACACACCTGCTGGACGCGGTCATGGGCAAACCCGCCTCTGGCGTCGCGGTCCGTCTTGAACGCCACGCCATTGACAGGCGCAAGGCAGGCGCCTGGGTACATGTGGCAGATAGTCAGACAGACGCGGATGGCCGCTGCCGCGACCTGACGGAGAACGCTCTGCCGGGCACATATCGGCTCACCTTTGAAACTGGCTCATACCTCGCGCGTCACGGACGCAAGAGCATTTATCCCGAGATTCAGATCACCTTTACCTGTAGCGGCGACGAGCATTATCACCTTCCGCTGCTGCTAAGCGACAACAGCTACACAACCTATCGAGGAAGCTAAGACAGGGGGAAGCTGCACAATGGCAACATTGGGGGAGAATCGCTACGGAAAATCGCGCGTCCGGCTGTCACGCATCACACGGCATGATGACATCCACGAGTTCAATGAGTGGACAGTGCGTGTGTTGCTGCACGGCGATTTCGGGATTAGTTTTACGGAAGCCGATAATAGCTGCATTCTGCCCACAGATACGATGAAGAATACTGTGTATTCGATAGCACGCGACTCGAAGGCTGCGACGCTCGAGGAGTTTGCGATGGAACTCGGCGATTACCTGCTGAGGAACAATCCGCAGGTATCAAAGGTAAGCGTCGAGATCGACGAGAAGTCATGGGAACGGATCATTATCGATAGTCAGCCTGAGCCAACGACATTCAAGATGGGTGGGCCCGAGGTGCAGACCGTGAACGCAGTGAAGGAAAAGGACAGCGCGTGGAAGATCGCGTCCGGCGTGGATGGGCTCACCATCCTGAAAACAACGAAATCAGCCTTCACCGGCTACATTAAGGACAAGCTGACGACGCTGAAGCCGGCAACGGACCGCATCTTTGGTACGCGTGCAACGGTGACGTGGGATTACACTCAGCCTTCGGCAGATTTTGCTGCGGTGCGCGCACGCATCGTTGCCGCGCTGCTCAAGGAATTTGCCGGGCATATGAGCATGAGCGTACAGCACACCCTGTTCGATATGGGTAAGGCTGCGCTCGCGGCAGCGCCGGAGATCGAGCGGATTCATCTCACCATGCCGAATCTGCATCATCTGCTTGCGGACCTGAGCCCCTTCGGGCAAGATAATCCAAATCACATCTTTGTTCCCATAGATGAGCCGCATGGCTACATCGAAGCCACAATCGAACGATAGCTTCAATTTATCTTCTGAAAGGCGGATGAGTGACCGGCGAGACGAGCACGGCAGTCCGAGTGCGCACCGAGAATGGCGAGAACGAAAGCTACGGCCTGCACACCGGCGTGCTGGGCCCGGTGGAAACGCTCGCTCAATCGATTTCGGCAATTGCGCCGTCGACTACGCCTTCGCTGACGATTCCGCTGGTGTTCGCGCTTGCCGGTAGCGCTACATGGTTTGTCTATCTGCTGGCGACCGCGGCAATTCTTCTTGTCGGCTTTTGTGTGAGTCGCTTTGCACGGCTCTCCGCATCGCCGGGGTCGCTCTACACCTACACGGCAAACACACTGCCGCCGGTGTTCGGCGTAACCGCCGCATGGGCGTTGCTGCTGGCGTATCTCGCAACCGGCGCTTCGGTGGCAGGTGGAGCACTCTATTACACAAATGTGCTCGGGATGCAATTCTTTCACTGGTCGCCGCCGGCGATTCCTACTCTTGCAGTTGTCTGTGGCATAGCCGGATACGTCGCCTATCGCGATGTGAAGCTTTCAGCCGAGATGATGCTGTGGATCGAAGCGGCTTCAGTCAGTCTGATCTTAATTGTGCTCATCGTGCTGCCGATTCATCTCGGCTTCCACTTCGATCCCGAGCAGTTCATGCTTCGCGGCACATCGTTTTCGAATCTCGGTCCCGCGCTCGTGCTTTCCATCTTCAGTTTCGTCGGTTTTGAAAGTGCCACCACGCTGGGAGTCGAAGCACGCGATCCGTTGCGTACCATTCCGCGTGCAGTGCTTCAGTGCGCTTTGTTTGTGGGCTGTTTCTTTATGTTGTGCGCCTACTCTGAAGTGCTTGGCTTTCACGGCGAAGCCAACAGCCTTAGCAACGCGGCAAGCCCGCTGCATCAGTTGGCGGTCAGGGCCGGCATCTCGCCTCTGGGTGTAGGCATCGACTTTGGCGCCGCAATAAGCATGTTTGCCTGCGTGCTGGCCTGTACCACGGCTGCGGCACGCGTGCTGATGCGCATGGCGAGGCAGCAGCTGCTGCCGGCTTCTCTGGAATGCACCAACCCCAGGCATGGAACACCGGGAGTCGCAATCCTGTTCTCAACAACGCTGATGTTTCTGGCAACAGCCGTGATGGCAATGCGCAGCTTCGGCGGCTCCGAGATGTACGACCTGCTTGGGTCGCTCTCGGTCTTTGGATTTCTCACGGCCTATGCCCTGGTCGCGCTGGCGCTGCCATTTGCACGGCGTGCACTGGGTCAGCACTCGCATATGGTGGCTGCTGTCAGCGTGCTTGCAGTCGTGGCAGTTCTGCTCATTGCGATCTTCGACGTTCGCTCGACCTCAGATGTTGTCCACGCACGCATTCCTTATATCTATCTTGCCTATATTACCGCCGGCATTGCATGGTACGCGGTACGGCGCAAAACGGCTCCGTCCGTTGAAGACTCGTCGCTCAGCTGAAATTTTCTGCTTCGGGCTGCATCAGGATCAGCAGCACAATACCGACCACAACAAAGTTGCGCCCTGCAGCATCCTGGCCGTTCCACATATGCGACTGCCACATCAGGAACCATTCGCCGCCAACGGCGATAAAAGCCACCAGCCACATCAGCAAAGAAAGCGTCAGCGCAGCCGTCGCAATCTGTTTGGCGGCATGAAATCGACGCGCCGTAGCGTTAAGCGCGGCAAACATGCGTGCAGCGCCCCACCACAGCAGCAGCGTGGTCACAATCTCCCACGCGATGATGCCGATGTAAAACACCGTATGTACCACCGGAGCATTGATGGCTCGCCACATGCCCTGGTTGCCGGGAAAGGTTGTGTCCATCATGAGCACATGGTGCACAAACTGGTAGTTCGATTCGTAATCGGTAAGGTTATTGAAAACGACAAGCGAATAAAAGATGGCGACACCTGCAACCAGCGATATCTTTGCAATGCGCGGAATCATGTCCTCTCCTGTCATCGGTGCGGTCGCGGCGCGAAAGTTCTGAAGTATGCAGTCAAGGCTTCGAGCGTGGCGCGGTCGTAGCCGGGTTCGCCAGGCATCTTTGCGCCCGCGGCAACGGACGCGGGGTTGCGAATGATACGCATGAAGCGCTCAGGATCCGATTGCGCAATGGAGCCAAGTTCGGTCCAGCTTTTCCCAGCCATCTGACCGCCTTCAGGGCCGCTGTTGTGGCAGCGGAAGCAGTCTTGCCGCGCGATGCGGTACCCCTGATCGACTGGCGAGCCAGCAGGCCAGTTGCCACGTGGCCGAATAGCTCCAAAAACGACTGCTTCTCGGCGAAACTCGAGACGAACCACGCCGTAGGGAATCTGCAACTCATCTTCGTGTGACAGCACTTTGAATGCCGGTTTAAAAAACGGATGCGAGATGAGATAGGGAGCGAGCGAGCCTCCACTCGTGGAGCGCGGCCATTTATTGCGCAACTGGCCGTTGATGCGCAGGACAAGCAATGGGTGATGCGCAGCCAGATAGTCGAGGGGATAGTTGGTTCGGTAGCGGTCGTAGCCGATGGCGACGATAAGCGTAGAACGCGGCGACTCGCCGAAGAGACGCGCAAGCGTGGTGAGCGCCACGCCGCTGATGGTGGTATTGCGCGGCAAGTTCGGGTCGTCGGTGACTGTATAGGTCTCTTGCGGCAGCTTGAGCAAATCGTTGTAGCGAACGTAGCGCGTGGAACCGGGCGGAAGGCCGGCGAGTTCGCCGCCCACTTCGAGATCACCGGGTGAAATGCGCTGTGTGCGCAGGATGGATTGCGGATGAACGGCAACAGAAACGGTCATTAAAGCCGCCATGAGCAAACCGAACAGAACCCTGAGCATGGCTCATGCTAACGTGACAGCCGCGAATGCCCAAAGAAAAATCTCTCCGTGCATGCTACAGTCCTGCTATGGAATCTCCTGAAAAAACTCTGGCCTCACTCGGCATCGAGCTGCCCCCGCCGCCGGCACCGGGTGGCACTTACGTTCCAACAAAGCGCGTGGGATCGATGCTCTATCTCTCCGGCGTTGTCTCCACAAGTCCCGACGGCATTATTACCGGCATGGCGGGCGTGGACCGCACTGTGGAGGATGGTTACGCAGCGGCGCGTGCCTGTGCGCTCACGCAGCTTGCCGTCATCCGGCGCGAACTCGGCTCGCTGGACCGCGTGGCCGAAGTGGTCAGCGTGAACGGTTATGTAAACGCCGCGCCGGGCTTTGGCAACTCGCCTGAGGTCATCAATGGCTGCTCCGATCTGCTGGTGCAGGTCTTTGGCGAGGCGGGCAGGCACGTGAGGGCCGCCCTGGGCGTGAATGCACTGCCTCGCAATGCATTGGTTGAAGTACAGATGAGCGTGCGGGTGAGCGAGCCATGAAAGAGCACGAACTGAAGGCTGAGCCGACTCATTCGGTATGGGATCGCGCACTCGAACCGCGACTGCGCATCGAACCCGGCGACGAGGTGCAGATCGAGTGTGTAGACGCGAGTGGTGGGCAGGTAAAGCCCGGCATGACAACAGCGGAATATCTCAAGATCGACCGCACACGCATTCATACGCTTACAGGCCCTATCTGGATTGAAGGCGCAGAACCGGGCGACGTGCTCGAAGTGGATGTGCTGGCCACGCGTCACTCCGGCTGGGGATGGTCGAGCATCGTGGAAGGCCTGGGCTTTCTCAAGGATCGCTTTCACGAACCGTATCTGTTTCACTGGCAGCTTGACGGGGAGTCGACCAGCTCACTTGCTCCAGCCATTGTGCCTGTGCGGCCATTCCTCGGCGTAATGGGCGTGGCGCGTGCGGAAGACGGATCGTTTCGCACGCGACCTCCGGGACCCTTTGGCGGCAACCTCGATGTGCGCGAGCTCTGCGCAGGCTCGCGGCTGTTTCTGCCCATCTTCAACCGCGGCGCGCTCTTCAGTTGCGGCGACGGACATGCAGCTCAGGGCGACGGCGAAGTGTGTATCAACGGCATCGAGTGCCCGCTGGACATAACGCTGCGCTTCCATCTGCATAAAAACCAGCCGCTCGCTGGACCGCTTGTCGACTCAAGCGACTCCGTTGCGCCCGACTCGGTCTCCGACTCCTGGGTCGTGGTGGAAACCGGACCCGATCTGGCAGAAGCTGCGCGTGCAGCCACCGGCCGCATGATCGATCTGCTCGTGAGCCGTTGCGGCATGAGCGACGTGCACGCCTACATCCTGTGCAGCGTGGCGCTGCGTCTGCGGCTGAGTCAGGTGGTCAACGAGCCTGTACACACGGTGAGTGCCGCACTGGCCAAACAGGTGCTTCCCGGTATCGAGCTGTTCCCTGCCCTATGACCGTCAACGATCCTGCAGTCATCGCTGAGTTGAGCGCGCTCTACCCGGAGTATGAACAAGCACTCGTGACAAACGATGTGGAAAAACTGGTGGAAATGTTCTGGGCCGGACCGCAAGTGATGCGGTTCGGCGCCAACGAGAATCTTTACGGGCCGGACGAGTTGGCGGCCTTTCGCAAGTCGCGCCCGGCCGCAAACCTTGCCCGAACGGTCACGAGGATGGACATCGTAAGCTTCGGCCGCGACTTCGCCAGCATCACGCTGGAGTTTGAACGGGTTACGCCTGGAGATCCCGAGCGCAAGACGGGCGGAAGACAGAGCCAGGTCTGGGTCCGCTTTCCGGAAGGCTGGCGCATCGTGCAGGCTCATGTCTCAACACTGCCTGCGGCATAGAACCGCGCTGCCGCTCCCACCTGCCCGAAAACTTATGGGAACTTTATGTGTTTCCCGGTACTATATGCACACTCCGTAGTGCTAACAGGACCGGATCCAGGGACGAGCTGCACCCGTTACAGTTCCACATTTCCCGTTTTATGAGTTTGGTCAATCTGAAGCACAGAACTCTTCTTTTTCAACGGCTTGTCTTTGCGTCTCAAAAATCTATGGGGATATCTCTATTCCGAGGTCGGTCACTTTGAGGCACCCGATGCAAAAATTCCAGTCTCTTCTTCCCCGGTTGCTTGCGCTTGTGGCGGCCGTTGCGCTGTGCAGTATCTCCTTGCAGGCACAGCAAACACTTGGCGGAATTACGGGTGAGGTGACAGATGCCTCAGGCGGCGTGATCCCCAACGTGACGGTTACGGCAATCGATGAGCAAACTGCGCTCACTCGCACCACGAAGACCAACGCCACTGGCACTTACTCATTTGTGAACTTGCCCATCGACAGCTACACGCTGACTTTCGCTGCGGATGGATACGAGGCGCAGAAAACACCTCACATCACGGTGCAAGCCAACCGCACAGCCTCAGTGAATGCCGCTCTCAAAGTTGGGCAGGCTAGCACGACGGTAGAAGTGGAGGCCGTGCCGCTGATGAATGCAGTGGACACGACAAATGGTTACGTAATGGAGAAGGAGCAGATCGATTCGGTTCCGCTGCCTACAGGCAGCTTTACAGGCCTCGCGATTCTCTCTCCGGGCGTAAATGCGGAGCTATCAGGCGGCACCGGCGTCAATAGCGGCATGGGCAACGCGCCCATCTGGGCCAACGGCCAGCGCGACACATCGAATGAGTTTCTCCTCAACGGCGTAGACACCAGTAACCTATTTAACGGCAAGAGCACCAGCCAGGTGGAATCTTCGCGCGTGGTCAACAACACCGGCAATGGCAACTCCAGCGCGGGCGTAGAGCAGAGCGCCTCGTCGGTCTATCTTTCCATTGGTAACGCAATGCCCACACCCGCTCCAGAAACGCTGCAGGAAGTACGCGTAAATGCCTCAATGTACGATGCACAGCAGGGCTCAGCCAGCGGCGCACACATCGACATGAGCACCAGTTCCGGCAGCAACTCCATTCATGGGAATCTGTATGGACGCCGCGGAACCAATTGGCTTAACGCCGCGCCATTCTTCTTCAAAAACAACTCGGGCATACCGGACGAAGACAAAAACCCTCAGCTTCACCGGTACACTGCCGGCGGCACCTTCGGCGGCCCAATCATCAAAGACAAGCTCTTCGGCTTCCTCGCTTACCAGCACCTGCACGTCTCCGATCAGGAAACCGGCGACACGCTTCTCGCTGTCCCGCCAGGACTCAACGATACCAACCGGCTTGATCCGAGCCAGTTGGCCACGCTCACAGACAAGTACTGGGGCGACACAGACGCCGAGAATGGGTTTTCAGTGGCAGCGTCAGACTGGAACAACAATCCTCTGGCTCTGGATCTTTTGAAAGCGAAACTGCCCAACGGCCAGTGGCTCATTCCCAACGACAACGGCCACACTCCCGATCCTCTCTCTCCGGCAAATGCCTTTGAGTCAGGCACCTCCTACTTCACCGCCGATCAGGTTGTCGCTAATCTCGACTGGAACCCCACAAAGAAGGATCAAGTCAGCTTCAAATACTATTGGCAGCACGACCCCAACAGCACGCCGTATGCAACCTCGAATGTCCCCGGATTCACCGAGCATCTCGATGCCGGCGCACAGGTGGGCTCCATCACCAACATTCAAACTCTGGGCTCAAGCTTCAGCGTTACGGAGACTGTCGGTGTTCTTCGCGAGAAAGCGTACAGCACCAACGATCAGCTCTGGGCTCCCGGCCAGTCGGGAACTCCGGTAGCCGGCATGACCTCCGGCTTCGGCTCGTATTTCCCGGGCATCACCATAGTCGACATTCTCGGTGCTTACGGATCTGACAACGGCGTCTCGCAGCAATCGTTGAGCATCGGCCCAAGCGCTGCAAACCAAAGCGCATTCACAGG